>JACRCR010000127.1 GCA_016218925.1 Deltaproteobacteria bacterium | reverse complement strand
CGCGACGCTTCCGCAAGGTGCCATCCGCACCGACAAGGAGACGATGATCCGCAACGTCGGGCGTACCTACGAAGAGCAGCTTCGCAATGAGGCGGAGGCGACGATGTCGATGTGGATGCGCAAGGATTCGCACGCGATCGGCGCGAGCGCATTCAAGGCGGGGCGCAAGCCGAAGTGGCCGAATCACGGACTGTGAGGGGCTGGCCGGGTTTGCTGGTGTAGGGCCGAGCGGGCCGGGCCGGCGCAGGCTGGCCCGCTGGCGGAGGGGCCTGGCGCAACTCCCGGGATCGCGCGGCGCGAGCCCGCCAAGCGCGACGAAATCCGCTCGACGTTGCTCAGTGGCCCTCCTATGGTGTGCCGCGACCGTACTCCGGGAGGCTACGTTGCCGATGTGGACCGACGCTCGAGGTCCCGACAGTCCACGGGAGAGATCAGCCACCGGCTCGTATCCGGCGGGCGGTGATCCGCAATCCAACCAGCTCGCTTTCATGCACGCCAGTCTGTGGGTTCTGTCGGTCGCGGCGGTGGCGTCGGCGCTGTTGCTGGCCCACGCCGGCCAGTCGCCGCGGCTTTTGCTGGCGGTTCCGTTTGCGCTCAGCGGCGTCGCGACCTGGATCTGCATACGGATGGGTCGCAACGAACTCGGCTATCGCATCGGCGTATTCGGCACCTGGGCGGCAACGCTCGCGGGGCTGAGTGTGCTGAACGGCGTCAACGGGCCGACCATCAGTGCCTTCGCGGTCATCTTGATGATGGCCGGCTGGCTCGTCGGTCCTCGTGCGGCACTGGTATTGACAATTTCGACACCGATCGCGATCGCATTCCTGGCTTTCGCGGCGCAGTCGCGATGGACGCTGCCGATTTCTTATCCGGCGCCCATATACTACGCGGCTCTCGTTCACGCCGGCGTCGCGGTCACCGCCGGTCTGCTCGGTTACTTCAGTTCGAAGACGTTCAGCTCCCAGCTCCTGGCGCTGCGAGCGTCACGTGACGCGCTGGAGGGAAGCGTCGGCGAGTTGACGGCGCGGGAGAACGAACTGCGTGGCATCCAGGCCGATCTTGCGCAGCTCAACGCGAGTCTGGAGCAGATAGTGCAGGAAAGGACCGCTCATCTGCGGGCCGCCATGCGCGATCTGGAGACTTTCTCCTACTCGGTCTCGCACGATCTGCGGCTGCCGCTCCGTGCGATCTCGGGCTATCTGGAGGAACTCGTCGAAGCCGAAGGAGGCCTGCACGAACAGGGGCGCCGCCATGCCGAGGCTATCGAGCGCAACATTCTTCGGATGGGCCAGCTCATCGATGGCTTGCTCGAGCTGGCCAGGGTGAACCGCGCCGAACTGCGACGGTCGACGATCGACATGCGCGCGCTGCTCTCGGAGATTCTGGAGCAGTTCGTGAGGCAGCATTCGCGTACTCAACTGAAGGTCGACGAAATGCCCGAGGCCGTCGGCGATCCGACGCTGATCCGGCAGGTGCTCGCCAACCTGGTCGGCAATGCGCTCAAGTATTCTGCGCGCAAGGAAACCCCCCAGGTCCACGTCGGCTGGAGCGAGTCCGATCATGCCTGGTTCGTGCGCGACAACGGGATCGGGTTCGACATGTCGCAAGCCAGCCGTCTCTTCACCACGTTCGAACGGCTGCAGGATGCGAAGGATTTCGAGGGGACCGGCGTCGGGCTCGCGGTCGTCAAGAGCATCGTCGAGCGCCACGGCGGCAACGTGTGGGCGCAGGGCGCGCCGGGCGACGGAGCGACTTTCTACTTCACGCTGCAGGGTGCTCGATGAGGCCGGTCCTGCGCGCGCTTCCGGCCACCGTGGCGAGCATCGTCCTCGGGGCGCATTTCTTGCGCGACGGCGAGGTTGTGGCGGCCGTCGCGGTCGCGGTCGCGCCGCTGCTGCTCGCCTCGCGTCGCGGCTGGTCGGTGCGCGTCGTCCAGGGGCTGCTTGCGGCCGGCGTGGTCGTCTGGCTCCATACGTTGGTGGTTCTGACGGCGCTGCGGCGGGCGCAGGGTGAGGCGTCTCTGAGGATGGGGCTCATCCTGTTCACGGTCGCGCTCGTCACCGCGTTGGGCGCGGTCCTGCTGGAGCCGCTCGCATCGCACTTCAGGACCGCGCGCTCTGGTATGAAGGAAGCCTGAGATGACGCGCGCGCAGGCAAGACTCGACCGCGAGCGACGCACGCTGGAAGCGATGATCCGGCTGTACTGCCGCGATCTGCACGCGGGAGGCAAGACCTTGTGCCAGCAGTGCGAGGCGCTTTGCTGCTACGCGGACGTCAGGCTTCAGCGCTGCGTCTTCAAGCTCGACAAGCCGACCTGCGCCGCGTGTCCCGTGCACTGCTACAAGCCGGAAATGCGCGAGCAGGTCAGGGTCGTGATGCGATACGCCGGACCGCGAATGCTGCTGCGCCATCCGGTCCTGGCGATCTGGCACCTGATCGACGGCAGAGGCGAAGTGCCGGAACTGCCGCGCAGGAAGCACCCCGAGCCCGGGCAGAGCTGACTGCCGCGGACCCGGGAGCTGCGACACGATCGCCGCGGCTCACTGGTAGCCGAATAGCATCGAGTAGACGATCAGTCCTACCAGCGTCAGGCCGACGGCCAGCGCGGTGAAGCCGAACATCCGGAATCCGTGCTCGACCGGCTCCGGATACGGCTCGACCAGCAGTTCGTCGAGTTCCCCGCGCGCGAGCATGTCCTCGTACTCGCGCGGTTTGTCGTACTTGAGTTCCTCGAGCGGCACCCGACCGGTGAAGATCACCGGGTCCATCGGGAACTTGTCGGGCCGGAAGTGCGTGTTGAAGAAGTGCACGGTGAAGATGAACGCCACCGCCAGCAGCGCTTCGTCGCTGTGGATGATGGTAGCCACGTTCACCGACCAGCCCGGCAGGATGTATGTCATCAGTTCCGGGAACCACAGCACCAGACCGGTCGAGCCGATGATCGCGACGCCCCAGACTACCGCGAAATAGTCGAACTTCTCCCAGTAGGTGTAGCGGCCGTATTTCGGTCTCTCGCCGAGACCGAAGAACCAGCGGAACGACCCGACGACCTCTTTGAGATCGTTCATGTTGAACATCATCGAGTCCGGATGGGTGATCAGACCGATCCACGAGAGGCCCTGCTCGACCTTGTAGCGGCGCACCATCCACAGGTGAGTGAAGAACACACCCACCAGAACCAGAGCTCCGATGCGGTGCAGGACACCCATGGTATGGAAGCCGCCGAGCACGCGCGCCATTCCGAGCGCCCACGGCATGTACGAGAACTTCAGCGCCATGCCGGTCAGTGCCAGCGTGAAGAATGACAGCATCATCGTCAGGTGCGTGCCGCGCTGCCGGGTGGTGAAGCGCCGGTAGAGCTGACCGCTCGGCGCGTGCTTGTGGCGATGCCACTCCTGGCGGGCGAACAACAGCCGCGTGAGCCACGCCACCGTGTGTATCAGCGCGAAAGTGAGCGTGCCCACCAGCAGCCCGGTCATTCCCCAGAAGCTCCAGAACAGCCACGGATACTTCTCGCGGTCGTGATGGGTGGCGTGCGTGAGGTAACCGGCGAAGCGGCGGTGCGATCCCTCGTGGCACTTGCCGCAGGTCTCGACGACGTTGGCGCGGCTGAGGTGCGAACGCGGGTCGTTCGGCGGCAGGATGTCGTGGGTCCCGTGGCAGTCGTAGCACTTGGCGGCACCGCCCGCGCCCAGACGCGAGACTTTGCCGTGGTAGGTGTCGAAGAACGTCTCGGCCTCGGTCTCGTGACAGCTACCGCACTGGTTCATCATGCTCAGGCGGAAGTTGGCCTGGTCGGTGCGGCCGATGGTGTGCGAAGTGTGGCACGACTCGCAGGTCGGCTTGCGGTGCTCGTTCTCCTTCACATCGGCCTTGGGATCGAAGGCGTGAATGCTAGCGCTGTAGCGTTCCTCGATGCCGTGGTGGCACTTGCCGCAGGTCGCGGCGACGTTGCGAGGGTTGACCGACGACTTCGGGTCATCGGGCGGCAACGGCGCGTGCGGAGTGTGGCAGTCGCTGCACGTGGCGGTCACTACCAGACCGCTCTCGACCAGCCCCTTGCCGTGAATGCTCTCTTCGTAGCTCGCGACGACGTTGGGCGCGCCGACGTGGATACGCTTGGCTGCCTTCTCGCCCTCGCGGTGACAACGCGCGCACAGGTCGGGCACGTTGCGCGGATACGTCGGTGAACTCGGGGTCCGCTTGCTCTTGGTTGTGTGGTGTTCGTGGCAGTCGAGGCAGCCAGGGGCATCTTTGTCGCCCTTGTCCGCCAACTGGCCGTGGATGCCACCCTTGTACTGCTGGACGACTTCGGCGTGGCAGATGCTGCAATCGACCGGAGAGTGGATGGCCTCGCACGGGCGAGTGTGCGAGGCGGTGACTTCATTGTGACACTGCGCGCAAGCCACTTTGCTGTGGGTGGATGCCGCCAGCGCGTATTCGTCGACGAAAAGCGAAACCGTCTGGCCGTTACGGACGGTCTTGATGTCTTCCTTGCCGTGACACGCCAGGCAGTCGGCGGTGGCGAGCCCGGTCGGCGAGCTCGCGCGTTTGATCGTGTGCGGCGAGTGGCAGTCGGTGCACGCCGGGATCTTGTGAGGCTCCTCTTCCCATAGTCGTCCTTCGATGACCTTGCGATGCACCTCCTCGATGAGCGTGTGGCACTGCGTGCAGGTCTTCGCCACGTTCTTCGGATTGATGCTCGACTCGGGGTCGGTGTGCGGCAACTGATTGTGCGCGGTGTGGCAATTGATGCAGACCGGGCTGACGATCAATCCGCGCTTGAACAGGCCCTCGCCGTGGATCGATTCCGAGTAGTTCTCGAGAATTCGCTCCTCGGGGATGTCGCGCTCGCGCGACACCTCGGTGCCCTCGTGGTGGCAGCTTCCGCACAGGAACGGGACACGCATCTTGGCGACCGGAGAGTTCGGGTCGCTGCGCGGGATGATGCCGTGACTGCCGTGACAATCGGGACAACGTGGTGCGAGCTCGTCGCCACGCGCGGCCGCCCGGCCGTGCAGGCTCTTGCTCTGCTCCTCGACTACGTCGGAGTGGCAAGTGTCGCACTGTGCCGGTGCCGGGTCTTCGGGGTGCGGAAATTCGACGCCTACGAGATCCGCGTGGCAATCGGTGCAGTTGTTGTCGGCGTGGATCGACTTGGCTAGTACCGCGGGATCGACCGCGACGGACACTTCCTCGCCGTTTCGGGTACCCACCAGTTCCGGGTCTTCGTGACAGTCCAGACAGTCGGAGTTTTCTTGCGCCAGTCCGGGAAGGGCAGCGAACAACAATGCGGCTATAGCAACGGCACCGCATACGCGCGGTGCCCTAAGGTCCAACTTCGCCATCGGGAGGCAGCCTCGTATGGAACGCGAGCCCTGTTTCCGGGTCCCTCTGTAAAGCGGCGCGCGGATCCTAGGTCCCGCTGGAATGGGAGTCAAAGACGCACGCGCGTCGCGCGGCGCTCGGGAAGGGCGCGATTCGGTCGCGCTTTGCTCGTCGCGGGAGATACTCGATCGCGCCGGACCAGGTGCTCAGCGTGGCGGCCCGTATTACGGCGGGGTGCTCGCCCTATTAGTTGGTGGAATCCGGCGAGCTCGCGGCCGGGGGCCGCGGGCGCCGACCGCAATCGAGTTCGTCACTGCGCGGCGAGATAGCAGATCGCTCTCTGGGTCAGACAATTCGCATTGATGTACAGGAGCCTGCCACCGCGTCCCGCGCCGGCGTCGATCACGCGGACGACATCGGACCAGCGGGCTTCGTCGGGCAGCAGATCGGCGAGCCGGTTGGCGCGTCGAGCGAAGAAATCGTCGTTGAGCGAGTTGCCGGCACGTCCGGGGTAAAGCGCCATGTACAGCATGTTGGCTTCCACCAGATCGTTGAAGAAGTGCGTGCCGAGCGACACGTCCGGCACGACGTTGTTGCCCATCGTCACTATCTCACAGAGCACGGCGACGGTATCGATCTCGGCGAAGGAGACCGGCACTCCGAGCGACGGCATGCTGGTGCCCCAGCGTCCCGGCCCCAGCAGCATCAGCGATGCCGGTGACCCCGCTTCGAGGTGCGTCAGCCTGCCGATCATCCGGGCGATCGAGAAGCGGTCGCTGATCGACAACTGCGAGTAAGCCTGCGGGACCACGTAGATGAGCCGATCGACGGCGGCGAAGGAACTGCGGCCGACGATCGTGCCGAGCGCTTCGAGCACGATGTCATCCGGTTTCAGTCCCTCGGGCGGCGCGACGATGCTGCCTCCCTCCTTGATCTGCAGCGAACGGCACTGGACCAGATTGATGCGGTAACTGCCGTCCGCGAGGAAGTTGGCGGTGAACTCGGTGTCGACGGGATAGTCGTAGGCGTCGCGCAGAAGGCCGAGCATCTCGCTCATGTCGCGCACGAACGGCGTCTCGCCGAGCAGTTTCTCGAACGTGAGCACCCATGGCGCAACGGTGGGAGAGCCGTGTTCGCGGTCCGTCCTGCGGTCGGACCGGCGCGCGGCGAACATCTGGACGGGAAGCCCCGGGCTGCGATCGATTACGGCGTCGCAGTGTCGCGACTCGAACCGGTTGGCTTCGAGATTGAGTACGTCGACTCGATGCTGCGCGTACTCCATGACTCCGTCGAGATGCGCTTCGGGACGCCGCAGAGGTGCGTTCAGAGCGACGACCCGGGTGTAGTCGTCGTCGGACCGGTCGACCGCGCGGGTGCCCAGTCCAAACACCAGCCTGAGCATGCCGGCTTCCGGATCGATGTACGGTCCCCACACATAGGGGTTGTACGATAGTCCGACGCCGGCGACCTGCGGATAGAACAGGTCGCCATAGACCGCACCGGAGACGCGCTGAACGAGGATCGCCATCTGCTCGTCGGAGTCGAGCAGGCCGCGGCTGGCCCGGTACAGCAGCGCTTGCTTGCTCATGGTGCTCGCGTAGACCGCCCGCACCGCGCCCAGCAGTGCCGCAAGGCGCTCCTGGGGCGAGCCCTGATTCGGGCAGAACACGCTCTCGTACTTGCCGGTGAACGCGTTTCCCAAACCGTCCTCGAGCAGACTGCTGGAGCGGACGATGATCGGAGACTGGCCGAAGTACTCCAGCATCGCGATGAATTGCTCGTTGATGAAGGGCGGAAACGTCCCGGCGAGGATCCTCTCGCGGGCCTGCTCGGCGCCATCGAGGAAGGCGGAAAGGTCGCGCTGGCTGCGACGGATTCGCCAACAGCCGGCGCGCACCAGAAACGTATAGAACACGTCCGAGCCGATGAAGAAGGAATCGTGCTTCTCCAGTATCTGTCTCCAGCGCGGGCTGCGCTCGCACAGGATCGCGCGCGCCAGCAACATTCCGATCGACTTGCCGCCGATGAGCCCGGTCCCGACCATCCGCTTTCGGATCGCCAGGATGTCTGCGACGCCGAGGTACTCGCGCGCGATCGAAACGAGTCGCTCGTCGCGGGTCACGACCATGCGCAGCAGGTGCTCGAAGACCTCCGCCGCATCCGACTCGGGCCGCGTGGCCGCCTCGATGTCCGCCAGGATCTCGCTCGCCTGCATGAAACGGCGGTCCCAGACGTCGAGGGTACGCGAGAGCGTGTCGGTGCGCCGGTCGCTGATCTCGACCAGTAGCTGCGACACCACCGCGCTTTCGGTGAGCGGCTTGAAAGCGCCGCCTTCCCAGACGTGGGGCAGGTACATCGTCGACGAGTGTCGCTGATACACTTTGAGCGGGTGCAGGTAGAGGTTCCCGTCGCGGCGGAACACGTCGAGCAGCAACTGCGTCGTGTCACGAATCGCTGCTACCGCGTCGAACGAGTGGTGATCGCGCAGCAGCGTGAAGTAGGTCACGGTCTCGAGTTCGTACAGGTACGGGCACGTGACCATGAAGAAATTGCCGAGCATGAGGTCGCTGCACCAATCGGCGGCGAGGTCGGACAGGCAATCGAACACGTAGAAGGTGCCGCGGCCGCTCTTCTCGATGACGTTGTGAATCCCGGCCGTGAACGTTTCGAAGCCGAGTTCGGGCGAGAGTCGATGGATCTCCGCGCCAGCGCCGTCGGGAATCAGTTGTGGATGTCGGGCGAAGCGGAAATAGACCAGCTTCCTTCCCTGCCGCAGCGCAGCGGCGCAGAACGGCTCGACGAAGGTCGCGTAGTCCTCGATCGTGTCGATCTGCCAGACGATGTTGTCGCCCGGCAGCACGCCCCGGATCACCTCATCCAGGCTGGGTAATCCGGTGCTCGGTAGCGTCTGGTTCGAGGTCACTGGAGGGGCCGGCCCGCGACTTCGACGGAGCCGGGCTCTCTTCCCTATAGCCTGGTACCCCTTGCAGAGTCATCCAGGGCCGCCCCGGCGATGCGGATCCGTGCCGGGGCGCGATCACGACGCGGCCGGGGTGACAGGGCGCCCGAGCGCGCCGCGTCGAGCGCGTGTCGGTCGCTCGATTCAACACGCAGACGATCCGCAGCCGCAGGCCGGTGGATCGGCCGCCGCCCCGGCCGCGTCGGCCTTGCTCGCTGCGTCCATCTTCTCGGCCGCCTTCGCGCGGATCATCTGTGCCAGCCCCACGACGAGCCTGATCTCGTCGCCGCGGATGCCGGTGCCGACTGCGATCGCGACGTACCGCTCGAGGCTGGTGGTGCAGTTGACCGCGACTGCGGCGGCAATCGCCGCGAGCCGGCTCACCCGATCGCCGCAACCGGCGGCAGCTGCCGTTGCGGAATCCGCATTCAGGCCGAGAGCCGTCCGCGCGACGCCCTCCATGACCGCGGCCGCACCGCGCTTTATCCGCAACGCAACCTCGACGGCGCCTGTTACCTCGTCGAGCGTGGCGCCGGCGGTCTGGACGGCCTTCACGTGGTAGCGCGTGCATGGGATGCAGCCCGCGGCTACCGAGGCGGCGACCGCGACGAGTTCCTTTTCCTTTTCCGAAAGCCTGGTTTCCATCCGATCCTTCTCCTGTCCGCGTGCGACGCCGCAAGTGGCGCTCACCGGTACAGACGGACCCTGACGGAGAAAGGTTACCGCGATGTTCGCGGCCGGGGCCGTCGCGAGCCGGTGCGGATGCGAGCGCGCGGCGCTTGCGGTTGCGGCGGCTTGGGCAGACAGGTGGCGGGACCGCCGTCCTCGCCGGCCGACACCTCGCAATGGCGGTCGGCGAGTTCCTTGAAGAGCCGGCGCCCGCGGTGAAGACGGACTCTGGCTGCACCGGTAGTGCAGCCGAGTATGTTCGCGCTCTCCTCGACGGTCTTGCCTTCGACCGCATACAGCACCAGGGCGGTTCTGTAGGGGTCCGGGAGCGCCTCGATGCAGTCGTGTACGCACTGGGTCGCAGCGCGGCATTCGAGCTGTTGTGACACCGGTGGCGCCGGATCGACCATCGTCGCCGCCGCGTCGGAGTGGTCGTCCGAGGTGTTGTGGCTTTCCCGCGGCGCTTGCTCGCTGCCGCCCGGCTTGCGCCGGTGGTCACGAAGCACGTTGGCGGCGATGCGATAGAGCCAGCTCGAGACCTTGCCCTCACCGCGGAAGGCGTCCAACCGCTGCGCAGCCTGCAAGAAGGTCTGCTGGGTGAGATCCTCGGCGAGCCAGTCGTCGCGGGTGAGCCGGCGCAGGTAGGCGTAGATGCGAGCGCCGAACTCGGAATACAGAGACGACAGGTCGGTCGTTCCCGGCACGACCGCTTCTACCACGGCGGCCGGGCGCGGACGACCGAGCGCGGGGTCGCCGCGGGGGCGTCGTCGCCCCTGCCCCGCCTGTCTGCGTGGGCGGAGGGGTTGTAGGCGCCGGCCTCCAAGGGGCCTTGACGGCCGGGCGGCTGTAGAGTAAATGCTCTACCCACGTAGAGTAATTACTCTTCGCGGGCCGGTAGCCGACGAAGACCGAGGACCCCATGGGAATAGGCATCGAGGAATCCTCCATGTCGCAGGCGCGCCCGCGCGCGTCGACGCGCGTGCGGGTGCTGAGGCCGGCGACCCGAGACGCCGGCGCCGCTGCTGCCGCCGCGACCTCGCGGCACCTCGGAATTCACAATCGCGTCGTCCTGGCGCGGCTCGGTCCGGTCACCCTCGTCAATTTCGGTCTGCTCGCCGCGATCGGCGGCGCGGCGGCCGCTTGGATCTCGCTGGCGCGGCAGGAGCAGGCCGGGATGCGGCCCGAGACCTACGCCGCACTGCTGTTCGTCGTACTGCCGGTGCTCGCGGTGATCGGATCGCGGCTCTTCAGCCTCGCGCTGGACTGGCGCGAACTCCTGGTCTCGCCGTGGGCAGCGGTCTTCAAGCCCGGCTTCGCGTTTCAGGGGGGACTGGTCGGCGCGGCAGTCGGCGTGGTTGGCGTCGCCGCCTACGCCAAGCTCGATCTCTTCATGCTGATGGACACGATGGCGCTGGGGTTTCCGCTCGGGCACGCCATCGGGCGTCTTGCTTGCCATACCTATGGCTGCTGTCATGGCCGGCCGACCAGATCGCGTCTTGCGATCCGCTACACCAATCCCGACTCGAAGGCGGTCCGGTGCTCTCGGATGGCGGGGATCCCGCTTCATCCGACGCAGCTGTACAGCGCCGCCGGGAGCCTCGCGCTTTTCGTCATGCTGGCGATTCTCGCGTCGGGGCGAATTCGTGCCGGCGAGATCGCGGCGGCGTTCCTGATCCTCGGGTCGTCGGGCCGCTTTTTCGTCGAGTTCATCCGCGGCGAACCGACCGCGCGGCTACTCAGACTCACTCCATTCCAGTGGTTCTCGATAGGATCCTTCAGCAGCGGACTGATGCTGCTGTACTTCGCCTACGGCCATCCTCTCCACGAGAGATTCACCGACACGGCTTCGTTCCTGGCCTCGCTCGGGAACACGGCGTGGTCGATCTACCCGTTCCTGGTCTTCTCGGTGATCTTCCTGAGCTTCGGCGTCCACGGCCGTCGAGTAGGAAGCTTCTCGCTGCGAGCGTCGCACATTCCGCGCGCTCCTCATTGATGCCTTCTCGGGGTATAGGTCCGGCCGGGCTCGCGGGGCGCCCGAAGCGGGTGCGGACGCCGCAAGGCGGACACGAGATGGGGACCAAGCGCACGGAACCAGGTGAACGGCTGGGGCGCTCCACGGAGCGGGGGCACGCATCCACACGCGAAACGCCGGTGGGCAATCGCACGCGGATCATCGAAGCGAGCCTGGAACTGTTCAACGAACACGGTGCTCACGCCGTCTCGACCAATCACATCGCGGCATACCTCTCGATCAGCCCGGGCAATCTCTACTACCATTTCGCCAACCGTGCCGAGATCATTCGTGCCATCTTTCCGCAGGCTGCCGACGCCGTGTATGCCTCGCTTCCGGTCTCCCCCGACCGCGAGATAACCGCGGCCGACGTGGGCCGCTATCATATGACGGGCATCGAGACGCTGTGGCGTTTCCGGTTCTTCTTCCGTGATCTCGACGAACTCTTCTCGCGCGACCCGCTGCTAGCGGAGATGTTCAGGGAGTTGCAGCGCTGGCTGATGGGCCAGTTCGAAGTGCTGGTGGAGCGCCTCATCCAGCAGGGGCAGATGCGCCGGCCCGATCCCCCCGAAGATCTGCAGCGCATCGCCACCAACGCTTTCATCCTGTGGACGAACTGGATCCGTTACCTGACCAGCACCCGGGACAAGTTCGACGTGCACTATGGGGATATCGCCGATGGCGCGCTGCACAGCTTTCTGAGCTTCGCGCCGTATCTGGAACCGGGCTTTGCCGAAGAAGTGCGCGCGATCTTCGATGCGCGGTCGCGCAAGCGCTCCGGTGCCGAGACCGTGAGGCCGCGCGGCGGACGCACCGCGGGCGGGGCGGCGGACAAGCGCCGAAGCGAAGCAGTCCGCGTTCCGTGACGTATCCGGTCACTCGAGCATCGAGGGCTTCGACGACGTGGTGGGTGATCGCGGCCGGCGTTTTCCGGATGCTACGAGAGCAATCCCTGCGCGCGTAGCTGCTGCTCGGTGCGTCGCATGCCCTCTGCGAGGTCGACCTTCGGCTCATAGCCGAGCAGCCGGCGTGCCTTGTCGATCGAGAACGACTCCGCCTTGCTGAGCATCAGCATCGACTGGCGGTTGGCTTCGGTCGGCTTGCCGACCAGCTTCGATCCCCACCGCACCAATTCCGCGACGCGAATCGCCGTCCCGGTCGAGAACGAGCGCGGCGGGCCGCTCTTGCCTGCCCAGCGCATGTGGTGAGAGAAGAACTCGGCGCTGGCAACTCCTTGCCCGCCGGTCAGGTTGAAGATCTGCCCCGCGCCCGCGTCCAGACTCGCGGCTAGCGCAATCCCGTCGGCCAGATCGTCTATGTAGATCGGCGAGAACACTCCCCTGCCGTGCGCCGGGAGCAGGAACATTCCCTTGCGGATCAGGTCGAGCGGAATCAGTACCCACGGGCGTGAGCCGGCGCCATAGACGTCGCCCGGCCGCACGATCGTACACGACATCTCGCCGCAGGCGTGGGCAGCCAACGCCGGGTGTTCGCTGGCGGCTTTCGCATCCTGATAGGAATTGCCGCTCAGCGTCGTGATGGGGCAGGTTTCCGCGGCATCGGCGGGATGGTGCCAGCCGTAGGCGCCGCACGAGGAAATGTGCAAGAAGCGTCCGGCACCGCCCGCCACGGCGGCGTCGATCGCTTGCCGGACGCCGCCGACCGTTATTCTCCGGTACAACTCGGGCGGCGCCGAGTTGGAGACGATCGCTGCGGTGTTGATCACCAGATCGCAGCCGCGTGCGTGTCGTTGCCAGCTTCCCGCTTCGCCGATGTCGCCCGCGACCACGTCCCACTCCGGGTCTGCGCGCACGTCCATGCCGCGCACCCGGGAGCCGAGTTCCCGGTAGCGTTTCATCAGCGCGCGGCCGATGAAGCCGTTGGCGCCAGTGACGAAAACGTCTCGTGCGAGCGTCGGGGCATGGCCCGTGGGGCCGGTAGGGGACGGCCGAGTATTCATGACGATCTCCGATCCAACGTGACTGCGGTAGCGGTTAGGCGGCGCTGTCCAGTGCCCATCTCTTCCACGATTTCTTCGCTCCGAGTCTTCTCGGCGCGTAAGGGATGCGGACGCTTACGCGAGCCGACGAGTTGCGTCAACGCATCGACGGCGCGACAGGTGCGCCACGAGGTCCGTCGCGCCGGTGTCGTTGCGACGTGCCGGGCTTTGTGACAGACACGCGACAACCGCGCGAGGAGGTGCACAGTGCCCACGACCACCAATCCCACTGCTCTCGGTTTCGATATCGACCGGCTCCAGCGTCTGCGCGACGCGATCGGCCGCGACATCGCTGCCTCGCGCTACGACGGCTGCGTGCTGCTGGTGGCACGTCGCGGCGAAGTGGCATTTCACGAGGCTTTCGGCTTCGCCGATCGCGCCTCGGCGAGGCAGGCGCGGATCGACGACGTGTACTTTTCGATGTCGATCGCGAAACAGCTCACCAACGCGATGGTGATGATGAGGGTGGAAGCCGGCGATATCCGGCTGAACTCACCGGTTGCCGACGTGATCCCGGACTTCGCGCAGAAGGGCAAGCAGAGCATCACGGTCGGAGATCTCATCGTGCACAAGGCTGGCCTTCCTTTCGGGTTGCCGCCGATCCCGCCGGAGCTCACCGGAAACATCGAGGCGATGACCGCCGTCGCCTGTACGCTGTTGCCCGAGGGCGTGCCCGGCACCCGCGTGAACTACTCGGCGATACTGGCCCACTCGGTGCTGGCCGAAGTGGTACGTCGCCTCGATGGCGGAAAGCGTCCGTACCGGCAGATGCTGGCCGAGGATCTCTTCGCACCTCTCGGCATGAAAGATACCAGCCTCGGCGCGCGCGCCGACCTGGCCCCGCGACGAGTTCCGGTTGTGGCGCGTGATCGCCGACCGGACATGTTCGACGCCGACCTGATGGAAGCGGTTCCGTCGCTGATGGGCGAAGATTTCGAGATGCCGGCCGGCGGTTGTCTGACCACGGCGCACGACTTCTATCGCTTCGCCGAATGTTTCCGGCGCGGCGGCGAACTCGATGGAGCGCGGCTGCTGTCGCCGTCGACGATTCGTCTGATGACGACCAACCAGACCGGCGAGATGCCGAACGGCATCTGGGATTTCGCGCGCGCAATGTGCGGCTGGCCGATGTTTCCCGCCTATCTCGGCTACGGCTTCTTCGTGCGCGGAGAAGGCGCGTATTTCCCGACGCCTTTCGGTCTGTCGACGTCACCGCGCGCGTACGGTGGGTTTGGCGCCGGCTCGACCTGTTTCTGGGTCGATCCGGATCGCGATCTGACTGTCGTCTATCTGTCTGCGGGGCTCATGCGCGAGACGGAGAGTACGCCGCGGCATCAACGGATCGGTGATCTGGTGCAGGCGGCGCTGGTGACCGAGTGATCGTCACTGTGCCGGCGCGGTGAACTGCCACCGCCGCGGCGGCCGCGCCGCGAGCGGGCGTGGCGACCTCAGCAGGAGCAGTTCAGTTCGACGCTCTGCCCAACGGCGGCCTTGAGCGCGAGCAACGCGTCGGAGGCCTTCACGCCGGCATCGCCGTTGGTGTCGCATACGCAAAGAGCGTCGACACAGCGGGTCTCCAACCCGACGGCCTGCTTGAGAATCTGCAGCGCATCTCCTGCCAGGAGCTTGCCGTCTCGGCTCACGTCTCCGCACCCGACCGTCTTGCAGAGGCTGGTGCACAGGTCCGTGTCGAGGGTATTGCCGTCGTCGCAGGTCTCGCCGAGACCCGGCTGGACGATGCCGTCGCCGCAGATCGCAACGCGGCACGTGTTAGTGCACGCGTCGGTGTTCACCGTGTTGCCGTCGTCGCAGGCTTCCTGTTCTTCGACTCGTCCGTTGCCGCACTGGGGCGGCGGAATGCCGATGCACCCGAGGTTGCCGAGCGTGACGTCGACCGGGATTGCCGTCAGCGAGAGATCCGTCGCTTCGACGCCCGCGATCAGGAAGTCGTCGGGCACGGGCGGAAATGTGGTCGTCAGGAAGTCGCACTGCCACAGGTCGATCGGAAGCGTCAGACCGCTCGGAGAAACCAGTCCGAGCCGCAGTTCGCGCTGCGGATCACGGTCGTTGGAAGCGGTGAGTGTCGATTCGATGGTCGGTGTGCACGCGACCGCCTCCCCGGTGCCCTCGAAGTCGCCGCCCGCATCGGCGTAGCCAACATTGAACTGCAGGCTGCCGAGGACCCCATTGCCGGCAACGTGGAATCCGATCAGACAGCGCTGCGTCCCTGCGGTTAGAGTGCACTGCGAACTACACGTGAGGGTTTCCGCGCCGTCGTCGCACTCTTCGTCGCTCTCGACTACCCCGTTGCCGCATTGCGCGTCGCTGGCGCACGTGACCTGACTGACCGAGGCGGTTACCGCGGCAGCGACGAAGTCGGAGTCCAGCGCTTCGTCCACGGTGATGGCAAAGTCAGCAGGCAACGGAGGCGTGGTGTCGGTAAGGAAGGTGCAGCGCCAGAAATCCTGTGGGAGCTCGACGCCGACTACGGAGATCATGCCGAGGCCGAGTTCCTGTCCTGCGTCGTTGTCGACCGCGAAGGCGAATGCCCCGGGAACCGTGGCTACGCAGGACACCGCGCCGGCGGCACCCTCGAAGTCGCCGCTCGAAGCACTGTAGTCAACGTGGGCTTCGAAGGCACCCAGCGTCGCGCTGCCCGCGACGTGAAACGTGATTTCACAACGCTGAGGTTCGGCGGGCGCGGCGATCGCGGTGGCAGGAGCGAAGAAACCGGCGGCGGGTGCCGTGAGACCGACAACGAAGATCAGGGATCGGACCGTCAGTTTCATGCTCGCGGCTCCCGGAAACTTGTGACCACCAGCCCGACATTCAGTCTGACCCGCGAGTGAAACGACTTCGTGGGCAGTCGCGCTACACGCGGGCTCTCGCCCAGGAAGGACGTTCAAGGATCGGCAGGTCCGTGTCAGTAACCGCCGCGGACCGCGCGAACGTAGAGCAATGACGTCTTCACCTTGGTGGAGGCCACTGAAGCGGTCTTGAAATCGAGGGTCCAAGCGGCAGTCGGCGTGAACTGATACGTAGTCGATGACCAGTAGAATACGTCGTTGGTGCAACTGCACTCGAATATCGTGCAACCGGGGACGCATTCACTGTGGAAGATCGCAGCGATAGCCGGATTGTATGCGCTGAAATTGGGCAACGTGGCGAGTTCTCGCGCGTTCGGAAGCCGCCAGTCGCTGTAGCCCGCGAACGCCATAGTGTTCAGATCCGCCACCTTGCCGAACGCACCGGCCCACTGATAGGCGAAGTTGTCGTAGTCATGGATCGACCCGTCGTCGGAGAGCTTCTCCCACATGAGAGTCGTTCGTTCATCGGTTATGGTTCCGTCTCCGTTGTCCACGTAGGCGGGGACGAGCCCTTTCTGGAACTCGCCGTCCTGACCGGTGCCGATGCAGTCGATCGGGTCGACTGGGACGACGGTATCCAGAGGATCCCAGCACATTGTCTGCCCGGTCTGGACCTCTCCGCCCGCTTCACAGGCGTCGCCGCCGCTGCATGAACACTGGAGCGCGATGTCGAGTCCGACGGCGCGCTTGAGGACGGCCAGGGCATCGGCGGCGGTCACACTGCTCGATTCGTTGACGTCTCCGCATTCGTGGGCGGGCGTGCACATCTGCGCGGGTGCCGGGATCGCGACCGCCGCGAACATCATGGCCACAAACACCGACGCGAGTTCTTTCGTGCCTACCATTTTGTCTTCCTCCGCGAATCGCCGTCTCGGGATCTTCGGCTACAGTACCGGCGGGTCGCCTACTACTGCAAGCCTGAATCGATTGCGACGTCGGAGTCCGCGCGCGTGTTTCTTCGGTTCCGATCGTCGTCGGCGCGGCTCTTGCGAACTGTGACCGACGTCACTTCTCTACGACGCCCAGGCCAGACGGCTTCGTGCGACGCGGGATTTCGCGGCGCGGACTTGCGTGTCCGGGCCGGCCGATGCAGGTCTCTATCGAGCGATCGTCGGCAGCCGGAAACACAACTGAGCGCCGCTTCGTGGATGTCGAAACGCGAGTTCCACGGCGCGCAACGCGATACTCGCCGCAGCCGCGCTTCCGGGCCCGACCTGGGTCGGCTGTGTGCTGTCCGCGACGTCGTTGGGGCCTTCGCCGACCTGCTGGTATGCAAAGGAATACAGCAGATCGCCGACAATGGGGTGTCCGATGCCGGCCAGGTGGGCTCTGATCTGATGTGTGCGGCCGGTCGCAGGTTCGACTTCGAGAAGAGTCCGTTCCCCCAGGCGTTTCACGACGTTCCAGTGCGTGACGGCCCGCTGCCCGCCGCATTCGATGGACAGCCGGCCTCGTCGGTAGTCGCAGTCTGGATCACGTCCGAGCGGGGCGTCGATGGTTCCCGCATCTTCGTGCACGCGGCCGGAGACGAGCGCGTGGTAACGGCGGCGCAGCCCGCCGCGTCGCTGCATACGGTCGAGTGTTCCTTTCATGGTTGCGCCCTTGGCGACCAGCACGAGCCCGGCCGCAGCTCGGTCGAGCCGCTGGACGAGGTGAGGTCGCCACTGCCCCCACGGCTGACCCGCGCGTGCGCCGGCGCGAAAGATCAGCGCGCCGAGAAGCGTGGAGCCGCGCCGGGTGCCGAGCGGGTGGACGTGGACTCCGGCGTCTTTCTCGACAACCAGCAGGTCATCGTCTTCGTGATGCACGCGAAGCGCCGCGTTCCATGGCGCAATCCAGCGCCCGGTCGTCTCGAGCGCGGACAACGCCTCCGCGTCGACCGAGATCAGATCGCCGGCGGCAACAACGTCGTAGGTGCGACCTGCGGCGTCCCTTCCGTCGCGATTCACACTTACACGACCCGAAGTGACGAGCGCGCCGATTTCGCGACTCGGCACGACGACCAGCCTGGCCTTGAGGTAGTCGACCAGTCGTGTCACGCCATCGAGATGGGTGACCCGGTGCTGCACGTGCAGATGCGCCGATCGCATGCGTCGCTCTTCGGCCACCCCCGCGTCTATCGGTGCTTGTTGTTGCGGCCTTTCGTCGCTTCGTCGGGATCGCGCCGCCTCAGAACCCAGGTCTGCGTCTTGCCGATTCCTTTGAGCTTCACTTCGTGCATCTCGCGCAGTACGAACCCGTTGTCGCTGCCCAAGCGGCGTCCGAATTCGTCGGAGACCAGCACGGTTCCCGGATGTGCGATGCCGACGAGCCGACTCGCCAGGTTCACCGTCTTCCCGTACAGGTCTCCTTCCCACGCCAGCATCGGACCCAGCGCGACGCCGACACGCGCATCGGGAAGCAGGTCATCGGATCTGCACGATTCCGCCAGAGCGAGTGCGGTCTCGGCCATCGCCCGCGCGTCGGGGTTGCTGAACATGACTTCGTCGCCGAGCATCTTGATTACGCGACCTCCCCGATCGGGGATCTCCTGGTAGGCTATCCTCTCGAAGCGATCGACCATCTCTGCCAACTGCTGTTCCGAGATCTGCTGGCTCACTGACGTGAAGTCGACGAGATCTGCGAACCCGACCGCGTCGCCTTCCACCTCGGCGGTACTGCCGCCCGCTCCGGTCACGGTCTGCGAGATCGCCGCGAGCAGGTGGCGCCGCCAGATGTACTCGAGGAACGGTCCGTAGCTCTCGACCAGCGACTCGGCGATGGTCGCTATCGCGTCGGCGGTCTCGTTGTCGGAGAGCTCCGAAGACCTCGTTGCGTCGGTGATCGCGCCGGCGACCGACGCAACGTGCATCGTGGCGATTCGCGCGAGGGCTTGGCCGGTCGCCCGTGCCATCTGCAGCAGCACTTCGGGATCGAACTCGTGCTCCGCGAACAGGTGCGAGACGAAGCGAAGGACGTCGGCGTCCTTGCGCGTGAAAACGCGCTCGCCCGCTGCGACCGGCGTGAACCCGAGCGCCTGCCAGAATCGTCTCGCCTCTTCGACCCGAACCCCCGAGAGGGCAGCGAGTTCCGAGCCACTGAGTTCGAGTTTGCCGAGGATCGCCGAACTCACGGTTTCCAGGACTCTGTCTGTCTTCAATGTCATGACCGGTCACCTTAGCGCTTCGGCGCGGCTCGTCGAAGCCCGGACTCGACCGAGCCGTGACCACCGCGACCGTGCGCCCGCGGGTCCGTGCTTCGCCAGAGACTTGCGCGGTCGGCGATCGTTTGAAGGACGCCTCTCTTTCTGCGTCGAAAGAAGCGAGTCAGTCTCGCCCTTGGAAGAAGGCACACTCGGAGGTGTATCCATGTCCCAGTCACGTATCGGCTCCGCTCTCGCGTTGGTAGCCTTGCTCGGCTGCGCCACGCTGGCCGGTGTCTCTGCCGACGCGCTGTTCGCGAAACCGGCCAACGCGCAGGAGATCGACGACGCTTACTTCTATACGTCTCTGGCTCCCCACGGCCAGTGGGTTCAATCCGTGCAGTTCGGCTGGACTTGGCATCCGACCAGTATCGCGAGCGGTTGGCGCCCCTACACTCAGGGCCGGTGGGTGTGGGCCGACGAGAGCGGATGGGTCTGGGTTTCTTACGAGCCGTGGGGCTGGGCCACCTACCACTACGGTCGATGGTACTTCGACCCCTACTACGGCTGGTCGTGGGTACCGGGCCGCGTTTGGGCCCCTGCCTGGGTGAGCTGGCGGATCGAGTCAGGATACGTCGGCTGGGCACCGCTGTGGCCAGCGTATTTCGATAGTCACCCCGATTGCGACTGGAATCACCGTCGTCACGACCGTGACTGGGACGACCGTCACCACGGCCGCGACTGGGATCGTTGGGTGTTCACGCGCGATCGCGACTTCACCTCGACGCGCGTTGGCGTTCTCGCGGTGGCCGATCGTCGTGAGCGTGACCGCATCTACCAGCGTTCTCGCGACGTGAGCCGTTTCGACGAGGACAACCCCGAACGCATCGGAAGGAGCCTCGACAGGAATCTCATAGAAAGGGCTACCGGCAGGCCGATCCGGGCTGTCAGGCTCGAAGCCTCCGACAAACCGGGTGCAAGCGAAGAGTCGCGAGACGGCCGCGTTGCGGTCTTCAAGCCTCGCGTTCGCGAGAGGCCCGAGGCGACGCCCGATCGACTCGGCGTCGCAAGGCAGGCGAGCCGCGAACAGCGAGATCGCGACCGTCAGGCCTGGGACAGCGCGCGGGTTCGCGAGAAGGACACCAGCGACGGGAGCCGTCGCGGCCTGGGGGAAGCCTCGGCCCCGCGTTCGCGCGAGGCGCAGCGATCGGCATATCGCGGGGTTCCGAGTCCGCGCGGGGGCGCGGGCTGGACGCCATCGCGTCGCAACGACACGCCGTCTGAGCGGCCGTCCACTTTGCAGCGTCGTGACGCGCAACCGCAGCGACCAGTCACCCCGTCGCGCAATGACGCGTCGTCGGAGCGCTCGGCTCCTTCGTCTCGCTATGGCGTACCGGCCGAGCGGCGGACGTCGCCGTCACACTACGGCGTACCGGCCGAGCGGCGGACGTCGCCGTCGCACAGCAGCGTTTCGTCGGAGCGGAAGACCTCTCCGTCTCGTTACAGTGTCCCGTCCGAGCGGCAGGCTTCTCCGTCGCACTACAGTGTGTCGCCGGACGGTGCCTCTGCGCCGCGTCGCGATGCACAGTCGCCGCGGTCGGCCTCTTCACCGCGGCAGCCGTCGCGTCGTGACGCCTTCGTAAAGCCGTCCTCCGACGGGCCTTTCGGGCAGGCGCCGTCACGAGCCCAGCCATCAGCGCGGCAGCCGCGCGTCGAGCAGCCGGCTGCGCGCCCGGAGCCGCAGCGTGCGCCAGCGCCGCCTAGCCGCGAGTCCGCGCCGCGGCAGCGCGGAGCGCTCGAGCAGGGTCAGCCTCGGTTCGGGTACGGTGCGGGGTCAGGCCCGAGTCAGCCAGGAACATCTGGCGTGCCTCGGGTTCGTTGACCGTCCGGCTCTCGCGGCGCGGTCTCAGGCCGCGCCGCGGTGAGAGCCAGCGGCCGATCAACTCGCTGCGGCACACCTTGCGCGCCCTCGCGCGGGGCGCGGCGTTTGGCGTAAGGAAAGCCCGGACAGTCGGACACCTTGCGCGCCCTCGCGCGGGGGCGCCACTCCGCGTGCGTGACGACAGCGAGCAGGCATCCGTTGCTGACGGAGCCATAAGGAGTATCTCGCCGGGGACGGATCGGTTCCGAAGCGAGGCGACCTCGACGCGCAGATTCTGATCAAAAGAGACCATACAGTGAGTGTCATCACAGCGCGCTGGACACTTTACATGGTATCAAATCACCATGAGTTCCAACGCAGCGTTGCACCTGGCGCCAACGAGGAGGTAGCGATGTTCTCATTGGACGTTTTTGAGAACAGCGACGAAGCCGCTCTCGCGACCGACGAGAACGGCGGGGTCATCATGATCAACCGTGCGGCGGCTTCGTTGTTCGGGGTGGACCGCCGCAAGGCGCAGGGGATGCGTTGCTGGCAGATGGCGCGACTGTTCACCGAAGACGGCACCCCGCTCTGCGGTCCTTCGTGTTCGATCCAGAAGGGGCTCTGCCATGACCGACCGGCGGCTCGCGATCTGGCGATTCTTCACTCATCTCGAGGCGAGCGCATCCAGCTGAGCCTCTTCACCATCCCGATGCGGGCGAAATCGGGCACGCGATCGGCATGTCTGCACCTGATGGCGCCGTCTCGCACCGGGTCTCCCGATGCTTCGGGCAGGGAGCGCTCTTCCAAGCGCGGGTCGATGACCAAAGAACTCGTCGCAAGGATGCTGACCGCGCGCGAGATCGAGGTCCTCGAACTACTGTCGCAGGGGCGTCGAACCAGGGACGTTGCGAGCCTGCTCTCGGTGAGTATTGCGACTGTGCGCAATCACATCGAACACATCCACGCCAAGCTCGGGGTCCATCGCCGCATTGACGCGGTTCTGCTGTGGTTGTCCTCCCCGTAGTACTCGCTCGTCGACGCTTGGACGGCGCGACCAGGTAGAACCGCTCAATGCTGCGTGTCGATGAACTGCGCGGCGGTGTTGTTTGCGCCGTCGGCGGCCAGGAAGTTGCTCGTCCAGCACCTGCCGCCGTCGTTGATGAGCTGGACCACGACGTGCGAGTCCTGCTCGAAATAGCGGTCGGCTGCCGCTGCAGCGGGTAGCCCGACCAGGTTTCCGGCGGCCCTCAGATGGGCCTTGGTCGCTCCGTCCAGTCCGGTAGTGACGGCGACCCGGCGCACGCCGGCGGCCGCTCCACTGCGGTCTCGGTACACGAACCGCCGCTGCCCGATACTTCTCCAGGCCGTGCTCGCGGGGATCGACAGGCGGGTAAGCGAAAGCAGCGCATCGGCGCTGTAGTCGTAGACGCAAAGAGCGTACGCGGTAGAGAGGCTCGGATCGCCCAACTCGGCGAAGTCGATCGCCTGACCGTTCTGCCATTTCCAATCGAGTCGGTCGCCGGCAGGATTCGCGTCGTGCCGGACGCGAAGAGCCACCGGCGCGGCGGCGGCACATCCAAGATCGAAAGTGCAGTCGGCCGGGCAACAGTCGCCGCCCGCCGTATTGCCATCGTCGCAGTCTTCGGTGCCGCCGAGGATGCCATCGCCGCACAGATCACCCCTGGTCTTGGCGATCCGGAAGTGGTCGGCCGCGATGCCCGAGGTCTCGACGAACGACACGTCCATCGTGTCATCGGTGATGTCGACGACGAGAGAGCCGAGTTGCTCGAGCGAAACCAGCATGACCGGGTGATTGAGCGGGGCGGCGGTGATCTGGCCTGAACTGCCGGCCACCACGTACACGCTGCCATCGTGTCCGGCCCTGACCGTGGCTTTTTCGTAAGCACCGTCGCCGGCTGGGTCTCCGTCGCCGGGGTTCAGGATCATCCACGGCTCGAGCTGACCGGAGCTTCCGTAGTAACCGTCGATCAAGGGACTGCGTTCGTAGCTGTGGCTATGGCCCGAAAGCAGCAGGTCCACGCCGTACTCTTCGAGGATGGGCACGGCGTTGCGGCGCATTTCGCCGAGTGGCAGCTCGGTATCGCTGTTGTGAGAGCCGTCGCTGTAGGGCGGGTGGTGCCAGAATGCGACGAGCCAGCGGGCCTGCGTGGCCGCGAGATCCTGCTCGAGCCACGCCAACATCGCGCCGCCGGGACTGCGATCGAGATCGTGGGAGTCGAGACAGACGAAATGGACGTCGCCGTAGTCGAACGAGTAGTAGGCCCGAGTCCCCGAGGCGACGCCTCCGGATTCGCCCCACCGCGGCAACGAAAAGATGTCGTAGTAGACGCCGCTCTCGGTCAGCGAGTCGGCAGAGATGGCATCGTGGTTGCCGATGGTCGGCCACACCGGGGTGTAGGCCAGCTCGGGAAGGTACATGTTGAAGAGGGCCGCCTGATACTCTGCGTCGCTGCCGGTGTTGTAGGCGTTGTCGCCGAGCAGCATCATCAGGTCGGCGGGTCGCGACGCACTGAAACCACGATAGGCGTCTCGCACGGCGGTCGCCGAGGCGTCGGCGGTTCCCGAATCTCCGAGTACCCACAGGCGAAGATCCACCGGCGCGCCCGGTGCCGGGTGGGTACGGAAATGGTGGGCGTCGTCGTCGCCGGCCAGAACCTCGCTGCTGCTTGCGATGGCGTAGGTGTAGGTGGACGTCGGGTCGAGGCCGGTGACGGTCAACTCGTGGTCCTTGGTGACGTCGGCGCCGTCGATGAAGGATGTCAGCGCTCCGGGCGCTGGCCCGTAGTAGAGGCGCGAGTCGGTTGCGACATCGGTTCTCCAGCGAACCACCATCGAGTCGCTGGCGGATCGCTGCAGATAGGGGCCGCGCGTTACGACGGCGGCGAAGGCCTGCGCGGGAACTAACGCCAGAACGAGGAGAGAAGAGAGCAGCAACGCCGGCGGGTTTGCCGGCGCTCGACGATCGGAGCGTCGCCGGTGCGCAGCTTCAGACGTTGGTCTTGCGCTCTTTGATGCGTGCGGCCTTGCCGGAAAGGTCACGCAGGTAGAACAGGCGGCTGCGACGGACCTCGCCGCGGCTCTTCACTTCGATCTTGTCGATGCGAGGCGAGTGCAGCGGGAACGTTCTCTCGACGCCGACGCCGTAGGAGTTCTTGCGAACCGTGAAGGTGCTGCGGATGGCTCCGCGGCTGCGCCGAATGCAGACGCCTTCGAAGACCTGCACCCTCTCCTTATCGCCTTCGACGATGCGGGCATGCACGCGCAGCGTGTCTCCCGGTCGAAATTCGGGAATGTCGGAACGGATCTGCTCCGCATTGAGGGCCTTGATGACGTCCACGGGGGGCTCCTTGAACCAGTCGAGCCGCGACTACTACCGCGGACATCGTAGACGGTCAAGGATGATCGCCGCCGCCGCCCTCACCGAGAGGTGATTGTAGGCGGAAGGCCCGCGCAGAGGGCCGAGGGCGTAGCGGCAGCGGTCCAGGACCTCCTCGGTCAGGCCCCAGCCGGTTCCCAGCAGCAACAGCCACGGCTGATCTGCCGATTCGCCGTCTCCCGCTCCGGTCGCGCCATCGAGCCGCGCGCGTAGATCATCGTATGTGATCGGCACGGTGGCCGCGTCGGCGCCGGTTTGGTGGGATCTGGCCGAGGTCGAGACGAGCAGTGGAAGGCGACCGTGGCGCGCCTCGATGTCGATCTCGACGCCCTCCAGGCTCGCCTCCAGGTGGACCAGCGCCAGGGCCTCGGAGCGGGTCGGGTTGTAATCGTGGCCGTCGCCGTCCGCCCAGTGATGCATGATGCGGCGGACCAGGGCCCGAAGCGCGTCCACCGGCGTCACCACGTAGAATCCTGCCACACCGTAGGTACAGCAGCTTCGGGCGATGTCGTGGACGTCGATGTTGGTGACGGCGCTGGTGACGACGTCGTGATTCTTGTCGTAGACGGGATAGTGGATCAGTGCGACGTAGAGGGAACCCAAGATCACTCCTTGTCTTGCAGTGACGTCACCGCGTCGGGCGGCGCCGGCTCGCCAGATCGGGACGGCGCAGGCTAGTCCTCTCTTGCGCCTGCTCGTGTCGCCATCGCGCGATTGCCGCGTGGTTGCCCGAGGTGAGGATGGCCGGGACCGTCATCCCGCGAAACTCGGCCGGGCGCGTGTACTGCGGATACTCGAGAAGCTCGGAGTCGGAGAAGGATTCGCAGGCCGGCGAGTCGGCACTGCCGAGCACGCCGGGCACCAGCCGCGAGACCGCGTCGATTATCGCCAGAGCGCCGAGCTCGCCGCCGGTGAGCACGTAGTCGCCGACCGAGAGTTCCTCGTCGAAAAGCGGCCGGACGCGCTCATCGACCCCTTCGTAGCGGCCGCAAAACAGCAGCAGCGACGTGTATGTCGAAGCCAGTCGCCTGACTTCGGCCTGGCGCAGCGGCGTGCCCTGAGGAGTAAGCAGGACGCGCCGCTCGGGGGCGTGGCGCGCGCTTATCGCTTCGACGGCGGCGTAGATCGGCTCGGCACGCATCACCATGCCGGGCCCACCTCCGTAGGGGGAATCGTCGATCGGGTGAGGGCTACCGCCCGTGTAGTCGCGCAGCTGGTGTGCGCGCACCACCAGGATGCCGCTCTCCAGCGCGCGTCCGAGCACACCCACACGGGCTCCCGCTTCGATGAACTCCGGGAACAGCGTTACGACATCGAAGGAGATCATCGGATCCGGTTCTGGCTCGGGGATCTTGGGGCTTCGGGGTATTCGAGAGCATCGGCGATCACTGTCACTTGCTTGGCACCCAGGTCGATCGACGCAACGGCGTGCGCGACGGCCGGCACCAGGATCTCGCCAGCCTCGCTGGTGACTACGTACACGTCGTTGGCGCCGGTCTCCACGATCTCGGTGATGGTCCCCAGGTTGCGCCCGTCGGTCGACACGACCTCGAGGCCGAGCAGGTCAGCGTCGAAGAATTCGCCATCTTTCAGACGCGAGAGGTCGGCGCGCGAGGCCAGTACCGCAGCGCCGGTCAGTGCCGCCGCGGCGTCGCGGTCCTCGATCCCCTCCATACAAACCCGCAGACCCTCGGCGACCGTGCTGCATTCGCGAATCCTCGCGAGGCGACGGGTTTCGCCGGCGGCGAACTCCAGGGTCAGGCCACGTCGCAGGTCGCGCGCGATGGATGGATCGCAGCGCAGGAAGAACGCGCCACGCACCCCGTGGGGACGTCCAACCCGACCGACGACGATCGAGTCGTCGCTGGCGTCCGGGCGAGGCGCCGGACTACTCCTCGATGATTTCGAGCGCGGCCTTGTGGTTGGTGCGCGAGGCGGCTGCGTTGATGATGGTCCGCAGGGACTTGGCGGTGCGTCCCTGCTTTCCGATGACACGGCCGAGGTCTTCTTTGTGGACACGAAGTTCGATGGTGGTCGCATGCTCCGCCACGGTCTCGTGCACCTCTACCGACTCGGGGTGAGTGACGAGGTTGCGGGCCAGAAACTCGACCAGCTCGCGCAAGGAGGCGTTGGCCTTCAGGCCGCCACTCCCGCCTGCTTCATGAGCTTGGCCACGATTGGCGTCGGCTTTGCGCCCTTCTTGATCCATGCTCCAATCTTCTCCGCATCGAGCTTCACCTCGGCGGGTTCCGTAAGGGGATTGTAACTGCCCACTTGCGTGAGGTTGCGCCCATCGCGGGGCGCCCGGACATCGGCAACGACGATCCGGTAGTACGGTCTTTTCTTGCTGCCATGCCGGGCAAGGCGGATCTTGACGGACATTCTGTTATTGCGTCTCCTCTAGCTCGGAATCCGAGTCTTTCAGCACTATCGGTGGACTTTGTAAACAGCGCCAGGCCGGCCGGGTTCACGCTTGCCGCCGGGGTCGGCCCCAACGAAGAGGCCCCCGGCCCCGTTGCTTGCGCTCGGGGGCGGGGGGCCTGCGATGCGGCACTCCGATTTCCTGCCCACTGACACCGCGTTCTTCGGCGTGGCCAGCGGGCAAGAATCGCGAGGTTCTACATCATGTCCATGCCGCCCATTCCGCCCATGCCGCCGCCGCCACCGTGACCGGGGGCTCCGCCCTTGTCTTCCTTGGGCTTCTCGGCAATCGCGGCCTCGGTGGTCAGCATCAGGCCGGCCACCGACGAAGCGTTCTGCAGAGCGGTACGTACGACCTTGGTGGGGTCGACGATGCCGGCCTTGATCAGGTCTTCATACTGGCAGGTGGAGGCGTTGAAGCCGAAGGCGCCCTTGCCGCCACGGATGCGGTCGACCACGATCGACGGCTCTGCGCCGGCGTTGCGGGCGATCCAGCGGGTCGGCTCTTCGATGGCTCGCATCAGAATACGGATTCCGATGCTCTCCTCATCGTTGGAGCCCTTGAGACCCTCGAGACCTGACTGGCAGCGGACCAAAGCGACGCCGCCGCCCGGTACGATGCCCTCTTCGACTGCTGCGCGTGTGGCGTGCAACGCGTCTTCGACGCGGGCCTTCTTTTCCTTCATCTCCACTTCGGTGGCCGCGCCGACCTTGATCACCGCCACGCCGCCGACGAGCTTGGCCAGGCGTTCCTGGAGCTTCTCCTTGTCGTAGTCGCTGGTGGTGTTCTCGATCTGCTGGCGGATCGTGGAAATGCGTCCCTCGATGTCGCCCTTCTTGCCGGCGCCATCGACGATGGTGGTGTTGTCCTTGTCCACCACCACGCGCTTGGCGCGGCCGAGGTCGCTCATCGTGACGTTCTCGAGCTTGAGGCCGAGTTCCTCAGAGATGACTTTGCCGCCGGTCAGGACGGCGACGTCCTTGAGCATCTCTTTGCGACGATCACCGAAGCCGGGGGCCTTGACCGCAACCACGTTGAGCGTGCCGCGGATCTTGTTGACCACCAGCGTGGCCAGCGCCTCGCCTTCGATGTCTTCCGCGATCAGCACCAACGGGCGGCCGGCTTTGGCGATGGCCTCGAGGACCGGCAGCATCTCTTTCATGTTGCCGATCTTCTTCTCGTGGATGAGGATCAGGCAATCCTCGAGCGTTGCACTCATGCGCTCGGGGTCGGTCACGAAGTACGGCGAGAGGTAGCCGCGGTCGAACTGCATTCCCTCGACGACGTCGAGGTTGGTCTCGAGTGCCTTGTTCTCTTCGACCGTGATGACGCCTTCCTTGCCGACCTTGTCCATGGCCTCGGCGATGATATCGCCGATGGTACGGTCGGAATTGGCGGAAATGGTCCCGACCTGCGCGATTTCCTCGCGGCTCTTGGTCGGCTTGGAGAGCTTCTTGAGGTCGGCGAGGACGCTCTCGACGGCTTTGTCGATGCCGCGCTTGAGCGACATCGGGTCGTGGCCGGCCGAAACCATCTTGGCGCCTTCGTTGAAGATGGCGCGGGCCAGGACGGTGGCGGTGGTGGTGCCGTCACCGGCGACGTCCGAGGTCTTGGAAGCGACTTCCTTGACCATCTGGGCGCCCATGTTCTCGAACTTGTCCTCGAGTTCGATCTCTTTGGCTACCGACACGCCGTCTTTGGTGACAGTCGGGGCGCCCCAGGATTTCTCGAGGCAGACGTTACGGCCGCGCGGTCCGAGGGTAACGGTGACCGCGTCGGCAAGGATGTTGACGCCGCGAAGAAGTTTGTCGCGGGCCTCTTGGCTGAAATTGACGATCTTCGCCATGGTTTAGAATCTCCTTCGATCAGGATGGTAGAGGGGATCAGTCGAGCACGCCGAGGACGTCGTCCTCGCGCATGATCAGGTGCTCGACCCCGTTCAGGGTGACTTCGCTGCCGGAGTACTTTCCGAACAGGATGCGGTCTCCCTTCTTCAGCGTAAGCTTGTGAATCTTGCCGTCGTCACCGAGGCGGCCTTCGCCCACGGCGATGACTTTTCCCTCTTGCGGCTTTTCCTTCGCGGTGTCCGGAATGAAGAGGCCGCCTGCGGTCTTTTCTTCTTCCTGGACCCGCCGTACCAGGATGCGGTCGTATAGTGGGCGGATATTCATCGGTTCTCGTTGCCTCCTACGTGCGTCGGCCGACTCGATGCCGGCCGTCCGAAATTTCTTGCTTCCCTGAGCCCCGGGCCCTGAGACGGGCCGGGGATCCAAGACGGGGCCAACGCTAAGTCTGGCGGATCGCCTGTCAAGGCAAGCGGCGCAAAAACTCAGGGGAAGCGTCCCCCGCCCGGGCCCCGCGAGGTCCTCGGGATCGACCGCCTAGCGGTGTTTGGCCAGTTGCTCGCTGTACTGGCGATACAGGAGGTCCCACTCGCGGCTGCCTTCCGGGACCGTCCGGCTCAGCGAGGCGATACGCGCGCGGACAGCGTAATCGAGGGCCAGCCCGTCCTCGCTCAGGGCCGACTGGAGACGCGCCGCCACCCGTTTGACGGCCCCTCCGTTGTCGAGGATTTCGACGCCCGGCGCGGCTTTGATCGCCTTGGCGACCGCCAGGGCCATGGCCTCGATACGGGCTTCATTCAGGTTCTCCACCGGATCTCCTCAGAGCACGAAACCACGCTGTTTGGCGATGCGCTCGCGCAGTCCGCGCAGCAGGCGGGAGGGGTCCAGTTCGGCGCTCTGACGCCCCATCGCCCGCAGGGTCTTCTCGGCTTCCCGGTTGATCGACGCTTCCTCGGCGAAGTTGGCGGCGATGGCGTTGGCCGCGGCCGCAGCCACTTTCGACATCTCGCCGCGCACGACCGGAGGGTCGTTGCGGCACAGGTCGGTGGCGATGGCGATGGCCAGGCGGTGGATCTGGTCGCGGGTAAGGCCGCTCACGGCGGCGAGTGTGGGGCTTGGCAGCGGCGCGATCAAACCGGCCGCGGCCGGCTGTTCTTCGTCGCGGCGCTCGGCTCGTTGTCGCACGCAACTCCTGGAGGACGCCCCGGGTAACCCCTATGGTGTCGATTCGATGCTCGAGCTTTGGGACGATGCAGCCCGCACCCTGGACGAAGCTGTCGCCGGTGGGGTCTTTCCGGGCGCCTGCGCTCTGGTGGCCCGCGGCGACGCGGTGGTCTTCGAGCACGCCACCGGCACGCTGGCCATTCCTTCGTCCGACCGCGCGGCCACACGCGAGACCATCTGGGATCTGGCGTCGCTGACCAAGCCGCTGGTGACGGTCGCGCTGGTGCTGGTCATGATCGAGCGCGGCCTGCTGCGTTTCGACGATCGCATCGCCGCGCTGCTGCCGGCCTTCGGCGCCGGCGACGACCCGCGCCGCCAGGCGGTGACGCTGCGCCACCTGTTGCACCACGACAGCGGCTTGCCGGCTCATCGCCGGTTCTTCGAAATGTTTGCGGCTTCGTTCGCGGATCCGGCCGCGGCCGCGGCGGTGCCAGAGCAACGCCGGCGCATCTTCGCCGCTGCTCTTGCCGAACCGCTCGAGCGCGATCCGGGCGCCGCGAGCGTCTACAGCGACCTGGGCTTCATGGTGCTCGGCGCCGTGCTCGAGAGCGTCGGCGGCGAGCGTATCGACCGGCTGGCCCGGCGATTCCTGCTGGATCCGCTGGAAATCGAGGATGCCTGGTTCGTCGATGCCGCGGAGGCGGAGTCGAGCGGGCAGTCAGCGAAAGCCGCAGGCACAGCGCGTGTTCCGCTGGAGCGTGTTGCCGCCACCGGCTTCTGTCCCTGGCGCGGGCGGATCATCCACGGCGTCGTTCAGGACGAGAATGCCTACGCGATGGGCGGCATCGCTCCCCACGCCGGTCTTTTCGCAACCACGAGCGCGGTGCACGCGCTGGCACTGGAATGGTCGCGGGCCGCACGTGACCAGGGCCAGGTTCTTCGCGGCCCTCTGGTGCGTCAGGTCTGGGAGCGCGGCGCGGAAGATGTGCGCTCGACCTGGGCGCTGGGCTGGGACACTCCGTCTGTCGGTGCGAGTTCCGCCGGAGCGCTGGTGTCCGAGCAGGCGGTGGGCCACCTCGGCTACACCGGAACCTCGCTGTGGATCGACCGCCGGCGCTCAGTGCACGTCGTGCTTCTGACCAACCGCATCGCATCGGATACAAAGGGCGACGGCATTCGCGCGCTGCGCCCGCGCTTTCACGACGCGGTCTTTCGCGCCCTCGATGAGGATCGTAGCTGAGCCGAGGAGACAGGGATGGGTATGGAGGAGAAGGTTCAGCACGTTCACCTGATCGCGATCTGCGGCGTCGGCATGGCGCCTTTCGCCGTCATGCTGCGCGACGCCGGGATGCGCGTGACCGGCTCCGACGTCGCTGCCTATCCGCCGATGGGCGACATGCTGCGCGAAGCCGGCATCGAAGTGCGCCTAGGCTTCGATGCCGCCAACCTCGAGCCTCGCCCGGACCTCGTCATAGTCGGCAACGCGGTGACCCGGGCCAACACCGAAGCGATGGCGGCCGAAGCCCTCGGCATCGAGCGAACCTCGTTTCCGGAGGCGCTGTCGCGCTTCTTCCTCGCGTCCAAGCGTTCCCTCGTCGTTGCCGGCACCCACGGCAAGACGACCACCACCGGAATGCTCGCCCACTGTCTTCGCGGCGCGGGTCTGGATCCCGGCTATCTGGTGGGCGGGCTGGTTCGGGATCTCGATCGTCTTGCGTCCGCCGGAAGCGGCGAGTTCTTCTGCGTGGAGGGCGACGAGTACGACACCGCCTACTTCGACAAAGGTCCGAAGTTTCTCCACTACCGGCCCTCGGCGGTGATCCTGACCAGCGTCGAATTCGATCACGCCGACATCTATCGAGATATCGAGCACGTGAAGACCTCGTTCCGGCGCCTGGCCGAGATCGTGCCGGCGGGGGCGCCGCTGGTGGGCTGCGTCGATTACCCTCATCTCATCGACGCGATACGCGGCGTGGGTT
>JACRCR010000122.1 GCA_016218925.1 Deltaproteobacteria bacterium | reverse complement strand
GGATGGAAGCTCCTGGCGCCGCCCCGCCGGCACTACGCTGCAGAGAAGTGATTGTGATCGTGTAGATCTTCGGATCGGCCGCGGCAGCGGTGTGCCCGAAACTCGTATCGGTGGGTTGACCGCCATCATGGAAGGGAAATTGAGCGGCCTGCCCGGAAGGATCACCCCGGCTGCTTATGCCTTCTGTTCGCGTCTGAGTTTGGGGTCAACTACGGGCCCGCCGAGGCCCGTCCTCGGCCGTGCCATCAACGGCCGACGACGAGTCCCCCGGCTCTTACGCGGGTTCCTGCGAGGAAGCGGCTTCACCAAACGCCCCAGGAGCGACGCAAAGCGGCGGGTTGGGGGGTAGGGTGCGCCCGCTGGCTCTTGACGACCCATGCCTTCCTGTCCTACGGTTAGACAGTTAGACTATGGCACTCGCTACAAAAATTGGCCCGAAATACCAAGTCGTGATTCCCAAGGCCGTGCGGCAAGCTGCCGGCCTGAAGCCTGGCGACCTTGTTGAGGCGTCGCTGTCCCGTGAGGGCATCATCCTCAAACCGAAGGTTCTCGTGGATCGCGATCTCGAAGATGCGCTCACGGAGGCACTCACCGATGTACGTGCCGGCAGGGTCAGCGAACCATCGCGCTCTGCCCGCGCCCTGGTGCGGGATGCCCTGAAGGCCGGCAAGCCGAAGCAATCGCGTGCGCGCACGAAGAACTAGGCGCTTCGATCGCGACCGGGCCGCGGCGCCCAATGATCCAACGCGCCTTCGAGAAGCAGCTCGGGCTGATGCTCGACAATCCGCGCCATCCGTCTCTGAACACAAAGAAGTACGACGACGCCAGCGGCATCTGGCAGGGACGTGTGACACTCTCCTGGCGTTTCTACTTCACGATTGACGGCGATGTGTTTACGTTGCTGACGATCCGCGCTCATCCGAAGTAACCTCCCCGACAAGCGGTTGCGGACTTCCGTAGGTGCTCAGGTCAGTCCTGAATCTTTCTGATCGACACGTGACTGAGATACTCGCGCATCGTCTGAGGGTAGGAGTATAGGCATTCCAAGGGGGGCACCTGAAGGATCCTCCCTCCAATCTTCGTCCTTTGTCCGTGTCAGAGTGATGGATATTGAACGAAACCGCTACGCGGTAGGAGGACTTGTCCGTCCGGTTGGCGGCGGGGGACAGGGGTTTCTGTAGAGCGGCTCCTCGATAAGCCTGGAGATGGTCGATGCGACCATCCAATGACCAGGCAGGAGGAGTTTTCCCAATGACACCACTACGCCGGCGCATGACCCGAGGATCTGCGCATCCATGGTCTTTCCCAGTACACGATCGACACCTACATCGGCGCGGTCGAGCGATTCGCCCGCTACTTCCACCGGTCGCCGGCGCAGCTCGGCAAGGAGGAGGTCCGCGCCTTCCAAGTCCACCTCACCTGTGAGCGGCACGTCAGCAGCGGGACGCTCAACGTCTACGTGAGCGCGCTGCGCTTCCTGTACACGATCACGCTGGGCAAGGACTGGGAGATGCGCGCCATTTCGATCGTTTTCGGCTCGCTCATCTCCCTTGCCGACCGCGTCTGCGGCCTTGCCAGGACTGTTACACGTGATTTCGCACCGCCGGTGCGCCTCCCCGTGGACTGCTCGCGACAGATCAAAGTGCATAGACCGGCAGCCTTGCGCTGATCCGGCCGCGGCTCCGTTCGATACTCTTGTTTCCAACCCGGCCTGCGCCACGTTGGCCTGAACTTGCCGCCTCCCGCCGTGGGCCGGGTCCGAAACAAGCCTCAGTCTCATGTCAACCGCAGACCCATCCTGCGCCGCTAGCCCTCGGCCAGACCACCGAATACCGACGGGTCCCCCGGCTCGCGCGGGCAGACCTGGCAATAACGCCGCCGTCTCTCGTGGCTGTAGCCATCGCCGACATTGACAGCGGTCTCGATGCGCTATCGACTCGCAGACGGACCTGGCCGGCGACTACGGCTAGCAGACGACCTTTGAGATGCGCAGGCGCTGGATCTTCTTGTGGGCTCTGGCGTCTGCCGTCAACCAGTGACCGCCAACGAGCTGGGCGCTCGCCGCGTAGACCGCGTCGTATCCGGTCAATCTGTACGCACACGCGAGGTCCGCGGCACGGGCGAGCAATTCGCGGCCGTTACCTATGCGCTCGAAACCGAGATCCTGCAACGCGTCGAGATATCCGCGCAGCGAGGCGGAATCGTTACCGAGGAGTCGAGCCAAGACGGATAGCATCTCGTTGAAAAACAACTCGGGCACCGCGAAGTTCTCCGGATGCTCTCGCACCTCGTCGAGGATGCGAAGCGCGTCGGCGTGGCCGGCCTCGTTCGGGACAAACCATTTGACCGCGACCGACGCGTCCAGAATCCGGAGACTCATCCGCCGCGAAGCTCGCGCACGAGATCCAGGGTAGAGATTCCCTTGGGCGTCCGGAGCCCCGCACTCTTGATGCGCTCGACCATTTCTCTGCGAAGCTGATCGGCCTCCACATCGACGAAGCGCTTGCGGTAGTCTTCCAGCGAAATGATCACCGCGACCGGTTGCCGGTCCTTCTCGAGCAGGATCGGGAAACCGTTCTTCTCGAGACGTTGGAGCACGCGGCCAAGCGACTGACGCAGTTCGAGAGCATTGACCTTATCCATGACACCACTATGACACGTCCCTATACACCATCCAATCGGGCTCGCGGTGGAAAGAAGAATACGCGACCACTTCGAAGCACCCGCGCCCTGCCACCCCCCTCGAATTCACGTCCGATGAGAGCGTTCTGGCAACCCGACCGGCCGCAGCGAACTCCCCCCGTACCCTTCCTGCGCCCTCACCTTCTGGCTGGGGTTTGGCCGCCGGCTGCCGCCGCAGACCGCATCCGCCCTTGGTGCCAGCGGCAGCGACAGTTGTTGCGGCTTGGTGGCGGGGCGACGGCGTCGCCCCGCCACGTGTCACGGCCTTCCGGGCTCAGGGCCGTCGTTCATGAGCCGGCACGAACAGCACGGACGTAGTAGACGTTCGTCTTGTAACCGTAGCCCGTGGTGCCGAAGTTGAAGTTCACGTTCCACTCGTAGTCCGGCGAGTTCTGGAGCGTAGAGGACGAGAAGTAGTCACCCGACTTCGTACAACTGCACAGCGTCACTGTGCAACTTGCCGCGCAACCCGTGTTGAATGCCGGGTAGATGCCGGGGCTGTATGTCTCGAAGTTCTGGAGGGATTGCAGTTCCTTGATGTTCGGTATCCGCCAGTCGGTGTACCCCGCAAAACCGCCGCCGCCGTTGAGCGCCGCCAGGAACGTCGTCACCGTCGTCCCATTCATCGTGTACGGGCTGCTGATCATTCCCCAAGTGTAGGTATTGTCCTTGTCGTGGATACCGGCGTCGTCGCTCTTCTTCTCCCACATCAGACCCGTCATGTTGTCGGTAACGGTCCCGTCGCCATTGTCGGTAAACGAGCTGCCGATCCCCTTCTGCAAGTTACCGTCGCTGCCGGTGCCGTACGAGGTGGTCTGCCCAGTCTTCAGCGGCTGAGCCGGCAGCGCAGCACCCGCCACACCGAAAATGTTCACGCCCAAAGCAATGTTGCTCGCCGCCAAATCCGCGTCGCCCGCCACCGAGCCCGAGCCGTCGTGATAGCCCGCCGCGACGGTCTGCGCCGATGTTCCCGGCGCAATCGACACAGCGCCGTTCAGCGACAATTACTTCTTTCACCCGTGTTTGCCGGGTGGCTCCGGGAGGTTACCCTCCCGGAGCTCCCACAGATCCGGCCGTGCGGGACTACCGCAGCCGGCTCGTCAAGATGAAGATTCGCTACGGGGCGTACCGGCGATGCGCGGTCGCGGAAGCGGAAATCGCTCCAGCACTCCGAGCATGTGTTCCCAGTCGACGTACCCGGCGCGAGAGCGGCGCGAAAGCCACTTCTGCCAGATACGTCGCGTCTCCTGGTAGAAGCGTGCAAGCGCATCGT
>JACRCR010000126.1 GCA_016218925.1 Deltaproteobacteria bacterium | reverse complement strand
CGCGAGTTGGACTGTGTCGGCGGCCAGTTCGTAGCCGCCCGGCAGCAGCGCCGCTGCGGTCGCAGCGAGGTCGACGTCGTGGGGCGTGGCGAACAGCGGTTCGAACACGGCTTCGAGGCCCTGCTGCGCAAGGAACGAGAAGATGCCGCCGCCGTTGTTGTTGATGACGACCGTGACCAGCGGGATGCGAAGGCGCGCGGCGACCGCCAGCGCGGTGACATCGTGCAGGAAGCTGAGGTCGCCGAGCACCAGCACGGTGGGCTGCTCGCGCGTGGCCGCAACGCCGAGCGCGGTCGAGAGCACGCCGTCGATGCCGCTGGCGCCGCGGTTGGCCAGGACGCTCAGCGGCCGCTCGCTCTGGCCGAAGAAGGCATCGACGTCGCGGATCGGCATGCTGTTGCCAACAAAGAGCGCGGGCCGCTCGCCGCCGGCGTCCGCCGTCACACGCGCGACCGCGCGAACGACGGCGCCCTCGAAGGTCTCGCCGGCGGACTCGACGACAGCGTCGAGGCTCGCATCCAGCGCGCTGCGCGCGGCGCGCGAGGCGCGCAGCCAGCACGCCGTCCAGTCGGACCGGGTAGCGGTGCGGGCCAGCGTCGCGGTCAGGTCGCGGCACAGGCGTCCGGGCTCGCTGCGAACGATACCGCTGCAAGCGTGAAACGGATCGGGCCATCCCGATGGCGCTACCAACAGGTGGTCGCAGGGCCAGCTCTGCGTCAGAAACATCTGCAACGAGCGCGGCGCGGGAGTCGAGCCGAAGCGCACGATGACGTCGGGGCGATGCCCGCTGCAAAACGTTTCGTCGCGCAGGAGCACATCGTAGGCGTCGACCACCAGGCTGCGATCGTGGCCTCCGTAGCGGAGGCCACTCAGCGGATCGGCAAGGATCGGCCAGTCCAGGGCGGCGGCCAGCGCCGCGATGTCGCCAGCCGGCAGCGGCTGACCCGCGCACACGATCAGGCCGCGCTGCGCGCCGGCGATGCGTTCGGCCAGGGCGCGAGCTTCGCGCTCATCCAAGCGCGAAGGACTGCAAGATACGCCGGCGAAACCCTGCGCGGCCTGCGCGGGCGTCTCGGCACTCGCACCCGCGGACGACCGGCCGGCAGCATCCGCGGGCCGCTGATCGGTCGCGGCCGCAGCCGCCCGCGTTACCGCAGCGCGCGGGTCGCCGGTAAAGCTGTCGTCCCAGAACGGTTCGCGAAACGGCAGGTTCAGATGCACCGGTCCCGAGTTGTGTGCGCACGCGGCTGCCAGCGCGCGCATCGCCAGCGCCCGGTAGTAACGTTCGGCGGGTTCGCCGATGTCGAGGATCGGAACGTCGAACGCCCAGCGTACGTGAGATCCGTAGATTCCCACCTGATCGATCGTCTGCGGCGCCGAGCAGTCGCGAAGTTCGGGTGGCCGGTCGGCGGTCAGGACCAGCAACGCGGCCGCGCCGAGCGAGGCTTCGACGACGGCCGGCAGCAGGTTGGCCGCCGCGGTTCCCGAAGTGCAGACGATCGCGACCGGCGCGCTCGCGGCCTTGGCCACTCCCAGCGCGAAGAACGCCAGACTGCGCTCGTCGGTGAAGACTCGCGTCCGGATCGCCGCACTCTCGGCCAGCGCCAGCGCCAGCGGGGTCGAGCGCGAACCAGGCGCCAGGCAGGCTTCGCGAAGCCCTGCGCGCGCGAGTTCGCCGACCAGGCAACGCGCTGCGAACAGCGCTCGGCTAGGCGGCGCACTCATCGTCGTCGGCCTCGAAGTACGGAAGCATCGAGCGCATCTTGCTCTCGGTCTCGTCGAACTCGCGCTCGGGGTCGGAGCCTTCGACGATGCCTGCTCCGGCCCACACGTGGGCGCGGCGGCCTTCGAGCAGCGCCGCGCGCAGCGATACCGCCAGCTCGCCGTCGCCGTTGGCGCCTATCCAACCCACGGCGCCGCTGTACCAGCCGCGATCGGCCGCCTCGGCTTCGAGCAGTTTCTTTGCGGCGGCGCGCGGAGCACCGCACACCGCCGGCGTCGGATGCAGCCTGCGCGCGGCTTCCAGCAGCGATACCGGGCGCGACAGTGTCGCGTGGATGGGAGTGTGAAGGTGCAGCGACTCGGGAAGGCGCATCACGCTCGGCTCCGGCGCCAGTTCGATGTCCGACGTCACCGGTCCGAGTGCCTCGGTGATGGCGTCGACGACGATGCGATGCTCGCGCCGTTCCTTGTCGTTGGCGAGCAGTTCACGCGCACCGGCGTCGTCGTGGGCCTTGCTCTGACCTCGCGGCGCCGATCCCGCCAGCGCGTCGGTATCGAGCCTGCGGCCGTCCACGCGCGCGAGGCGCTCGGGACTCGAGCCAAGGAAGCAGCGCCCGCGCCAGCGCACCAGGAAGGTGAAACACTCGGGTCTTTTCTCGGCCAACGCCGTCAGGATCGGCTCCACTAGCGGCGGTGCGGCGGCGGTCAGTGTCCGGCGCCGCGCGAGCACGGCTTTGTCCAGGCGCCCGCTGCGGATGCTGCGCTGAGCCTCGGCGACACGCGCGAACCACTTCGCGTCGGTCGCGCTGATACCGGTCGACCTCGTCGCTCGCGCCACGTCGCCCGGTCGCGTCGAGCCTGAAGCTGCGGCGGCCGTCGCCGGCGTCGCCTCACCGTCCTGCACGTCTTCCATCTGCGACCAGTCGCCGTCGGTGCCTGCGAGCAGCGAAGCCGGAGTCTGCTCGTGTCCGGCCGGATAGGTGATGACGAGGCGTCGCACCTCGCCCTGGCGAATCCACAGCGCACGCGGCACGAAGAAACGAAGCGGCGGGAAGTCGCTCCAGCGCGGCGCCGCCTCTCCGTCGCCGAATGCGAAGCCGCCGACCAGCAGGGGCCAGTCGCCGGCGGCGTTGCCCAGTTCTTTGCGAAGCGCGGCCAGAGCGCGGCTCGCATCTGCAAAACGGCGCGGCCCGCAGGTCTCGACCACGCGGATCGCGCCGAGCGCTGCGATTTCGATTCCTGCCGCGTCGTTGCGCCAGTAGAAGGCCGGTTCTCCCGGCGCGCGCGCGATCGCATCGAGCGGATCGCCGATGACTTCGTCGGGTAGTGCGACGCGCCTGAGCCTGTCGCGCACGTCGATCATCGGTTCTCCCTGCGGCCGGTCAGGATCTGCACGGCGCCGAGCATCGCCTGCTCGCGTGCCACATCGGCCAGTCCGACCGACTCGAGCATCGGTCTTAGTTCGTCCCACGGCGGCAAGTAGGCTGTGGACGCCGGCAGGTATGAGTAGGCGCGAGGGTCGGCCAGGAAACGGCCGACCAGCGGTACCACGCGGTCGAAGTAGATCGAGTGCCCCAGGCGCACCAGCGGCTGCGAGGGGCGCGCGACTTCGAGCAGCCCCACGCGCCCGCCCGGTTTGAGAACCCGCGCCATCTCGGCGAAGGCCTCCGGCAGGCTGGTGAAGTTGCGCAGCGCGAAGCCGCAGACGATGACGTCGATGCTCGCGCCACGCAGCGGCAGTCGCAGCGCATCGGCGCGCGCGAGCGTGCCGCCCAGCCCGCGGGCCTTGGCGTGGTCGAGCATGCGCGCGGCGTAGTCGAGAGCCACCACGCGGGCCCCGCGCGCCCGGCACAACTCGGCGAAGTCGCCGGTGCCGCACGCGAGGTCGAGCACGAGTTGGCCGGCGCGAAGATCGACGAGTTCGAGGGTGCGCCGGCGCCAGCGCTGATCCATGCCGAGCGTGAGCAGCCGGTTCATCCGGTCGTAGTGCGGGGCGATGCGGTCGAACATCGCCTCGACGACGACCGCCTTGTCGGCGGCGGCTGGGAGGTTCACTGCCACGTCACGCGTACCTTGCTGCGCGCCGCGACTTTCAGCGCCAGCGCCAGCGTCGGCTCGTCTCCCTTGGATTTCAGCCGCCGCAGCGCGCGGCCCACCAGCACGCGTTGGAAGTGATGGGCGACCACGGCGGTCACCAGCGGCAGCAGCTCTCGAAAGGCCTTGGCCACGGCATCGCCGTCGTCGCCGTCCTTGTAGCGCGGCTTGCGGATGTGGTCGTCGAACAGGTCGATGGCGCTGTCGCAGGTCTTGCGGATCGCGCGGTCGTGGCGGATGGCCAGGGTCAGCAGCCTGGCCAGCGGGAAGCCGTGTGCCAGCAGGCGGATCGCGCCGCGGGCCGCGTTCAGGTCGCTCTCGGTGTAACGCGGTTTGCCATCGGGTGCCTCGTGGCCTTCGACCAGGCCCGCTTCCTCGGCCGAACGGATCAGCGCGACCGGCACGCCCAGGCGCCCGGCCAGATCCTCGGTGGAATACGCGGGCCCCTCGGCCTCCTCTTCCAGCGCGGCCAGCAGTGCGGTGTCGGAGCGCTCGGTGCCGTCGCGCTCGAGCAGCATGCGGATCGCTTTGAGGGACAGGCCCTTGGCGGCCATCGAGCGGATCAGCAGCAGACGTCCCAGGTGATCTTCGGTGTAGACGGCTTTTCGCCCGGCCTTGGCCGGCAGCGGCACCAGACCGTGGGTCTGGTAGTAGCGGATGGTGTCGACGCTGACGCCGGCCGCCTGAGCGAGCTCGCTGACCTCGTATTCCACGAGCGCGGACTCTTAGAGTACCCGCTCGAAAGGTCAAGGGGGTCAAGTCGCGGCTTTCGATTTGTTGCCTCGACCGCGCGGAGTCGCGACCGGCGGTACGGGGGGTCGCGGCGGCGGGCCGGGAGCCCGAACGATAAAGCGGCGGGCCGGAAGCCCGAACGACAAAGCGGCCGGCAGGTTACCCTGCCGGCCGCTTCGCCAGTCCAGGCTCCGTGGGGAGCCCCAGTGAGAACGATCAGTCGTTCTCGCTGTCGTTCTCGCTGTCGTGCGAGCTGTCGCTCTCGTTGTCGTCCTCGCTGTCGGAGTCCTCGCTGTCGTCGGTTCCGTCGTTGTCGTCGTCGCTGTCGTCGGCATCTTCGGTGCCGTCGCCGTCGTCGTCGCTGTCAACGGAGTCGTCCATGCCGTCGTTGTCGTCGTCGTTGTCGATCGAATCGTCGACGCCGTCATTGTCGTCGTCGGTGTCGGCAGCGTCGGCGATGCCGTCGTTGTCGTCGTCGGTGTCCTTGCTGTCCTGGATGCCGTCGTCGTCAAGGTCGCCGTCCTTGGAGTCGGCAACGTGGTCGCCGTCCTCGTCGTTGTCGATCTTGTCCTTGATGCCGTCGTTGTCGTCGTCCTTGTCGCGGTTGTCGGTCAGCAGGTCGTTATCGTCGTTGGTGTCGAGGTCATCGACGATGCCGTCGTTGTCGTCGTCGGCGTCGTTCTCGTTGTAGATGCCGTCGTTGTCGAAATCGTCGTCATCGATGCCGGCAACGGCCGAGGGATCGAGGTCGTCCGCGATGCCGTCGTTGTCGTCGTCCATGTCGAGGTTGTCGGGGATTCCGTCGTTGTCGTCGTCGGCGTCCTTGCCGTCCTTGATGCCGTCGTTGTCGTCGTCCTTGTCGCGCGAGTCGACTTTGTTGTCGCCGTCGAAGTCGTCGCTGTCGGTGGTCTGGTCGGCGTCTTCGATGCCGTCGCCATCCTCGTCGGCGTCGTCGCCGTCGGGGATGCCGTCGTTGTCGTCGTCGCCGTCCCAGTCGTCACGGATGCCGTCGGCGTCGTTGTCGTCAACGATCGAGTCGTCGACGAAATCGGCGTGGACGAAGCTCGGGCTGGCGACCGGCGCGAACAGCGCCAGCGCCGCACCGAGGTGCAAGCGGAACAGCAGCATCGAGAAAGTACCGAGGTAGACCTTGGCAGTGCGGGTTGTGGATGAGCGTTTCATTTCCTTGTTTCCTCCGTGTGGTGTCGCGCGCTCCCTCCGCCTCTGGACCACCAACGGTCCGACGTGGTCGTTGCGCTTTGGGAGCGGTTACAGCAAGGCCCGTGCCGCCTGCTGTCGGGACCACGCGGCGTCGCGGTGGACCCGGTTTCGGCCCGCCGCGTCGCGGCCGGCGGGTAGCGCTGGCCGCGCGGATTCACAGAGGATTATTGCGCGCCGGGGTGACGAGCCGGCGCGCGCGGTCCGCGACGAACCGATCACGCGTGCGGCCGCGCGGGCCGTTGGCCGCGCGTGAGCCAGCGCGCAAGATCCTGCGTCCCCCCCGCAAGATCCTTCACCTGGTGGGGTCGCCGCAGCCTCGCCGCAGCGCGACTGGAGCGATGGCTAGGGCAGGCTGCTTTGGTTTCGGGCGACGGCGGAATCGGGGCCGGCAGCCGCGTAGACGTCCTGCAACGCGACGTAAAGCGCGGCGCCGATGTAGGACGCCGCAGTCTGCGCGGCGGCCCCAAGGACCGCGGCGAGCAGCATGGTCGCGACGACTGCGGGGTCGAACGCGACCGCCGCCTGTCCGGACGCTGCGGGAAACCCCGAGCCCAGCAGTGCCTCCAGATCGGGCGCCGAGTTCCACACCGCCGAGGCGGACACTATCGTGCCCGGCACGAACAGCATCGCGATGCCGAACATCACGCCGAGGATCTGGCCGTGGTGCCCCCTGGTGATCCGGCGACTGTGCCCGAGTGCGGCGGTCCAGCTCTCTTTGAAATCTATCGCGCAGCAGAAGGCCTGCGACCATATGAGGAAGGCAAGGACACCGGGGACTACGAAGAACAGAAAGCCGAACATGGCCAGTGTGATCCAGGTACCGAGCGCGGTGGCGGCGTGGAAGTACTCCGACAACGAAACGATCGTGTCGTTCCACGTCGCTTCTTCGCCCCGCACTCCGGCGATCGCCACGCGCGCCAGGCCGCACATCACCCAGCCGATCAGCAACGCGCCGGCAAGCCACACAATGAAATCGAAGGACGAGGGGCCGGCCATCAGCGATGCCGGGTCGAGGGCGCCTCCACCGCTTCCGGCGCAAGTCCAGACCGCCATCAACGCGAAGTAGGCGAGGCCCGGTCCCGGGAACGCCAGGAAGGCGCGCAGCGCGCTGGTCAGCACCGCGTCGACGCTGACCTTGGCCGGCCTCGCGCTCGCCGTGTTCATCGCAGCCTCTGTGACACTTGCGGTGCCCGGTTGCCAGTCACGCGGCAAGCGCAGCGCTGCGGGCTAGCGACAGCGCAGCATTGCGGCGTCTCCGCTGCATGAGGGCCGCGGGGCGCCGGGGCCGCCCCACTGCAGCGCCGCACATTCGCCGGCCGCACCGGCCCCTATGCTGGTGCGTACCGCGGCGACGTCGGGCAGCGCGGCCGCGCCGCCCTTGCCCTTTACGACGAAGCGAAGCTTGCCGTCCTCGCTCTTGGAGCGGTCCTTCACGACCACCTTGGTGATGCCGGCCACCGCGCCGGCGGCATCGACGTAGGTCCAGGCGGTGCCCGAACCGTTGGTTCTCCACAGTGCGCCGCCGGGAATCACCGCGTCGAGGCCGCCGGGGCCGCTCACTGCGTCGATCACGACGTGTACGCCGTTGGCGGCAGGATTCACCGCCGTCCACGGCTTCGGGATGACTGCCTCGCCCGAGAAGGCGAGCGAGAACACATTCGCCCGCATCTTCATCTTGGCGCGCGCCAGCGCGATGCCGCTGGTGCAGAGCGGCGGGTTCACGCACTGGCAGCCGCTGCACACCAGCGCGCCGGCGCAGTCGCCGTCGCTCTCGCACTGCTCGCCGCCGCACACCAGCGCGTCGCCGCAGACCGGATCGGCGCCAGCGCAGATGCAGCCGAGGCAGGTCGTGCACGGATCGGCGCAGACCGGCAGCCCGGGCTCTCCGCAGATCTCGCCCGCGTCGATGTTGCCGTCGTTGCAGTTGGGTAGCTGCGCCTCGTAGGCGCCGATGTCGAAGCCGCCGCCGACCGGCCGCGCGCCTCCTTCGACGTCAGTGCCGGGCGCGTCGATCGCGGTGCCGGCGTCGATCGCCGGCGAACTGCCAAGCAGGTGAAAATCGCCGGCCGGGTTCAAAAAGTGATCGGCCGGCGTGGCCGTGAACGAGTGCGTGTCGTAGCCGAGGCTTTGCCACGTGGCCAGCGTCACGATCGTGGCGTCGCCATCGGAGCTCATGCGATCCATCAGCGAGTTGTAGTCGGATGCGAAGCCGCCGAGGCTCGACGAGTCGATCGTGATGACGCCGCGCGAGGGGTGGTTGTTGTACAGGATGTTGTTGTAGAGGCGGTTGCCGGTCGAGCCGGTGTTGATGTTGACGCACCAGCGCGCGTTCGATGCATTGACGATGGTGTTGTTGATCACCAGGTTGCCGGTCGAGCCGGTGGCGCCGTCGATCTGGTAGAGGCTGATCCCGCTGGCGTGGTTGTCGTACAGCAGGTTGTTGCGCACCACGCTGTCGGTCACCCCATCCATGTTGATGCCGGAGCCTCCGGCCGCGCCGTTGCCGTGGATGACGTTGGATTCGACCAGCGCGTTGGAGATCAACCCGTCGCCGCCCATCGACTGGTCGCCGTTCATGTGGATGCCGTTGGCGTGGTTGTCGTGGACGTGATTGCGACGGATCACCGGACGGTCGCCGCTGTTGGAAGTGTATATGCCGTGTTCGGCTATCGAGCCGAAGGTTTCGTTGTCTTCGATCAGCAGATCGTCGACGAATCCGGTGAAGATGCCCCAGCGCCCGTTGGTGCCGGCGGTGCAGTTGCGCACCGTGATGTGATTGGAAACGGCGGATCGAATGCCGGCCCGCGTGCGGCCGCTCGAAATGAAGCCGTCGATCGTGATGTAAGCGGCGTTCTCGATGTTGATGCCGTCGGGAGTCGAGGCGTTGTCGGAAGTTATCGCGACCGCGCTGCCTTCGGCGAGGAAGACGATCGGCTGGGCGGCGCTTCCCACCGCGGCGATGTTGAAGCCGGCGTAGTTGCCATCGGCGACGTGAACCGTGTCGCCGGGTAACACGGTGTCGGCGGCGAACTGCAGCGTGGCCCAGGCGCTACCCGGGGTCAGGCCGTCGGCCGCGTCACTGCCGGCGGTCGCGACGTAGTAGTCGGTGGCTGCGGCCGTCGCGGCCTGTGCCAGAACGAACAGCAACGCTGCCGGAGCGGACCCGGCCCATCGGCGCTTCATTGAACGAGTCATCGCAGTGATCCCCCTGTGCCATTCGCTTCGGCTTCGACCGGTCGAGGAGGCAAATCGAATGGCGCGACTGGACCCCCCTTCGGGCGGGGTCAGTTTGGTCGCGCTTCGGGGTGGGGAGCAAGGGGGTGGAAGCCGGAGGTGTCAGTAGGTCGTGTCGATTTCGGCGCTGTGGTTGAACAGGGTCTGTAACGAATGGATGTAACGATAGAAGACGTCGATCTCGAGTTGGTCGGGGCCGTCTACGCGCATCGGTAGGGCTTGGAAGGTCAGCGAGGCCAGCGTGTGCTCGCGGTCGGCAGCGCCGTTGGCCCGGATGCTTTCGAGCATCTCGCGCCAGACCGCGAGCGGCGCCTCGATGGTGAAGTGCGAGGGTGCGGCGTCCGACACCGCGTATAGATGGCGCACGGACTCGATTCCGTAACCGAGCAGCGTGACTTCGAAGAACTGATCGTCCGCCGCGACCACCATCGTGCAGTCGAAGGGGCCGAGCCTGCGGTAGGATTCTTCGTTTTCCGCGGCCACCTCGGCGAGTTTGTCGAACCACTCCACCGACGGAAACGCTGCCGTCTTCTCCTCGCCGCTGCCGGCGCCGCTCATCAGTTGGCCGCCTGCCATGCTCATCGCATTCGCTCCTGCGTCCGCTCCGCACCGACGCGGCCCAGCGGTAGTTCGACCGGGATCCTGATGCGCGATTGGCGATCCACTCCCGCCACCTTCAAGCGTCGCAGATACTCGCGTACCTGTCGGGCGTACACGAAGGCCACCTGCGACAGGCCGGCCCGGATGTCTTGCAGGCCGTCGCCGGCGAGGATCGCGCGCGGCTCGATGGTTTGCGGTTCCAGCGTCAGCTCGAAGATCGCCTGCTCGCCGGCGTCGAGGATTGCGTGGATGTCTTCGGTGCGCTCCGGGTGGTGGCCGAGGAACCACTCCAGGTGGCGCACCCCGTAGGCGAGGTGGCGCGCCTGGTCCTGCATGCACAGACGGAAAATCGTCTCTTCGACTTCGCCGGGCGCCAGGAACGAGCCGCAGTGATACAGCGCCAGCGAGAAGCCCTTGGCCAGCACGTTCATCAGCGCGCCCGCGGCCGCATAGTCGGGCGCGTGCCGGATCAGCGACGTGAGCCGCTGTTGGCATGGCGAGGCGATCAGCAGGCCGCCGCCGTTGGCCAGCGCGCGCTTGCGGAAGACCTCCATGTGGCGGGCTTCGTCCATGATCTGCGTGGCCAGGAAGAGCTTCACTTCGTGAAAGCCGGGGCTGATGCGGCTCATCCATCCGGCGGTCAGGTCGGCCGCGCCCAACTCGGCCTGGGCAAGGCCGGTGCACATCTGACACAGCGCCTTCTCGAGGTCTGTGGGAAGCTCGCCCAACTGATCCCAGGGGACGTCGGTCAGCGAGTTCCATTGGCGCGAGACGGCTTCGTCGTAGAGCCTGGCCACGTTGTCCGACCACAACACCGAGCGGTCGTTCAGGTCGTGGAGGTCGGATGACGCAATGCCGGCCGGCACGTGGCAGCCGCGGGGGGCCGGGCTTGCGCGGCTCGAAGCGTGGTCGGGAATCTGCGCGTAGTGTCCGGTCTCGATGTCGACCAGACCCAGCCCAGCGGGTCCGGGCGTGGCGCTGTGTCCCCATCCCTGCGGATTGGCATCCATCCAGGCCAGGCTGAAGTTGCCGCGCATCATCTCGCGCAGCCGGTCCAGCCCGACGTCGACTATAGCGGTGTGTCTCGCCATCGATCTTCGTTACGTTGCCGGCGCGGCGTGGCAGCGGGTACGTGCGCGGCAGACTGACAGCGCAAGGCTCGTGCCACCGCGGCGGAAATCGCGACGCCGTCGAGCATCGAAGAGAAAACGACCGCAATTCCCGGCATTTGGCACGTCGGTTTGCGAATGCGGCGCGACCCCCGCGAAATTTCGACGCCGCGATGTTCTTGCGAGCGGCAAGCGCTCGAAGCTGGACTTCCCAGTTTCTCCAAGCAATGACGCCGGGCGCTGGTCCGCTGACCCGGGCCTCGCCACCGAGCCGTTCAATGGACTACCGACCAAGCGACTTGCCAGCCCCGCCTCCGTCCCTACCGCTGTTCCTGGCCTATCCTGGCCTGGACGCAGCGCTTCCGAGGCTCGTGCTGGGGGCGTTTCCCACGCCGGTTTATTCGCTCAGGCGCCTGGGCGGCGCGATCGGGCTGCCCGATCTGTTCGTCAAGGACGACGGGCGCAGCAGCGACCTCTACGGCGGCAACAAGATTCGCAAGCTCGAGTTCCTGCTCGCCGCGGCGCGCCGGTGCGGCGCCCGCGAGGTACTCACGGTCGGCTACGCGGGCTCCAATCACGCTACCGCCACCGCGGTGCATGCCGAGCGGGTCGGTATGCACGGGATTTCGATGCTGCTGCCCCAGCGCGGCGCCGCCTACCTGCGCAAGAACCTGCTGCTGAGCCTCGCGGTCGGCGCCGAGCTTCACGAGTACCGCTCGACCCCGCGGCTGGTCGCCGGCGCACTGCTGCAGATGGTGCTCCACACGCTTCATCGCCGGCGGCTGCCGTTCTTCGTTCCGCCCGGAGGGTCGTCGGCGCTCGGCACGGTGGGCTTCGTCAACGCGGCGTTCGAACTGGCGGCGCAGGTACAGGCGGGTCTCGCGCCGGTTCCCGATCGCGTCTACGTCGCCTTCGGCAGCATGGGCAGTGCGGTCGGGCTTGCGCTGGGCTTTGCCGCGCTCGGATGGCCAACGCGCGTGGTCGCGGTGCGCGTCGTCGACGATGTCTACGCCAGCCGTCGCGGCGCGGTAGTGCTGTGGCGAAAGGTGGACGCGCTGCTGCGCCGCAGCGACGCGGGCTTTCCTGCCACCGCGTTCTGCGACGATCGCGTCGAGATTCGCGACGAGTTTCGCGGCGAAGGCTATGCTTGCTTCTCACCCGAAGGCGATCGTGCGGTCGCGCTGGCTGCGCAAACCGAAGGTCTGGTGCTGGACGGAACCTATACCGGCAAGACGCTGGCCTGTCTGATCGCCGATGCGGAGGCGGGTCGTCTCGAAGGCCGGCGCGTACTGTTCTGGAACACCTGCAACAGCGCCGACGTTTCGGCGCGCGTCGCCGCAATCGACCCGGCGCGGCTACCGCAGCGCCTGCGACGGTATTTCGGCGCGCCCGATACCGACTGAATCATTCGCGCCCGCGCTCGGCTTCTTCGGCGAAGTGCAGTGCCAGTTCGAATGCCGTCTTGGTGAACGCGAGCACCTTGGCGAAGCCTTCGTCGGACAGCTCGCGCGCGTCGTCGCTGCCGCGCAGGACGTTGACGAAGGCGCGCTCGCGTTCGACTTGCAGCGGCAGGCGTCCGGCTCCCCAGTCTTCGAGAAACCTGGCGACGGACGGATTGTAGGTGCGCGTGAGCTGCAGGATGGTCGGCAGAGGATCGTTGCGTGCGACGATCGCGGACAGCCTCAGGATCAGATCGAACGACAAGGTCGCGGTTCCGGCTTCGACGGCTTCGAGCAGCGACGAATCGCGAAGTTCCAGTGCGCGCGCCAGGTCGCCGAGGGTGAGGCCGGCCAGTTCGCGAAGCTCGCGGATGTAGTTGCCCGCTTCGCGCGTCAGGCGCGAGGGACTGGCGGGGCCGGTCAGCAGGCGGCCGATGCCGAACGGGTCGCCGGTGGCGTCGAAGAACATCTTGAGCGCGCTGGTGGCGGCGTCACCGGTCATGGTCGCCAGTCCCGAAAGCAGCGCCATCTGCAGCGACGGCACGGGCTCGGTCTTGGCCGTGCGCGGTTTGCGCGTCGACTTCTTCTTGTTCGCGGTCGCCATCGTCTGGATCCTAACGGTCGCCTCCACCTTTCAGAAGCCCGGCCGGTTTTCCAGCGCGCCGCAGCCCGCGCCGCCAGAAGCGTCGCAGCGGGTTGGCGTGGCGCCGGCGCGCATACTCGAGAGCGTCGCGAAGAGCCGGCAGCGCGCGACGCGCAGCCGCGCGGCCGCATTCGACGGCCTCGGCCATCCGCATCATCTCGAAGACGCCGATGTTTTCGGCGCGCGGCGAAACGAAGAAATCGGCGGGATCTTCGCGCAGGCGAGCACCGGCGATCGCGGCCTGCACGACCGCGCTGCTCTTGGCGATCACGTCGAGGATGCCCATCTGCGCTTCGTCTTCGAGACGCTGGCGTTGGTCGTCGAGTTCGTTAGGCGAGTCCCCGCCCGCCGGTGAGCTACCCACGGAGCCGGCCAGCACGCCCAGAGGCGCCGAGTCTCGCAGCACTCCGCGCACGCGCAGGATGCTGACGCCGATCACGAAATCGGCACCGAGCCTGCGCGCGACGCTGACCGGGATCGGATCCGACAGCCCTCCGTCGACCAGCACACGTCCGTTCAGGAGATGCGGACGGAAGATTCCCGGAATCGCGATGCTGGCGCGGATCGCGTCGGTTACCGGCCCGCGGTCGAGGACGACCTCTTCACCGGTTTGAAGATCGGTGGCGACCGCAGCGAACGGCACCGCCAGGTCTTCGATCAGCCGGTCGCTGCCGCCCACGGCCGACTGGATGTACTCGATCGCGCGGCGACCGCCGAGCAATCCTTCGCGGCGCCACAGCGGATCGATCAGCCGAAAGACCCGGCTCCTCGACATCGTCGTCATGATCTCGATGAACTCGTCGAGGCGGCCTGCCGCCAGCGCGGCGCCCACCGCCGATCCCGCGCTGGTTCCGGCTATGCAATCGAAGTGAATGCCGGCGGCGACCAGTTCCTTGACGACGCCGGCATAAGCCAACCCGGCAGCGCCGCCGCCGCCGAGCGCGACGCCGATCTTGAAATCATGCTCTTTCATCAGGTCGCGGTGGCGTCGCGGTGGACGCGAACCGGCGGGGCCTCCGCGAGTCGCGGAGGCCCCGCCTCGAGCCGCCATCGTGACCTTTACGACCATCCGAGGCGAAGTGCCACGCTGTCGCGGATGGGGATGTCAGTGGGTCGAGATCGGGATCTTGCGGGCTCCGGGCCGGTCCAGGACCTTGACCGTGACCTCCAGCACGCCGTCCTTGTAGGTGGCCTTGACGGACTCCGGATCGATCCGCGGCGGCAACCCCACTCCGCGTGCGAAGCTGCCGTAGCTGACCTCGCGGTAGAAGCGGTCGCCCTTCTTCTCTTCGTGCTTGTCCTCTCGCTCGCCGCGGATCATCAGCATGTTGCCCTCGACCGAAACCTCGACCGCACTGGCATCGATGCCGGGTAGATCCGCCTTCACGACGAACTCGCCCTCGCGCATCATCGACTCGACGGCCGGCATCCATGCGGCCTCGGGTCTCAGCAGCGGTGGAGCGTCCTCGTCACCGAAGAAGCGCGCGAAGACCTCGTCCAGACCGCGGTCGAAACCGGCCAGACCGCGGCCAGGCACCCAAGTGGTAATTGCTCTCATTGCGTTCACCTCCGTGTGGAGAATTGCCTGCGCACTTTTTCGTAATCACGACCGTTCGGGGCGCAAGGGGCGGCCCCGCGAGCTGTTGGCGCGCCTGCGGCGTGAGCCGCTGGTGGGTTGGCGGCGTGAGCCGCTGGCGGGTGGTGGCGTGAGCCGCTGGCGGGTGGTGGCGTGAGCCGCTGGCGGGTGGTGGCGTGAGCCGCTGGTGGTTGGCGGCGTGAGCCGCTGGTGGTTGGCGGCGTGAGCCGCTGGTGGGTTGGCGGCGTGAGCCGCTGATGGTGTGGTTGGCGGGTGGCTTGGGCCGCGGCTGCCGGCGGGTGAAGTCACCCGCCGGGGCGATCTGCCCCGCGATCTGCCCCGAGCCCTTGCCGCTCGTTTGCGCGCGAATCACGAACCCCAGGCTTTTCAGGGGATTTCCGGCCTGCCAAGCGAGCTACGGCGCTCCATCCAGTTCGGCATTCCACTTGCACAAGCAGGGCGTGCGCCGGCTTCCGCCACGCAGGTGGAAGGGCAGCAGGAGGAAACGAGATGAGAAAGAACCCGACAAGCAACGCGGCGGTCCTCGGTGGCGCGATGCTGGCAGTGACGCTGCTGACAACCCTCGGTGCGAGCGATACCGCCCATGCAGGTGCTGTCGCGAAGATGCGCAGCTCGCTCACCAACACCGGCGTCGACGCCGATGCCAAGGGCAACATCCGCGGCGTCTTCCGCACCAAGAAGTCCAGGTTGCAGATCGCGGTGAGCGGACTGGCGCCGGGGAGCTACAGCCTCGTCGTCGGCGGGATCGTCGAAGACAGCTTCAGTGTCGACACCAACGGAAGCGGCAAGCTCGATCTCAAGACCGGCGACGACACTCCGCTGGATTTCGATCCACGCGGCGAGGCGGTGTCGATCAACGATGGCATCGACGACATCCTGACTACGGTGTTCTCCGCCGCTGGCGAGTCCGCTGATGCGACATCGAGCATTCGCGTGGTGCTGCCGCGCACGGCCGATGCGAGTGCCGGCAAGGCCAGCGCGCGCTTCGAGAACAAGCGCGGGAAGCAGAAGTTCAAGGTCGAGGTCGAGGGCGTCGCGGCCGGTGTCTACGACGTGCTGGTCGGTGGCACGGCGCGCGCCGCCGTTACCGTGGGCGCGATGGGCGAGGGCGAAATCGAGTTCGCATCGAGCAGCGACGATGCCGACAAGTTGCCGCTCGACTTCGATCCGCGCGGTCAGATCATCGACGTCGCCCAGGGCGCGGTCGTGCTGTTCAGCGGCGCTCTGCAGGTTACCGCCACCGGCGTCGACACTTGCACCGCGGAGGAAACCAACGCGGCGGTGGCTTCGACCGGGCTCGACGCGGACGCGTCGGCGAGCGCCCGCTACCGGACCAGAAACGACTGCGAGAAGGATTTCAGCGTCGAGATCGAGGACATCGCCGTGGGCAGCTACGATCTCTTCGTCGCCGGCCAGCTGCGCGGTCAGATCGTCGTCACCGATGACGGCACCGGGCCCAAGGGCGAGCTCGAGTTCGAGAGCAGCTCCGACGACGCCGGTAAGCTTCTGCTCAGCTTCGATCCGCGCGGACAGGCGATCGAGATCACCCAGGGTTCGGCGGTGTTCTTCTCGGGCACCTTCGATGGCACCGCGCAGCCGCCGACGACCTGCGTTGACACCAACGTCGAGTTGCCGCTGGCCAACTCGGGCGTTGACTCCAACGGCAAGGGCAAGGTGCGCTACCGCCTCGATGACACCTGCGACGCCGACCTTCGCGTCGAGATCGAAGACGTTGCGCTCGGTACCTACGAACTGTGGGCGGGTGGTGAGCTTCGCGGGACCTTCGACGTGATCGACGTGGCCGGCGAGAACCAGGGTGAGATCGAGTTCGAGACCAGCCCGAGCGCCGGCCAACTGCCGCTGACGTTCGACCCGCGCGGGCAGAACGTAGAAGTGCAGCAGGGCGGCGTGGTGTTCTTCAGCCGCGCGCTGCCGGCAAGCTGAGCGAACGAGGCAACGTCCCGCTCGGCAGACATGGGGCGGTCGGCGAAATGCCGGCCGCCCCTTTCTCGTCACCGCTATCGCGCCAGCGCGCGCGCCGCTTCACGCTCGGGGTGCTCGAAAGCAGCGGCGAACTGGTCGAGTTCGAAGTCGGTCATGCCGATCGCACGCGCTTCGATCATCCAGCGCGACACTGCGTGTTCGACGTTTCCGATGATTTCCTTCGCGCGCTGCGATGAGATCCGGAAGTACGGTGCGACTGACATCAACGCTTCTATGGTTGCCTCCGGACCGGTCGACTCCGAGATCCACGTCTCGAGCTCGCGGATACGATCCGGAAATGGGTTCAGGTCGAACGCCGGAGCCAGTCGCCAACGACCACGATCGACGTGCAGAAATCCGTGGTTGAGCAGATGGTCGTCGACGTTGGTGATGAGGATCGAGAAAGCGATACGGCGCCACAGCTCCTCTATGTCGGCCTGGGCGGTAGCGCCGTGAACTCGGAGGGCATCGACGATCTCGGTGTAAGCGTGCTCCCCGGGGTCGCCCGGCTCGGCACTGAGCATCGTGGCGGCGGATACATACATGACACGGCCCCCGCCAGCGGGCCGGTCGAAGCGCCGGATCAGCGCGACTGGCGTGCCGTCGCTGTCGACGAGTCTTGCGGTGGCCGCGTTGATCCCCGCCGCGCCAGCCAGTCGCAGCGCCAGCACCTCGCCTTTCGTCACGGCGCGCTCGTCTGCAACGCTCGGGAACTTGCCGATTGACAACCGGCCGTCGTCGTCGATCACCGTACACTTCGGACGCAAGCCTCCGAGCGAAATGGCGCGACCTCGCAGGTACTCGAGGTCGGCGGCGCTCTCGCGGTTGGTTTCGACCGCGCGCGTTGCCGCAAGCAGGTGGGCAAGCTCGATCAAAGGTGGTGCTGTGCGACGACCGGCGTCGAGCGCGCGCTGGAACACCCCATCTTCGTCCTGAAAGCGCAGCGCACCAACTCTGGCGAAATCGTCGACCGCGAGCAGGAAGTCGATGCTGGTCAGCGGGCGTGCTTCGAGCTCTTCGCCGCTGCGCCGTGCCTGCTGCCGGCGCTTGGCGTGGTCGCGCAGGATGACGCGTCGGCCCCAGCCATCGGGCTCGGTGTCGGAGATCGCAGCGTGGAAGATCGATCCGTCGCGTGTCTTGCGATGAAATTGCGGGCCGCCGACGAGCGGAAGTGCCGGATCGATCGCGAAACAGTCGGGCGCGGCGAGCCAGCCGGCGTCGTACTGGAACATTGCACTTTCGCGCGAGCCCTGCGCTTCGTAACGGATCGTGCCGAGGAGACGGGGCTCGTCACCCGCAAAGACCCTGACCGCGCGCTTCATACGGCCGCGGGCTCCTTCTTGACCCGCACCCGCTTGGGCAGGCGCCGCGCGTCGAGCAGGAGGCCTTGATCGTCGCGGCCCGGGTCGATCAGGTCGCCGAGTGCACCGCCGAAACCCAAGACAAACAGCGCCATGGCATAGACGCCCATGGCGACAGTTGGGTCGCCCTTCTCGGCACGCAGGTAGGTGCTGCGGGCCACTCCGAGGCGCTCGGCCATCATCGCGGAGGTCAAGCTGCGCTTGCGGCGCGCCACCGCGAGGTCGGCGCCGAACTTCGTCAACGAACGGCGGACCCTGGAAGGCAAGACGTCAAGAACTGACGAACGCATAATACGGCCTCATATATGCGGTCTAAACGGGCATACAGGTGCATATATAGGCCGTTACGGCTACGCCGTCCAGCCATTTCTCGGCCGCCGAGCCCTCCCGAGCACGGTGAGCCT
>JACRCR010000125.1 GCA_016218925.1 Deltaproteobacteria bacterium | reverse complement strand
CTCAGCTCTTCGGCGATGGCCTTTACGGGTACGTATACGGCTGGCGCCGGAATCAACGGTACCGTTCACGATCTGGGAACGGCACACAACGGGATGGACTACCAGGCCAATCCCAATGACACGCTCGACAGGATCTGCATCTTCTGCCACGCGCCTCACAACACGTACCGTCTGAGCCCTGCCAATGGCGGCCCGGGCGCGGGCGTCGGCAGCGGGCCTCAGGCTCCTGACGCGTTCGACTACCTGCCGCTGTGGAACCACGAGCTGACCGGGAATGCGGCTTCGTACACGATGTACCAGAATGGTCCTGGTGCGCCGGATACGGGCGCGAAGGCCGCGCAGGCGATCGCCAACGGGATGACGCCTGGCAGCACTTCTCTGCTGTGCCTGAGCTGCCACGACGGCAGCGTTGCGGTGAACTCGTACGGCAACACCTCGCAGCCCACTGCCTCCCAGAGCAGCGGCGGTGCGACGATCGGCGCCCAGTACCTGATCGGCAAGGACAACTACCTCGGCAACCATCACCCGATCGGCTTCGACTACGATGCAGTTCAGTCGGTCGACACCGAGATCCGCGCTGCGGACACTGCCGAGCTAGGCAGCGCCGGCACGGTTCGCATGCACCTGCTGGGTGCCGGCAACACCAAGATGGAGTGCGGCACTTGCCACTCGGTTCACAACAAGGGGAACACCGGCGAGAGCCTGTTGTGGAGAAGCGACGTGAACAGCCAGCTGTGTCTGACCTGCCACGACAAGGGCACGGATCCGGGCACCGCTACTCCGTGATCTGGTAGAAGACGTCTCGCGCACGAGGCGGGAGGGGAATGTGAGCCATTCCCTTCCCGCCTTTTTTTGTGCGCGGCGTCTGATGTTGCTGGTGGATGCTACGCCAGCGGGTTGGGAGGCGCGGCCTGCGCGCGCCCCTGCTTGATGACGTTCATGGCAAGCGTGATCATCGCGCCCACGTCGCTCAGGTTGTTCGGAAGTACCAGGGTGTTGGTCTGGCTGGCGATGCTGCCGAACTGGGTGATGTACTGCTCGGCGACCCGCAGCTGGACAGCCTCGAAGCCGCCCGGCGCCTGAATCGACTCGGCGATCTTGCGAATGCCTTCGGCGGTGGCACCGGCCACCGTCAGGATCGCGGCAGCCTCGCCTTCGGCCTCGTTGATCTGCTGCTGCTTGCGGCCTTCGGAAGCCTTGATCGCCTGCTGCTTGTCGCCCTCGGCGGTGTTGATCGCCGCGTCGCGAACGCCCTCGGAGTTCAAGATGATCGCACGCTTCTCGCGTTCGGCGCGCATCTGTTTCTCCATCGCCGCCAGGATGTCCTTGGGCGGCGTGATGTTCTTGATCTCGTAGCGCATCACCTTGACGCCCCAGGACTCGGTGGCTTTGTCGAGCTCGCTCACCACCGACGTGTTGATGTTGGTGCGTTCCTCGAATGTTCGATCGAGCTCGATCTTGCCGATCTCGCTGCGCAGCGTGGTCTGTGCGAGTTGCGAGATCGCGAAAAGATAGTCGGCGATCCCGTAGCAGGCGCGCTCGGGATTGAGCACCCGCATATACAGCACCCCGTCCACTGCTACCTGCACGTTGTCGCGGGTGATACAGATCTGCTCGGGGATGTCGATGGCGTCCTCTTTGAGCGAGGTCCGGTAGCGCACCACATCCATGAACGGGATGAGGATGTGGAACCCTGCGTTCAGCGTTCCGCTGTACTTGCCGAGTCGTTCGACCACGAACGCGCTCTGCTGCGGGACCACGATCGCGGTCTTGCTCAGGACGATGATGACGAGGAAGGCGAGGACGAGAGCGACGGTGAGACTACCGGTCATTGGCTACCTCTATTGCGATGCAGGCGTTATCCACAAGGAAAGACCCTCGACGCGCTCGACCACACAGCGCTGGCCTCGCGTGACCTTGGCTTCGCCGCCGTTACGCGCATTCCAGGCGGTTCCGCGCAACTCGACCTTCCCGAACGCACCGGGTCCGATGTCCTCGAGCGCGGAGGCGGTCTCTCCGACCAGCGAGTTCAAGGCGGCGGCCGGGATCTGCGGCGTCAGCATTTCCACCAGCCGGCGACGAAACAGCAGCGATGCGCAGACCGACAGGGTCGAGAACCACAGTAGCTGGGGCAGGGTGGCGTGGATCGCGCCCGCGGCGGTGAGCAGCGCGACGGCCAGCGCGCCGATCCCGAAGAAGAGAAGGTAGAAGCCGCCGGGGGTGCCCAGTTCGAGCGCCGCCAGAACCAAGCCGAGGATTGCCCACAGCCACCAAACTATGCCGCCGTCGACCATGATCCGTTCCTACCCGCGTCCGGGCGCAGTGCCCGTCGCCTCCGAAGACTCCTGTTCGAGCAGCAATCATGGACGCTCGAGCGCGCAGAGGAAAGAGCGCGGCGGGCCGTGGGGCTCCGTCGCCGGCGCGCCACCGCGGCGGGCCGGGTCGAGGCCGCCGGGGCCAATCTGCGCCCGAAGTATTGACGTATCGGCGCCCCGAGAGGAAGGTCGCCCGGCCCGGCCCGGCGGGGATCGCCGCTCGAGGGCGTGGGGGAGAAGGTTCGATGGTTCGCTCGCAGGAAGCTTTCAATTTCTATTCACATCTGGCCGGCATGTTCGCCGCAGCGGTTGGGACGCTTTTCCTGATCGTGCGCGCGACCGATTCCACGTCGATGATGGTGACGGCCCTGGTGTATGGGCTTTCGGTGGTCTTCCTGTTCGTGGCCAGTTCGCTCTACCACGCCTTCAAGGAGCAGGAAGACGAGCTGTCGTTCTGGCGCAAGATGGACCGATTCGCGATCTTCGTGATGATCGCGGGGTCTTACACGCCGCTGTGCTACTTCTTCCTCGATGACCCGTGGCGGCTGGCGATGATCGCGATCCAGTGGAGCCTGGTCGCGTTCGGTGTCCTGTCGCAGGTCCTGTTCCCTCGCGCCCCCAGGGTCATCTTCACGATGATCTACCTGACGATGGGCTGGCTGATCCTGCTGCCTATGGGACAGTTGCTGTCGGCGATGACGGCAGCGCAGAAGACCCTGCTGTTCTCGGGCGGCGCCGCTTTCACGCTCGGCGCGGTATTCTACGCCTCCAAGAGACCCCTGGTCGTGCCGGGGGTGTTCAGCTTCCACGAACTCTTTCACGTGATGGTCCTGGTCGGCGCGAGCTGCCACTACGCGCTCATCTACAGCGCGTTCACCGCGGCTGTGGCGTGAGCGGCGGCGCCGGGGCGCTTCGGGCCGAGCGGGGCTGGATGGGCGGACCTACCCCGAGCACGGCCGTAGAGACGCGTGCCACCGCTCTCGTCGACTCTGAGAAGCAGCTGTTCGACAGCGAGTATCGACGTTTCTTCGTCGACGGGGAGACCAAGCCGAAGCACGTCGGCGAGCCCTACCTGCTCGAGAACGCCGGCGCCACCAGCGGGGTGTTGCTGGTTCACGGCTTGATGGCGGCACCCGAAGAAGTCCGCGAATGGGCCGAGTACCTCTTCGCGCGAGGGTACACGGTGTACGCACCGCGCATGGCCGGCCATGGGACGTCTGCGGCCGACTTGTCCCGGCGAAGTGCCAGGGAGTGGATCGATTCGGTCGACCGCGGCTACGCGATCCTGAAGTCACGCTGTGACCGGATAGTGGCGGCGGGTTTTTCCACCGGTGGAGCTGTCGTACTGCATCGTGTGATCGAGAATCCACAGGCCTTCGAGGCGGTGATCAGCATCAGCGCGCCGCTCGCGTTCAGGAAGTTTTCGGCGCGGTTTGCCGGCGCTCTGAGCCTGTGGAACCAGACGCTCGCCGCCGCTGGAGTGAAGAGGTTTCGCAAAGAGTTCGTGCCCAACGATGCCGACAATCCCCAGATCAACTACCTGCGGTGCCCGGTCCGCAGCATCGCGCAGGTTCAGCGTCTGATGCGCGAGGTCTACAGAGGGCTGGCGTCCGTTTCGATCCCGGCCCTGGTCATCCACGCCAAGGACGACCCCAAGGTGGATGTCCGAAGCGGGCGCGATATCCATCGGCGTCTGGGGGCTTCGACCAAGCGCTACTGCGAGATCGACTTCGACCAGCACGGCATCGTCCGCGGGCAAGTGGCGGCTCGCGTATTCGCCGAAGTCGGTGAGTTCTTGCAGCAATGCGTGCCGGCGGCGAGCGGCGTCTCGCGCTGATCGCTAATTCATGCCGGGCTGCGCGCGCGAATCGACGTGCTCGCGTGCGGGTGGCGAGCAGTCGCGGGCCTACGCCAACCTGACCCAACTCTCCCGCATGAAACGGACGACCCGTTCTGCGTCTGCTTCGACGAGTTGGACGGCGGCGCCCAGGTCAGGGGGTTTCGGCCAGCCGGTATCGGCAAGAACCTGCCCCGCCAGTTCCCGCTTGCCGCGGTAGCGCGGGATGACGTGGAAGTGGACGTGAGGGTCTACCATCATCAACATCAGGTAGTTGATCCGCTCGAACCGTATCCAGCACTTCAGGTTGTGCTCGATGTCCCGGGTCACCTTCGCGAGTACTTCGAAGGCGGCGCCGCCAATGTCGGGTAGCGCCTCGGCCGCTCCGGTGCACGCCAGAATCAAGCAGCCTGCGGTCAGTTGCTTCTCGCGCAGCAAGACGACCCAGTGGTCATACTCCGCGATCAGCGTGCGGGGATATCCGAACTTCGCGATTGTGTCGTTCACGTGCGCCTCTACGCCGGCTTGCGCGCGGCGAAAGTGAAGGCGCTCGGTCGCAGCAGGACCATCGAAGTCTGCACCACTCCCATCGGCTGGAACGCCGACGATACCGCGACATCGTACAGCATCGTGAACGGGTCGCGGAGCAATTCCATCTGCCTGGTCAGCGTCAAGTGGCCCGGCATGCGCAGCGAACCGTCGAAGCGGAACGGACCCGCCAAGGCCGAGACCAACTCGAACTTGCGGTTCTGCTCGGTCGGGTCGTAGTCGAGCGGGTCGGTCGCGGGAGGGGCCAGGTGGAGTGCGATAACCTGCCCCATCGGGAAGTAGAGTTCCGGCAAACGCAGAACCTGCGGCTCTCCGGTTCCGAGGAAGCGCAACATCGTCACTCCGTACAGAGCAGCGTAGTCGGGCAGGCCGAGCGTTCTCAGCCAGGTGCTGACGCGCACTGCCTCGCGTGTGACGAGTTCTCCGATCAGCAAACTCTGCGCCGTGTAGACGGCGACGGCGGTGACCTTGTCTCCGGGTTCGAGGGTGTACGGCTTTGCCGCTGGCATCTCGGACATTGCGCTCTCTCCTGGTGGTTGGGACTTCGTCTACCCCGGATCATCGACCGACTTGCGTGCTGAAGGAAGGCTGGCTGTGCGCGCCGATGCCTCGGCCATCGCGCGGCGGATCTTCTCGATGGCGTCGGCAGACAGCTCGGCGTCGCCATCGTCGGGCCGATCTTCGCCTATCTCGTGCGCGAGGGCTCGCAGATGGGCCATGCGTCGCTCCTGGATTCGGCAGAACCGGCAAATGGCCCAGTGCAGCGCGTGCCGGACGCGCTCGCCGGGACTGAGCGGACGCTCGTACTTCTCCGACACCAGTCGGATGAACGCTCTGCAGCTCATGTGGAGCCAGCGGTCGAAAAGGCCGATGAAGCCCATGATGCAGCGATGCAACCGCGGGAGGCGGCACAGGCGCGGCTTGCCGGCGTCGCTCACGACTCCACCCACTTCCTCTGCATGCAGGCGCGAAGCGCCTGGCGGGCGCGGTAAAGAAAGACCGCCAGGCTGTCGCGCGAGATGCCGGCTGCCTCGCAGGTCGCGTCGGGATCGAGATCCTGGATCTCGCGCAACACGAACACGCGATGAAGACCGGCGGGCAGATGGTCGATGCAGGCCTTCAGTGCGGCCCTGAGTTGCGAGCGCTCGAGCGCTTGCGCGGGATCGGTGTCCAGCACTTCGAGGCCGACGTTCGGGTCGACGCGCCAGTCGCCGAGCGAGGTGAACCACGGCTCGGGGTCGCCGGCGTCAACGGACTCGTCGCTGCCAGGCCGATCGCCGGGATGCCGCTGTCGCCAGCGGTAGTGGTCCAGGATCTTGTGGCGCAGGATTCCGGTCAGCCAAGTGCGCATCGTGGACTCGCCGGCGAACTCGGATCTCTTGCCGACGGCAGCCACCAGCGTGTCCTGTACCAGGTCCTCGGCCGCGGAGCGGTCGCCGACCCTTGCCAGCGCATAACGAAGCAACGCATTGCCGTGGGCGAGCAGATCCTCGTGCGCGTAGCTGTCGGCCGCTGGCTCGTGCTCCTCGTCCATCGCGCTGGTTGTAGGATCAGCCGCGGACTCGCTCAATCGGCAGTCCGCGATCTTGGCAGGGCGCAGGCCCTTGTCCCACGCGCGCGAACCCACCCGTCGATCGAGATCCGCCCGGCGCCGAACGCGGCCACGATCAGCGTGGCGACCAGGAACGGGAAGGGGGGCTGTTCGGTGAAGGCGGTGACGCTCGCGAAGGCCTCCTCGGCGTGCGCCGTCGCGAACGCGGTGATCATGACGGTGGCGAGCGCGGCCGCGGCCACGCGCGCGCCGGCGCCGAGCGCGAGCAGGATTCCCCCCGTCAGTTCGGTGGTGGCCACGAGCGCCGCCATCAAGGCCGGCGCCGGCAGCCCGAGGCTCTCGAAGAAGCCGGTGGTGCGCTCGAAGTTCATCAACTTGCCCCATCCGGTCTGGGCGAACAGGCCGCCGTACAGGCAACGCAAGGCCAGCAGCAGGGCCGACTGCGCGTACGGCTCGACTGCTCGGACGAGCCCTACGGCGCGCCTCGCAGCCTCGCCGAAAGCGCCGGAGGTGCCCTCGTCGGCGCGGGTGACGGTATTGGTGTTTCGCGTAGTTACGGTCGTATTCATGAGATGCTCCTTGGGTTTTATTGAGGGCCCGGGCCGGCGCTTGTGCGGCAGAACCAGCCGCGCGCCGACCAACAGGCGAACCAGCGACCGACCAGCTCGGCGTCTGCTCGCCGCAACAGGCCGGGTGCAGAAGCGACGCGGTGCATGGCGAGATCGAGCGAGCGCGTGTCGTCGAGCGCCGACAGGATCGCGAACGCCGCTCTCGGGATCCGTTCGACATGCAGGTCCAGACATCGGCGGAAGACCGCGACGAACCGGACCGGCTTCGCGGCAGGTGGCCCGAGCCGGCCACGAGCCCGGCGGCCCCCGGCTCTTCGCCACAAGGTATCGGCCGGTGTCGTGAGCGCGAGAAGCCTGAGGTGGGGCTGTAACGCGACCTCGCCGCTGGTCAGTTCTTCAGGGCGAAGCGGTTCGCGATCGGCGGCCTCGAACGCTGCGCAAAGGGCGTACTCCAGCCGCGCCAGGTCGTGCGTGTGCGCGGGGTGGGCGACGAGCTCGGGGCGCGCGGCAACGAAGTCGGCGAGCGCGGCGCCCAGATGTCGCAGCGTGAAACTGGCCGGTGCCTTCGCTTCCAGATAGGCCTCGATCAATCCCCAGAACGCGTCGTCGCCGAGCACCCACCGCAGCGCCGGGAAATCCTCTGCGATCGAGTCGAGCAGCCGGTACCAGTACTGGCGGTGGTAGAGTTCGAGTCGCTCCACGGGTCGCAGGGCTACAGACGGCGTGAGCAGGTCGCCGGCGGTTTCGACGAACCGGGCAGAGACCGATCCTCGGCGCCGCGGAAGCTCGCTGCGCGCGCGGCTTTCGTCGAAGATCGGCTCTCGCAGGACCGTCATGAAGCGGCGCTGCAGCGTGAGCAGTTCGCACTCAGCTCGCACGGGCCACCTCGCGCGCAGCGTACTCGACGTAGCGGTTCGCCTTCAGGGCCTCGGCGTGCACTTCTTCGAACGGGGGAATTCGCGCGTCCCACTCGAGCAGTGTCGGCGTGGGTCCTGCCAGTTCGATCGCACGTGCATAGAGTCGCCACACCGGATCGATGACCGGGTGATCGTGGGTGTCGATGATGAAGCGTTCGTAGCGCGCGTGACCTGCGATGTGGATCTGCGCGACGCGTTCGTGAGGCAGGCTGCCGAGGTAGACGAGCGGATCGAACCCGTGGTTGATCGAAGACACGTAGATGTTGTTGACGTCGAGCAGGATGCCCGCGTCGGCGCGCTCGACGACCTCGCCGAGGAATTCCCATTCGGTCATCTCCGATTCGCGGAATTCGGCGTACGAACTGACGTTCTCGACGGCGAATGGCACTTCGAGAAAATCCTGAACCAGGCGGATGTTGGCGGCGGCGATCTCGACGGCTTCCCATGTGTAGGGAAGCGGCAGCAGGTCATGGCTGAAGGAGCCGTCGACGCTGCCCCAGCACAGGTGGTCGGTGATCCACGGGGTCTTCGTGCGGCGCGCCAGACTCCGGAGGCGGCGCAGATGGTCGCGGTCGATTCCTTGCGCGGAGCCGACGTACAGCCCGACCCCGTGCTGCACGACGCGGTACTGGGCCAGGATGCGGTCGAGCATGTGTAGCGGCCGGCCGCCGTCGACCATGTAGTTCTCCGAGATGATTTCGAACCAGCTCACGTCGGGCTTGCGAGCGAGGATGTGGTCGAGATGCGGGGCGCGCAGCCCGAGGCCGATCTCCAGATCGGAATGCGAGTTGAAACGATTGGAAGACATGGCGTTCTTCGCTCTCGGCACGGGCCGAAGGAGCCGGTCAGCTCCCTCGGCCCGTCGCCGCGCTGTGCGACTACGACCGCTTGTCCTTTCCGGCGCAGCCGTCCTTGCCGGCGCAGGCGCTCTTGTCTTTGGCGCCGTCCTGCTTGGTGTCCTTGCCCTGATGGTCCTTGCCCTGGCAGCTCTCCTTGTGCGATGCGTCGGCGGAGCCCTGCGCCGCGCCGGCCTTGCCGTTGCAGCCCTGCTTGTCGACGCTGGGGCCAGAGGTCGCGCCGGCAGCGTCGGCGTGGGCGAGAAGGGGGTAGCCGGCGAGCGCTCCGGCGACGGCTGCGGCGATGAGCGAATTCTTCGTGATCTTCATTAGTTTCTCCGTGTTTACGTGGTGTTTGGATTCACCTCGCCGCGGGCCTTCGGCCGGCCAGCGTCGCGGCTACGGTGTCGTTCCATGAGCTGAGTCGCCGGAGGCGAGCGAGAATGAACAGGCGCCGGTGGGTTTCTTGACGAGAACGACGGGCCGGTGGCGTGGCGACGGCCGGGCTGCGGCCCGGTTGCGGCTCTTTCGGGTCACGCCGCGCAGGTCGAGCGCCGGTGCTTGCGCGTACCTCGGCTACTGCGTACAGGACCACTGCCACACGGAGAATCAGATGCCGATGCAACACCTGCGATTTCTTCTCGCACTGAGCGCTTTCGTCGTGATCGGCGCCGCGCACCGCTCGCTATCGGCCGAAGAGACGGCGCCGGTCGAGGTCATCTACCATCACGCGCACGTGCTGACGATGAATCGCGACAACGCGGTCTGCGAGGCCGTCGCCGTCGCCGGCGGTCGCATCGTGAAGGTCGGGACGAACGTGGAGGTGACGCGGCTGGCGTCGGCCAACACGCGCATGGTGGATCTGGGCGGCAAGACGGTGCTGCCTGGGTTCATCGACGGCCACGCCCACCCGTCGCGGGCGGTACGGATGACCGAGAAGTACGTCGACGGACGCTTCGGTACGACGCCGTCGGTCACCGCGGTTCTCGCGAAGATCTCGGCACGCACGGCGCAGACACCGCCGGGCCAGTGGATCATCGTCGCCGGCAGTTCCTCGAGCCAGACGCGCTTTGCCGAACGGCGTCTGCCCACGCGCGGTGAGATCGACGCCGCCGCGCCTGCCAATCCGGTCATGTTCCTGAACGGCGCACACGAAGCGGTCGTCAACACCGCCGGCCTGCAGAGCCTCTCGATCACCAAGGGGATGCACGAACTGAAGGGCGCGCGCATCGGTCTCGACGCGCAGGGCGAGCCTACCGGCGTCATCCAGGAGGGGATGGTCATCTTTCCGGACCTGCGCATCCCCGACCAGGATCTGCGCCGCTACTACGCCAAGGTGATTCCAGAGCAGTGGAACGCGCATGGCTACACGTCGGTGTACGCGATTACGCCGTTGCAGGAGATGGGCGTGCTGAGGGAACTCGCGACGCAGGACGCGCCGACGCTGCGTTACACGATCGCGGTCTTCACCGATCCCGGCGGCAAGTTCCTGCCGCCGTCGTTCGAAGGGCTGTCGCTGCCGTCTGGCAGCGACGCGAACTGGTACCGGGTCGCGGGCGTCAAAGTGTGGGCGGATAGTGACGTGCCGATGCGCGGCGGCGCGGTCAGCGAGCCGTACGCGGGGCCGAACGGCGGACACGGGTTGCTCAACCTGTCTCAGGACGAGCTGGACGTGTTGGCATCGCGTGTTCAGGGCGCCGGACTGCAATTCCTCGTGCACGCCACCGGCGACCGCGCCACGGCGATGGCGCTCACCGCGTTCGAGCGCTCGCGTGCCACGGCGGGCGGCAAGCCGCTGCAGAGGATCGAACATTTCGGCGAGTTCATGCTCGGATCCGACGACCTCCTGCGCGCGCAGCGGCTCGGCATCGGCGTCAACGTGCAGCCCGCCTGGATCGCGACGCTCGCCAACTCGACGATCGAAAATCTCGGAGCCGAGCGCGCCCGCGGGGCATTCCGCTTCCGCTCGATGATCGACGCGGGCCTCGAGCCTGGCTTCGGTACCGACGTGACCGGAATCGTTCTGGAGACGCTCGATCCATTCCTGCATCTGTGGGCGGCGGTTGCGCGAACGTCGGACGTCGGCACGTTCGTGCCCGCACAGGCGGTGTCGGTCACCGAGGCTTTGCGGATGATGACTATCTGGGCTGCCAGGGCGCAGGGGGAGGAAGACAGCAAGGGATCGATCGAGGTCGGCAAGCTCGCCGATATGGTGGTGATTTCCGAGGACGTCACCGCCATCGCGCCGGCGGCGCTCCGCGCGCTGAAAGTACTGAAGACGATCGTGGGCGGTCGCGTAGTGTACGAGGCGGGCGGGCAGGCGGCGCCAGCCTCCTGAGGCCGCGCCGTATTACTTGGCCGGGAAGGCCTGACCGCCGTTTACATCAGCCTGATGCCGCCTGGCGGCCTCGACGTCGGCCTGCTGCGATGCTCGCTCGGCGGCGCGTTCCTGAGGGGATTGCTTGGCTTCGCGCTGGGCGATTCCGCGCTTGTCGACGCTGCTGCCGCCGTAGCGATCGGCGCTGCTTCCTCCGTGCAGCGCGGCGCTGCTGCCTCGGATCGGTTCGGGCGGACGCTTGGCTGCGCCGGCAGCGCCCGGGTCGCCAGCTACCTGCAGCGGGGCCGGCGCGGTGAGCGCAGCGACCGGCCGTGCGTTTGCAAGAACGTCGGATGCAGCCTCGACGCTCGCAAAGGCGTCGGCCGCTACCAAGGCGAGCGCCGCGACCGCGCAAAGGCCGGTGACGCGAACGAGTCGTCCCCTCGAGAATCGCTCGGCTCGGTTCGCCGCGATCGAGGCGGTTGGATCCTGTCGATCGGTAGACATCGTGACTCTCCCTGACTCCGCAGCGCCGCAGAGCCTGCGTGCACCTCGGGCCTCGCGTCGTGCCGGCTACAGTAGCACGCCGGCTGCGACAATCGACTCATACGACAGGCCCTCGTGGCGGCGACAACCGCGACGCGGACGCTTCACTGGCCGGCTTCGGGGATCCTCACGCAGCGGCCGCGCTCGTCTGCTGCGCACCCAGATGGCGGGCCAGCCGCCTGCCGAGGGCAAGGACGGTCATCACCGGAGGCAGTCCCCACGCTTCGGGGATCACCGAGCAGTCGCACACGTAGAGGTTGCGATACTGGGTCTGCAGATCGGCATCGACGAGTTGGCCGATCTTCACGGTCCCGCCGGGGTGGGCGGCCAGGTACCAGGTCTTGTAGATATCGGTCGCACCGGCCTCCCGAAGGATGCGTCTCGCGTTGGCGTACCCGTGCAGCAGTTTGTCGAGGTCGGCGCCGGACAGTTTCTTGCGCACGCCGCCGCGCTCGGTCAGCCGGCCGCTTGGCGTGTCTTTCACCTTGACCATGATGCGGGCGGTGTGACGGAACGCCAGCAGCTTGGTCAACCGCATCACCTGGGCGGTGAACACCAGATGGTTCGACGGCGGTATCGCCATGTCGGTCATGACGTAGCCCTCGTCCTTCATCAGGACGCCGGCCGACATCGGGATCTCGTTGTTTCGCAGCGCGACGTCCTTGATCGTCCCGCACACGGTGATCAACGGATCGAAGAAGAAATCGTAACCGGCCTCTGCGATTCCGCTGCTGCGAAGGATCAGCGGCGAGCCGATCCCCCCGGCCGAGATCACCACCACCGGTGCCGACACGGTGTGCTTCTCACCCTTGGACAGGTACTCGACTCCGGTTGCGGTGCCGTTCTCGACGATGACGCGCGTCACCTTGGCACCGTTGATCAGCACCGCGCCGTGGGCGACCGCGTCATCGGCGTGCATGCGGGCGCTCCACTTCACGCCGTTGGGGTCGCCGTAGTAACCGAACCGGTACTCGGGCTTCCAGCGGTCCTGGAACATGAATTTTTCGAGCTTCTGCCAGTTGAAGCCGAGGCGTTGGGCGCTTTCCATCAGCCGCCCGGCCATCGGCGTGATCATCTCGTCCCTCAGCCGTGCGATCGGGAGCTCGCGACGGATTTCTTCGATGTCGCCGGCCAGGTCCACGCCACGCGAAGCGAACATCGCCAGAGGAACCGGGAAGCAAGTGCCGTAGTAGAAAACCGAACTTCCGCCGGTGGTGATCCCGCGAACCAACCCGAGCATACGGTTGGTGATGAGCAGGCTCTTGCCGGGAACCATCAGCTCCCTTGCGTACTGTGCGAGGTTCCCGCGGATCGGACCGCCCGGTCCCCACTCCAGGATCAGCACCTTCTTGCCGCTGCGCGACAGGTCGCGCGCTACCGTCGCACCTCCGGGGCCGGTGCCGACCACGATTGCATCGAAAGTCCCGCTATCAACTGCTTGCATACAGACCTCCGGCGGTCAACGCGGCGAGCCAGTTCCACTGCCGGTGTATAGCGCACCTGCGTGCGAACACACGCGCAGGCCGGCGCCGGTCCCCGCGGTCCTCATCCTGGCTGCCAGGGCAGGCGGAACCCGCATTCGCAAAGGCCGTAGCCGATCGTGCCGTCGGCCAGTCGGCACTCCATCATGCTTTCGCTCAGCAAGAAGCCGTCGAACGGGATGAACACGCGAAACAGAGGACGCGCCGTGTAGTGCCAGTTACGCTCGAGGTCGTTTCGGTAGCGCCAGGCCAGCGACTTCACCGTCATCGTGTCGTCTGCGAACTCGACGACGTCGTCGAGTTCGCAGACGGCGCGCCACTGTTTGCCGTGGTAGAGCATCCGCATGTAGACGTCCTGGCCTTGCCGCGTGGTGGCATGAATCCCGGCGAAGGCGAGTCCGTTGTCGAACACGGGCCACGACAGGCGGTAGTGGCTCAGGGCTTCCCAGTTGCGCACGCCCCAGCTCACCTCGTGAAAGCCGGTGCCGTCGATCTCCAGCTCAGCGTCGCGCAGCCGAAGCGTACCACGCACTGTTCCGGGGCCTTCGAGGTGGGCGGCGGCGACCTCGTGCGCGAGCGAACCGGCTTCGCCGCTCGTCATCGCGATCGAATCGGCCATCGGGCATAGCCCCTGGGACGTGAGGTTCATCGCGAAGTCGCCATCGGCGAACTTCAGGCTCGCCTTGCGCAGCGGCTCCATGCAGGCCAACCGCAGCCCGGCGACTTCGACGCCGGTGTCGAGGTGTTTGCCGGCGTACGGTGCGGCCGCGCGGATGCGGTAGTAGCAGGGCACGGCGTCTCGAAACAGTACCAGAACCATGTTCGAGTGCCGGAGCGTCTCCAGCAGGCCGATTCGCATGACCCCCCGGCGCGGCTGCGGCGGTGCTACCGTGTCAACGCGTCACCACGCTTGACACGCGCATCGCCGGCATCGGCTCTACCGGCGCCGAGGAGGTGTCGCTGGCGTCGACGACCTGGACGACGAAGCTGCTGGTCGAGATCTCCAGTGGTCCTCGAAATCCACAGCGGACCACCGGACCCGGCGCGGGGATTCCTTCGATGCTGACCAGTCCGATCTTGACGGTGCCTTCGCCGACATAATTGGCGGCCATCAGTGCATCGACCAGAGCCTCGCATTCAACGTCGCCTTGGTGGCCGACCCAACCACCCGACGCGCCGTCGTAGGAAACGTCGAACTGGAGCGCGCCGAGGGCTACGGTGGTGCCGAGCACTGCAATCGTCACGTCGTACTGCAGATCCCCAGGATCGTCGCTCCCGCAGCCGGCAGTCGCGGCGCAGGCGACCACGAATGCCAGCAGAGCGGGCCGGCAACAATGTGCATGGATGAAGGCGAACGATGATGTCATGAGCTGACTATATGGGGCCGGCCGGTAGCTGTTAAGGCTGAACTCTGCGCGGCGCGGCAACGTCTCCGGTCCGGTACTCAGGCCTCGACACCTTCCTGCCGGCGTTGCCTGGTTGTTTCGGCTGCCCTACAGCGCTGCGGGCCGGCCTGAGGAGAGCCGGATCGCGTTCTCGATGATGCCGACGTGCGAGTAGGCCTGCGGCAGATTGCCGAGCGCGACCCCGCGCTGCGGATCGTATTGCTCGGGCAGAAGTCCGGTCGGGCCGGCGAGCGCCGTCAGCTCGTGGAACAACGCCAGGGCGTCGGCCTTGCGTCCGATCGAGAGGTAGGCGTCCACTAGCCACGACGCACAAAGCAGGAAGGCGCCCTCGGTTCCGGGCAGGCCGTCGTCGAAACGGTAGCGGTAGACGACGGGTCCGCGCAGCAGCTCGCGTTCGACCGCTTCGACGGTGCGCACGAACCGGGAGTCGCTGGGATCGACGAGGCCACTCAGGCCCACTGCCAGCGCGGCCGCGTCGATGTCGTCGAAGCCGTACGCGGTGGTGAAGGCCAGCGAGCGCGGGCTCCAGCCGTTCTCGAGCACATCGGCGCCGATACGATCGCGCAGCGCCTCCCACTCCGGGCGCTCGCGCTCGAGCAGCAGGCGCGAGACTTTGACCGCACGATCGAGCGTTACCCAGCACATCGTGCGTGAGTGCACGTGATGGCGCGCCGGGAGGCGCAACTCCCAGATCCCTTGGTCGGGATCCTGCCATCGCGTCTCCACGGCGTCGGCCATGGCTTGTACCAGCCGCCAGTGACGGCTCGAAAGCGGCGCTTCGCGGACGAGCAACTCGTAGACCAGATCGACGATGGGGCCGAAGACGTCTATCTGAACCTGCTGTGCGGCTGAGTTGCCTACACGCACCGGGCGACTGCCACGATAGCCGCCAAGCTCCCCGATGTCTGCGTCCGGCGCAACGAACTCGCCGTCGAGTCCGTAGAGCGGTCGCAGCGAGGCCGGCGAGGCGCACGACTCGACCACCCGCAAGACCCAGTCCAGGAACTGCAGTGCCTCGCTCTGGCTACCGAGTTTGACGAGCGCTGCGGCCGCGAGTGCGCCGTCGCGAAGCCAGCAGTAGCGGTAGTCCCAGTTGCGCACGCCGCCGAGGTGTTCGGGAAGGCTCGTCGTCGCCGCCGCTGCGATCGCGCCGCTTGGCCCGTAGCACAGCGCACGCAGCGCGAGCGCGCTGCGTGCGACGAGGCCCGGTTCCACGCGGGGAAGCTCGAGCCCCGCGGTCCAACGGGCCCAGTGCTCGACGGTTACATCCATGCGCGTGCGGCCGAGAAGGCGCGCATTGGTCATGCTGGCAGTGCCGTAGCGAAGGTCGAACACCAATGGATCGCCGCGCAACTCGATATCGGCGCGTGCGGTTTGGTGGCGACCCTCTTCCTCTATTTCCCACGCCACCGACGGCGCGCGCAGCACGATCGGATCGAAGGCGCCCTCGACGACGACACCGCTTGGGTGGTGGCTGAGCCGCGTGGGAGAGCGGCCGAAATCGAGCCGCGGCGCGAACTCGACGCGTACGCGCCCGCACCCCTCGACGATTCGGATCAGATCGGAGCGGCCGGCCCTCTGGCGCGGTCGCTCGCGCGAGCAATCGAGGAAATCGTGAACCGCGATACCGTCCCAATCGGTGCGCAGCACCATCGAGTTTTCCACGTACTTCTGCCCCAGCGGCGCGCGGCCATCGCAGGGGCCGATCGTGAAGCGTCCGGCCGCGGGGCCACCGACCATCTCGGCGAACAGCGCGGGCGAGTCCAGGCGCGGAAGGCAAAGCCAGGTGATGCGGGCGTCGGGCGTCACCACCGCGACCGAGCGCTGATCGGACAGGATCGAGTGTTTCTCAATGGCGACAGCTCTGGCCCCTTCGAGCCACGCCGTGCGCAACTCGGCCAGTCGCGCCAGGAGGCGCGCAACGTCGCTCGAGTCGCCGACTCGGTATCGCGCCATCGTATCGCCATCGCCGACCTTGATGCCGACGTCCGCGCCCGAAAGCGTTGCGAACGCCTCTTCGTCGGTGAGATCGTCGCCGAGAACGAGTGCCGCCGTGGCACCGACGCGACGACGAATGGTCTCGAGAGCGCGACCTTTGCTCGTGCGCATGACCGACAATTCGATCACCTTCTTGCCGTGCCGTACGAAGATCCCTTCGCGCCGAGCCGGCCCCCGTTCGACCTCGCCGAGTGCGCGTTCAGCTATCTCTGGCGGGACCCCGCGGTAGTGCAGCGCGATACTCACGGGCTTTTCTTCGATGAACAGCCCGTGCTCTTGCGCTGCTATTCGCGCGAGGTCTTCGCGCAGTCGCTTGCGCCGCATAACGTGCCGTTCGCTCAGCGTCCCGGACAGGTCCGGATCGAATTCGGTGCCGTGACTGCCCACGAGGTGCACCTCGCCGGGAAAGTCGGCCAGGCGTGCGAGGTCGTTCAGAGCGCGGCCGGAAATCACCGCGACGTGCGTGTGAGCGAGTGCCGCGAGCGCGCGAATGGCCACGCTGGTCTCGCGCTCGGGGCGGGCCTGATCGGGATGACAGACGATCGGCGCGAGCGTACCGTCGTAGTCGGACGCTACCAGCAGAACCGGCACCGCCGCCAGTTCGGCGAGCCGTGCGGCGACCTCGTCGGATGGGCCTTGCCCGCTCATACCGCTCCTGCCCGCGCCTGATCCGGATGGGCCATCATTCGTGCAGAGTCCCGAGGAATTCTCTGGCCCAGCGATGAACATCGTGCGCCGCCACCTGAGATCGAAGCCGTCGCATACGATCGGTCGCCTCCGCTCGGGGCATGTTGAGGGCGTCGTAGATGGTCCGCGCGAGCCCATCCTCATCATGGGGGTTTACCACCAGAGCCGCGGTGAGCTCGTGTGCGGCACCGGTGAACTCACTCAGTACGAGCACTCCATCCTCACCCACGCGTGATGCGACGTACTCCTTTGCGATCAGATTCATGCCGTCGCGCAGCGGGGTGACGAGCATGACGTCGGCTGCGACATAGAGCGCGACCAACTCCTCGGGCTCGAGCGACTGATGCAGATAGTGGACGGCGACTCGGCCGATGCGGCCGTGCCGGCCGTTGATGCGGCCGACGAGTGCCTCGATTCTGCGTCGCATCGACACGTACTCACGTACGTTCTCGCGGCTCGGCACCGCGGTCTGCAGCAGCACGCAGCCTTCGGCCGAAACGCGTCCGCGATCGAGAAGCGCACCGTAGGCACGAAGTCGAATGTCGATGCCCTTGGTGTAGTCGAGTCGATCGATCCCGAGAACCAGCCTGCGCTGCTCGCCAAGCTCGCCACGAATCTGGCGAGCACGTTCGCGTACCTGCGCGGATCGCGCCAGGCTCTCGAACCGTTCCACGTCGATCGAGATCGGAAAGGCGCCGTAGCGCACACGGCGCCCGTCGTAGTGGAGCTCGCCCTCTTCTTCCCCTGGGCGCGCGGATGCGTAGCGCACCGCGAGTTCGGCGAAGTTGCGCGCGCCGAGCCTGGTGTGACAACCAAACAGATCGGCGCCGAGAAGTCCCTCGAGTAGGGGTCGTCGCCACGGAAGCTGCGCGAACAGCTCCTGCGGAGGAAACGGGATGTGAAGGAAGAAGCCGATGCGAACGTCCGGGCGCATCTGCCGCAACATGCGCGGCACGAGTTGCAGGTGGTAGTCCTGCACCCATACGGCGGCTCCCGGGCCGGCCTCGTCTGCGGCGCGCTCGGCAAAGCGACGATTCACCGAGACGTAGGGTGTCCACCAGCGCCTCTCGAATCGCGGCCGCCGCACGGCGTCGTGGTAGAGAGGCCAGAGAGTGCGGTTGGAGAAGCCCTCGTAGAATCCGTCGATGTCGCGCGGCGAAAGAGCGATCGGAACCTGGCGGATGCCTTCGAGCTCGTACGGCGGTTGTAGATCGTCTGGGTGGCCGATCCAGCCGATCCAGCTTCCGCCTGCTCGGCGCAGCACCGGCCGCAGTGCCGACACCAACCCGCCGGGGCTCGCGCACGACTGCGCCGGATCGAAGGCGGCGCTTCGATGAACAGGCAGGCGGTTCGCGACCACCACGAGCCGGGCCTCGTTCGCATTGCAGTATGCTGCGGACATTGCGCTTCCCGGCAGTCGAGCGTGACCCACAAGCGCGGCACCGACAAGGCATATCGAAATGTTGACGCGGGCGGGTGGTACACTCGGGTGAGTCAGTGCGCGAGAGGGGCGCCAGCGCGCCGCGCTCGCGCCGGCGCCCGACGCTCAATCTTCGCCGAACAATTCGACATGGCAGAAACGTTCCACGTCGACCAGTCCGCGGTCGGTCAGGCGCAGCGCAGGAATTACCGGCAGCGCAAGAAACGACAGTACCATGAAAGGGTCGCGCGTGACGCACCCGAGCTTGCGCGAGATCGCGAGCAACCGGGATGTGGCAGCGGCCACTTCCTCCAGCGGCCGCTCCGACATCAAGCCCGCAATCGGCAGCGGCACCGAGGCCAGCACTTCGCCGTCGCAGACCGCCACCAGGCCGCCCTGGCTTTGCGCGATTGCCGCGACGGCGACGAGCATGTCGGCGTCGCTGACACCGGCCACCACCACGTTGTGCGAGTCGTGAGCGACGCTCGATGCAATCGCACCGCGGCGCAGGCCCAGCCCCGTTACGAACCCGAGCCCGACATTGCCGGTGCCCCGATGCCTCTCGATCACCGCCAGCTTGGCGATGTCGCGCGCGGGGTCGGCGACGACGAGTCCGTCGCGGACCAGCGGCTCTACGGCCAGCTTGCGGGTGATGAGCTGGTCGGGGACGATCTCTATCACCTTGACCCGTGCGCCGCGGGCGGTGATCTCCAGGCTCGCAGGTTCGCGCCAACGTATGTTCACGGTGCCGCGCGGCGAGGGCGCAGGCGCCGGCAGTTCGGCGACCAGTCTGCCATTTTCGGCTACCAGCTCTCCGGCGCGGAAGACCATGCGCGGGCGGAACCTGCTCAGATCGTCGAGCAGCACCAGATCGGCCACGTAACCGGGAGCCACCGCGCCGAGCTCGGAGGTGAAGAAATACTTGGCCGCGTTGATGGTGACCATCTGGATCGCGGTCAGCGGTGAGAGCCCGAGCGAGACCGCGCGCTCGAGCAGAAAGTTTACGTGGCCTTCGCTGACCAGGTCATTGGGGTGACGGTCGTCGGTTACCAGGCCGCAGCGCACCGAATTGGCCTCGCGCACCGCCGGCAGCAACGCTGCCATGTTCCTGGCCACGCTGCCTTCGCGCAGGAACACGTGCATGCCGGCGCGCAGCTTCTCGCGCGCTTCATCGGCGCTGATGCACTCGTGGTCGGACTTGATGCCGGCGCCAACGTAGGCGTTCAGCGCCTTGCCCGACAAACCCGGCGCGTGCCCGTCGATGCGCTTTCCGTGGGCGGCGGCTATCTTCTCGATCACTGCGTGGTCGCGGGCTATCACCGCTGGATAGTTCATCACCTCGGCCAGGCCCAGAACCCGCGGGTGCGACATCAGCAAGGAAAGCTCGCGCGCGCCCAATCGCGCGCCGGCGGTCTCCAGCTCGGTCGCCGGCACGCAAGAGGGCAGCATGAAGAAGACGCTGAGCGGCAGTCCGCGCGAAGCCTCTATCATGTAGTTGATACCGTCCAGACCCAGTACGTTGGCGATCTCGTGCGGATCGGCGACCACCGTGGTGGTCCCGAGCGGAACCACCGCGCGGGCGAATTCGCGCGGCGTGAGCATGGTCGACTCGATGTGTATGTGTGCGTCGATGAAGCCCGGGGCCACGTAGAGCCCGGAGGCGTCCAGGGTCTCCTTGCCATCGTAAGATCCGAACCCGATCACATGACCACCGCTCACCGCGACGTCGGCCTGGTAGATGTCGGCCGAGAACACGTTGATCACGCGCCCGCCCTTGATCACCAGGTCGGCAGGTTCGTCTCCGCGCGCGACGGCGATCGCATGGTCGATGGCGGCGATTGCGCTTGCGTTGGAGGATGCCTGGTCGCGGGTCATCGCGCGTCGTCCCCCGCGCTGTCGGCTGCCGCGGGTTCGACGGCGGCGATGTAGGGCAGGGCGCGCCCGTAGCCGCCGGCATCGAGCCCGTAGCCGACCAGCCACACGTCGGGGACCTCGAACCCGACGTAGTCGGCCTGGATCTCCACCTGGCGCCTGGAGGGCTTGTCCAGCAACGCGCAGGTGCGCAGCCACGCGGGGCCCTGCCGGGCGATGTGATCGCGTACCAACGTCATGGTGTGGCCGCTGTCGAGGATGTCGTCGATGAGCAGTACCGCGCGCCCGCTGAGGTTGCGGGCAGTGTCCTTGTAGACCTCGACCCGACCGCTGGCCACGGTGCCTGCGCTGTAGTGGGAGACCGCCATGAAGTCGACTTCCGGCTCCAGGCCGACGCGAGAGGCTGCGCGCGCCAGATCGGCAACGAACACGAAGCTGCCGGTTAGCAGGCCGACGAAAACCGGCGATGTAGAGGTGAGGTCGGCTCGAATCGTCGCGGCCAGCTCGGCCACACGCGCGGCGATTGCGGTTTCGTCGATCAGGACCGTGTGTTTCATGTCGTCCCTCGCAGTAGCGCCACAGTTGCACATCTGCCGCGCTCGGGAAAAGAGACCCATCGCGCGGTTACGACGAGGCCGGCGACCGGACTCTACGATCGGCGTGGCTTTGAGAGGGTCGATCACCGTATGCGTATCGCCGATCAGCACGTTGTCGGCTCCCTTTCGGCGATCAGGTACTGCTGCGAGTGACGGCGTTCACACCGCCGGTTGGATTCTCGCCGTGCCGGCGTGGAATGCTTCGGTCCCTGCGCGATCGTCGGTCCCGGAGCGATTCTCGGAAGCGGAGGTACAGGAGTTCGAGGCAATTCGATCAGGATCGTGGACGTCACGATCTCTGACAGCGGTTTTGTCGGCGTCGAGGGTGGCACGGTCAAGATCCTCGACTCGCTGGTCGAGAACAACCGCTGGGGGGTTCGCGCCTTCAGGGGCGCGAAGCTGACGAATACCGTCGTTGCCGGAAGCCAGGAGAACGGGGTAGAGGCGCCGATCGATTCTGGAAGGGGTTGTGCGGGGCCCGGCGCACTTCTTTTCGCTTCCAGCGTTACCGGCAACGCTACCTCGCCCGACTGCGGAGTGAGCAAGGAGTGCGCCGACGTCCGCGGCTGCAAGCGTCCGCGACTGGACGCCGCCAGCGCGTGCGAGACCAGTGCTAACTCTTCACTCCCGGTATCCTCGCCGAACTGGGGTGTCTGCTCGCTCGACTGACGCGGAGCAAAGCGCGCCGCCGCGAAGGTCGCAGGGCCGGCGCAGCCGCTCCGTCGCCGCGCCGGTCTGTCAATAGGTCTTGATGATCTCGTGGGGGCAGGTCTGCCAGCGCGCCGCCGCGCCTTCGAGAGTCTGCGGTACCACCAGCAGCACGGCTTTGCCGTCGAGCAGTACGGTCTTGACCTTCCCGCCGAGCTCAACGCGTTCTTCGGCGCCGAGCGGCTCGCCTTCCAGCGTCTGCACGCGATCGATCAGCGGGTGGGCGAGCAGCGCCGCCACCGTGCGGCTGGCTCCGGCCGCGTCGATCTCGAGTCGTCCTCGCATGCGACCGTCGTTGCCGCCGAGCCTGAGGCCAGCCCCCGCCAGTGCACCGATCACTCCCTGGCCGGTGCCTCCGTGTTCGGACAGATGAATCCCGAGGTCGTGTGCCAGAGCATACGCAGCCTGCTTCGTCAGCACCTGTGACTTCGCCGCGCGTCCGAACGCGCACAGGCGCTCGGCATCGGCGAGTCGCGTCAGAACGACCACGCACAGGCCCGGATCGGAACCATCGGCGCTCTCGCGTGCCAGGAAATCGCCGGCGTGGTCTACGAGCAGCCCGTAACCCGACTCCGGCACTTCGGCGGCGAAGCACATCGAACTGTTGTGCGACGTATAGGGGATGTCGGGATGCACGAAGAGTTGGTGGCGAGTGATGAAAGCGCTTTGTCCCCAGCCGTCCTGGTCGATCTGGCCCGCCAGGATCGCGGCCAGCTTGCCGGTGCCGCGGCTTTCGAGATTGTCGGTGTCGTCGATGCAGACCAGGACCCGCATGGGCTAGGCGCCGCCCGCGCGCGCTTGTATCACGCCGTGCGCTTCGAGACGACGCAGAACCGGAGGGACACACAGACCGCCGGCGATACCGAAGAGCAGCGCGGCGACCGACTCCAGCAGCGCGTGCTGCACGATGATCGCGCGATCCATTCCAACCATCAGGTCCATCGCCGCGCTGGCGGCGAACTTGGTAGCTCCGGCGGTCGCACCTACCAGCGCGCATCTGGCGTAGCTGGTGAACAGGCCGGGCGCGATTCGGGCACCGGCGTCGATGGTTGCGCCGGGCAGCAGGAAGTTCAGCAGCAGCACCGGGCCGCCGTGTCCCATTCCGAGCGCCACCGCCCCGGCGCCCGCCAGCAGTCCGGTCACGGTCGCGGCCAGCCGCGAAGCAACGCAGCCGCGCGCCAGCATCAAGAAAAACACCGTCAGGAACATCGCGTGGCCGGAGATTCCGAGGTGCCAGCGCATCGCGCCCTTGGTCACCAGCAGGAAGACGGCGCAGAAGCCCATGAAGAGCGAATCTTTGAGCGGGACGCGGTTCATCGCTGGCGCCTCGCTCAGCTTCCGGGCCAGCAGGTGCGGCGCGGGTGGAGTCCGAAGTCGCGCGCGCGCGCGGCCAGCGAGATGTGCTCCGCCAGTGCCAACCCGCGCACCACGGCTGGAACCACCAGGCAGTGGATCACGTCGGGCCAGTTGCGCGGCCGCGCAAGATCGCGCGGCAGGATACGTGCGCCGCGCAGTACCTGTGCTTCGTAGATGGTGCGGATCTCGGCGAGTAGCATCGGGACGAACTTCAGACAGACGGTGAGCACGAAGGCGGCCCTGTGGGGCAAAGCGCGCGCAAGCGTACGCTCCAGGTCGGCCCGGCGTGTACCGTGCATCACGATCATCCCCGGTGTGAATGCCAGAAAGAGTTGCCACGAGGTGCGCAGCGCGGGCCAGGTGCCCTCTGCCAGACCGAAGCGCAGCCAGTAGAGCGCGCCGAGCACGGCAGTCTGCCACGCCAGCACGCGCGCGGCGTGCTTCACCAGCCGCAGGTCGGTTCTGAAGCATGCGGCCAGGGCCACGTTCGCCGCGCTCAGTGCGAACAATACGCGCGGGTCGCCGAGCGTGATCGCCAGGACGGAAAGGAGCAGCGACGCCGACAGCGCCGGTCCGGCGGAAACGGTCGCTGCGCGCTGACCATCGGCGCAGCGGTCCGCGCCGAGCCACTCGCGGTCGAGGCTAGGCAGCGACAAGCGTTCCTCCTTCGATCACCCAGATCACGTCGGCCCAGTTACTCGTCGCACAACCATCGTGGCTCGTCCACAACACCGCCGTCCCTCGCCGGCTGCTCAGGTCGGCCAGCAGATCGGCGACCCTTGCCATGTGAGCCTCGTCCAGACCGGCGAAGGGGTCATCGAGCAGCAATAGCTGCGGCTCGGCGGCCACGATCGAGGCCAGTGCCACCAGGCGCTTCTGTCCGTAGCTGAGGCGATGTGGCGAGCGCGCTGCCTGATCGCCGATGCCGCAGCGATCGAGCGTCTCCTCGACTCTGTCGCGCAGCACGCCCGGCGCCGAGCCCAGCCGGCGCAGCGGAAACGCCACCTCCTCGAACACCGTGGTCTCGAAAAGCTGCCGCTCCGGATTCTGGGCGAGGTATCCGACCCGGCCACGAAGACGCTCGGGCGATGGAGACGCACCCAGAACGTGGACTTCACCGGCCGCGGGGGCGATGAATCCGGTCAGGCATCTCAGCAGCGAGGTCTTCCCGGCTCCGTTGCGTGCGCACAGTGCTACGCGCTGGCCTGCGCCGACGGTGAGCGAAGCCCGGCTCCAGGCCGGCGTCGCATCGGCCGGGTGGAGCGACAGGCCACGGGTCGACACTACGCAGGCGCCGCCAAGCGCGGGCATTGGGAGCCGCGCACGTCGCGGCGTCGCAGCCTCTTCAGCGGCGCGGCCCGGCAGGATCGTTCCATCACCGGTGAGTTGCCAGTACCGGTCGATCACCCCAGCGAGCGGTCCGGGGCTGTGCTCGCACAGCAGCATTGCGACTCCGCGTCGCTTCAGTTCCTCGATGATCGCGGTCAGCGAGTCCAGCCCGTCCTCATCGAGTTGCGCCACGGGTTCGTCGAGAATCAACACGCGGGGTTCGAGGGCGCACTGCGCGGCGACCAGTAGCCGGTACTTCTGACCCATCGACAGGTGCGCGGTCGGGAAGTCCAACGGCTTGGTAAGGCCGACGGCGGCCAGTGCGGCCGTCACCCGCGCCGGCATCTCCCGTGGAGCCACGCAGCGGTTCTCCAGTCCGAAGGCCACCTCGGCAGCGACGGTGTCGGCGAGCAACTGTACTTCGGGATTCTCGAGCACCAGGCCGACACTCGCGTGCGATCCGCCGTCGACGTCGATGCAGCCCTGGGTCCTACCCGCCGGCAGCAGGGCTCTTGCCGCCAGCGCGAGCGTGGTCTTCCCAGAACCGGTCCGGCCTGTCAGGCAGTGGCACTGGCCGGGCAAGATCTCCAGGCTCGCCTCGCGCAGCGTCCAGCGATCGGCGCCCGGATACGCGTAGGAGAATCCGTCAAGGCGCAGCGCCGCAGCCTCGGGCGCGGCGCCGCACGATCCAGATCGGTTCGCGCCGTGCGACAACGGCGTGAACTCGCCCGCCGGCGGCGTGGGGCCGTGCGCGGCCCGCGCACGCTCCGGCTGTGTCGAGAATGTGTGACTCAAGCGGTTCTTCCATGCATACTGCTCGCGACAAACGCAAGGGGACCGGCAAGTGCGGGCAAGGACGGCCGGGGAGGGACCCGATCTGCCGTCGAACCGTGGCCGGCCGGGTGCGGACCCAAGCGCCCGAGCGCACATGAGGAGACGAGAGGATGAAACCGAAGTCGCTGGCGCTGTCGGCCTGCCTGCTGGCCGGCGCGTCGCTCGCTGTGCCGGGCGCGGGTCTGGCGCAATCGAGCGATCCGCCGGCCGAGGAGTCGGGCGTCTACACGCTCGGACAGATCGTCGTCAGCGCGGATAGCTGCGTAGTCGAACGCGCCGGCACGGTAAGGGAGGTCACGGCAGAGGAGATCAGCCAGCGCCGTGCGCGCAACCTCGAGCAGGCGCTGAACCTGCTGCCGGGGGTCGACATCCGTACCGCCACCGACGGCGTTGCGCGCGTCGACATCCGCGGCATGCGTTCGCGCCACGTGCTGCTGCTGCTCAACGGCATTCCGTTCAACTCGACGTACGACGGCCAGTTCGATCCGAGCATCATCCCGGTCGAGAACATCGCCAAGATCAAGGTCTCGTACGGGAACCACTCGGTGCTTTACGGACAGGGCGGTCTCGGCGGCGTGATCGACATCATCACGAAGAAGGGAACCGAACGCGTCGCGAGCACGGCGCTGGCCGAGTACGGCCAGGAGAATAGGTGGCTGGGCCGGGCGACGCTTTCGGGCGCCGATGGTCCAGTCAACTTCTTCGTCGGTTCGAGCGTGACCACCAGCGACGGCTTCCCGATGTCGGACGCTTTCAACGCGACCTCCGAAGAGAACGGTGGCGTCAGGAACAACGCCGACAACGAGCGTGGCAACGTGTTCGCCAACCTCGGCTACTCGCCGCGTGAATACCTGGACATCGGCATCACCACGGCGGTGCTGACCGGAGAGTTCGGTAAGCCGCCGATCACGATCAACGACAAGAACGACATCTTCGCCACTACTCCGAAGTACGATCGGATCGAGGACTATCAGGGAGAATCCGGGCAGCTCTCAGCGAGCTATCATCCCGACGGACCGCTCTCGCTTCGCGGCTGGGTCTTCGCCAACCGCATGGACGAGAGCGAGAATCGCTACGACGACAACCGCTACGACTCGATGGACGATCCCACCGTCAAGGGCACCTACGACGCGGAGAACACTAGCGAGATCTACGGCGGTACGCTGCAGAGCGCTGCGGACCTCGGGCGCGTGGGTACGCTCACGCTGGGGCTCAGCGGCGAGGATCAATTGTTCGACACCCACGCAGACATCCGCGACGTCGAGGTGAAGGCCTCGAGCGCCGCTGCGCCCGGTGGTGGCAGCGGCAGCGGACCCAAGAAGTACGCGGTGCGGCATTTCAGCCAGGACGAGTCGCTCGCGGTCTACTCGCTGGCACTCGAATACGAAGTGACTCCCGTCGATCGGCTGGGACTGGTGGCGGGTTACAGTCATCACTGGCTCGACAAGAACGACGGCAGTGACGACGACTATGGGTTGCTGGCTGGCGCCCACTACGACGTTTTCGAAAGCACCCAGCTTCGTGCCTCGGCCGCGCGCAACATCCGCTTTCCTTCCACGCGGCAGCTCTACGGACCGAGCGAAGGCAATCCAGACCTCACCACCGAGACATCGTACAACTACGAGGTCGGCGTGGTGCAGGGCATCGGCGCGCTCTCGTCGGTTTCGCTGACCGGATTCCACATCGACGTCGACGACTACATCGAGAAGAACGACTCTACCGACATCTTTCGGAACAACGACGAGTACCGCTTCCAGGGGCTGGAATGGACCGGAGAGACACGCGTGATCGACAACCTCGCGCTGCGTACCGGTTACACCTTCATGCGCAGCAAGGACAGGTCGCCCGCCTCGGAGAAGCAGGAACTCCAGTACCGGCCCGAGCACAAGCTCACGGTCGAAGGCATCTACTCGTTCGATTTCGGCTTCTCGCTCTACTGCAGCGTCGTACGGGTGATGAACCAATACTACTATTCACGGACCTCGCCGCTGCAGAAAGCCAGGCTCAACGACATCACGGTGCTCAACCTCAAGGCGGAGCAGGTGCTCTTCCACGACAGGCTGCATGCGTACGTGAGCGTCGAAAACCTGCTCGACAGCGACTACGAGGAGGCCTACGGCTTTCCGCGCCCCGGCCGCACCGTATTCGCGGGCCTGGAGGTGCGGCTCTGACGCCGGCGCGCGGCTCGGCGAGTCTCGATCGCGAGCTTCGACGCGCGCGCGTGGGGGCAGGACGCCGGCGGCGTGTACGTGAGTGAATTGTCATCCCCGCGCCCGCACGGCGACCGGAGTCACACTCTGGTGGCGGAGGGTTTGTTTCGACTAGCGTTCCAGCGCGAACAACGCGCGCTTGCCGCTCAGGCCTTTGAGTTCGTGTTCGCCGTGAAGCTCGAAGGAAAGTCCGGACCCGTCCAGCAGATCGTGCGTGGTGGCCGAGACGAGGACTTCTCCGGGGCCGGCCAGTGCGGCGACTCGCGCCGCCGTGTGTACCGCGAGGCCACGCACCTGGCCTCCGACGATCTCGAGTTCTCCGGTATGGATCCCCACGCGCAGGCGCAGCCCGAGATCGGTCACCGCCTGGTCCATCGACACCGCCGCGCGCACCGCACGGGCAGGACCGTCGAACAGCGCGAGGAAGCCGTCGCCGAGCGTGGCCATCTCGCGACCGCGAAACTGGTCGATCGCCGTGCGGACACGCGCGTTGTGTTCCTCCAGCAACTCCGCCCACGCGCGGTCGCCGAGCGTCGCGAGCTTGGCGGTCGAATCGACGATGTCGCTGAACAGGATCGTAGCGAGGGTCCGCTCCCCGAGTTCCTGCGGCGACATCGCGAAGGTGCGTGCACTGGTGAACTCCACCGAGTCCCAGGCCTGCTCGCCCTCGACCCACGCATCGTGCCCCGGCGGAATCTCGTAGGCGTCGCCGGGTTGGATGACCATTTCGGTGCCGTCGTCCATGCGCACGTGCAGCGAACCGGAGATCGTGTATCCAAGGTGGCGATGCTGGCAGGAACGCGTGCCGACGATTGCGGCTACGTCCTCGGACCAGCGCCACCCGGGTTGGAACAGGAAGCGCCCCACCGCCACTTCTCCCAACTGGATGACGTCGATCTTGCCGTTCGGAAAGGTCCGGGCGTGGTCGGGTTGCGCAAATCCCTTGCGTTGCAGGTGCGGCATGGTGCCAGAGTATTCGTCACGGCGTGGGTGGCTGCAACGGGGTTCGGCGATTTCGGGGCCCCAACTCTCCTTGCTCTGGTGCTTGCGAACCCATAGTTCGTGCCGGGATGAATCCACCTGCCACGAAACCGGTTTCGTCGCCCGCGGTGAGGGTCTCGGCCGCATGTTGACGTGCGGGTGCAAGCGTCGCGTTCATGGACCGCGCGCAGGAGTCGGCCGACGGCCGTGATCGGGATGCAAGTGCGCGACACCGCCTCGTCCCCGCCGTCGCGAGCGACCGCACCGTCGTGGTTGTGGGTGCTGGTGATCCTCGCCTGCGCTTGCGCACTGAGGCTGTACCATCTCGGCATCGCTTCACTGTGGGTGGACGAGGCCGAGACGGTCTGGCTGGTGAGCAAGCCGCTCGACGAGATGTGGCGGATACTCACGACCATCGAGCTGAATCCGCCGCTGTATTCCTTGCTGATGCACTACTGGGTAGCGTCGTTCGGCAGCTCGGAGTTCGCGGTGCGACTGCCTTCGGTGCTGCTGGGCGTCGCCAGCGTGTTCATGCTGTTTCGGCTGGGCAACTCGCTGTTCGATCGGCGTACCGGGTTGCTGGCGGCGACGTTGCTGGCGGCTAGTCCGTATCACGTCGCGTACTCGCAGGAGGCCCGCTGCTACTCGCTGTTGATCTTCCTGTCGCTGTGGTCGTGCTTCGTGCTTGCGCAGCTGGTGAGGCAACCTACGCGGTTGCGGCGCGGGGGTTATGTGCTGGTCACCACGGCGATGCTCTACACGCATCCGTATGCGGTTTTCGTCGTACTTGCGCAGGTCTCGGCATACCTGCTCGCGCTGGTCTCGATGCGAGAGAGGCCGGCCCTCGGTTTCTGGGGCGGATCGGCGCTCCAACTTTGCCTCGGGCTGCTCTATGCACCCTGGATCTGGGTCACCGTGAGCTCGTTGCGGGGGCTCGACAAAGGCAACCTGTGGATCGCGTGGTACGGCTGGCAGATCATCGGCGAGTCGTATCGCGACTATGCCGGGGGCGTCGCGTTGCTGACTTTGCTGGCGGCGCTGGCCGCGAACGGGGTTCGCCGACTCGGCCCGCGCGATTTTGGCCTCTGGCTCGGCATTGCGTTGAGCCTCTGCTGTGTGGTCGTACCAGTGGTGATGTCGCGTTTCGGGACGCCGTTCTATCTGGTGCGTTACGGAATCGTGGCATTGATGGGAATGTGTCTGCTCGCGTCGGCCGGGATCGCCAGGCGTCGCTGGTTTGCCGCCATCACCGTCGGTGTGCTGATCGCGTTGATGCTTCCGGCCGCGACTCATGTGGAGTGGACGGCCGGATGGAGGGCGACCGACTGGCGCACGGTCGGCGAGACCATCAGGGCGCAGGTCGCGCCGCGCGACGCGATCCTGGTCGACAACGGCTACGCGGACTACGCGGTGAGCTACTACCTGAGGCGTCCCGATCTCTACCTTCCATGGGGCAACCGCAGGAAGATCGAGGGGCTCTACCTGCGCGACCCGCTGGCACGCATCTGGATCGTGCTGTGGAACACCGCGACGCCCCCGGAGGACTACCTGAAGAGAGCCGGGTCGTACTACACGTTCGCGCGGATGGAAGACCACGGGGGTGGCTGCTTCCTGGTCGAACTGCGACCGCTCTAGCCGGCAGCCGAGCCTGCGACACGTTGGCATCGCGCTGCGTCTCGGGGGCCTGCGGCGCAAACGACGAGGCCGCGAGTCTTGCGGCTCGCGGCCTCGAAAACCGTCCTGTGGAACGGTACTACTTCAAGCCGGCTACGAAAGCTGCCACCGCGTCGACGTCGGCGGCGTCGAGCTTGACCGGCTTCATCGCCTTCTTGTCGCCGGCGGCGGCGACGCCGTCAGTGATCGCTTTCTTCACGTCGGCGGCGGCCTTGCCCTTTACGGGCCCGGCCATCTTGGCGCCTTCGCCGGCAGCCCCGTGGCACGCCTTGCACTTGGAGGCGTAGACGGCGGCGCCATCGGCGTACGCGGAGGTGGCGAACAGGACGGCGGCGAGAGTCATAACAATGCGCTTCATTTCGGTCTCCTTGTTTTGTTAAGTTGGCTGCCTCACTTCTGCTGACGCACCGGGCTCCCTTGGAATTCAACGGCGCGGAGGACCGGCTCGCCAGATCGGTGCGGCGGCGCCGCCTTGCCTACCCAAATCGGCCAGCTAGGTCCACAGTCGATCGGCTCAGTTTCGTATCTGCGCAACAGGCCCCGGATCGAGATACGAAAGCTCGCGGCGGCGGGCCTTGGCCGCAGCGCGGAAATGGCCGAAAGCGTACGAACTCGTCGCGCCCGCCGTAGCGCTGAGGTCGAGACCGCCTTGCGCGTCTGAGGGGAGACGCCGTCAGCCAGCCGGTGCGTCCAGCGCTCTCTCGAAGTCGGCGACGTCGCGCTGCAGGGCGGCGATCTGGTCGGCTTTGAGCGCCCGCCGAAGAGTGCCGTGGTACTCGAGCGGATCGACCGTCTTGTCATTGCGGTCGAGCTGGTAGTGCAGATGCGGCGCCGTCGTGTGTCCGGTGTTGCCCGACAGCGCTATCAACTGGCCGGCGCTCACCCGCTGGCCCTCGGCAACCCGGTTCTCGGAGAGGTGCAGGAACTTGGCGATGACGCCGTCGTCGTAGCGGATCTCGACGCAATTGCCGTTGGCCGACCAGTTCCAGTTCGCGCGGGTGACCGTCCCGGCCAGCGGCGCGCTGACCTCGGTCCCCACGGGAGTCTTGAAGTCCATGCCCTTGTGCGTGGGGCGATCCTTGAGCAGGCTGGTTATCTGCTCGTAGTTCTCGATTGGACTGTCACGCAGGCGAAGGGGGGCCTCGGTCCCGTCCAGGTGCCAGAAGCTGGGGAAGCGGTCATCGGGTGCCTGCCAGCGGTAGGCCGTCAGGGTCCGGCCGAGCCGCTTGGACTGCAGGCTGCCCGCCGCGATTTCGGGCAAGCCGTCGGCGCCTTTGCGCCAGACGACCGCGACGGAGTCGCCGGCTTGCATATCCCTTCGCAGGTCGAGGTCCCAGACGAAGAGGCGGGTGAACACGCTGGCCAGCGCGTCGCCGTCCTCGCCGGCCGCAAGTTGGAAAGTGCGGGCCAGCGACTGCTCGACCTTGGCGTGCAGGATTGCCCACCCGGCGATCGGCGACGAGTCGGGCTCGGGCTGCGCGGCTGCGGGCTGGGCGGCCGCGTCTTCGGCGCTGTCGGGCGCGGCCGCCGCTGTGACCGCGCCGGTGCCGGCCGGCGCGGTCTCGATCTCGGCGCTGACGGCGGGAGCTTCGTTGGCCTCGTCCGAAGGCGTGCGGTTGAGCAGCATCACGACGTTGAGCGCGAGCGAGCACGCCAGCAGCGCGTAGAGCAGCCAGGACTTTGGGTTGGACAGATCGGACATGAGCATCCTCGAGTGCAACACGAACAGGGATTTCGACATCTGCCAGCCGTGAGGGCTGGTTCGGGACAACGAACTGTCTACCGGGCGTTTGCACGCGGGTCCAGCGCCGACCAGTGCGGTGTTTGCCGGTCATCGTCGCCGGCGAACCAGCCGGCAGTGGGCTGCGATCTCGTCACCGAGAGGCCGCGCGGACGCCGGCGCACAACCAGCGCGGTTTGTGCACTTGCTTCAATTGCCGGCGCCACTAAAGACAGCCGATCGGCCTCGTTCGGGTTTGGGCCCGACGTCGCCGCAGGCTGTTAGCGCAGCCGATGGGCCGCTTCATGAACGTCACGAGCAAGCCGTTGCGTGCTGCCATTCTCTGGTCGATCGTGCTGGCGAGCGGGTCGGTCGTGGCACAGTCTGAGCCGGCATCGACGCTGGCGGCGCCGACCCGCGACGCGCGCTGGAGGGACATCGACAGCCGCGGAGCGCGCGACCAGGCCAGTCTCCTCGGGCAAGCACTCGAGCGGTATCGCGACATCGAGCGTCGCGGCGGCTGGAGCAAGGTCCCGACCGACCTCGTCATGGGCTCCGAGTACTCCTATGACTGCTGGCGCATCCTCGCGCTCGAGCGGCGTCTGATTGCCGAGGGATATCTTCGCGAGGGCAGCACGCCGCCGCCGCCGCCACCGCCACCGCCGCCACCGCCCGGTACGAAGCCGCCGCCCGTCGCGCCGCCGGAGCTTTGCAAGTACGGTCCCGCGCTCATCGCCGCCGTGCGCGACTTCCAGGCCGACCGCAAGGTACTCGGCATTGGACAGCTCGGCTCCCGGACGATGGTCGAACTCAACCGGCCGGTGGAAGAGATCGTCGACATTCTCGCGCGCGACGTGGCGCGCTGGCGGGAGGTGTGGCTGGATCCATCCGGCACGTACCTGCTCGTCAATATCCCGTTCTTCGAGCTGCGCGCCTACGAACACGGACGCGAGAGCATGCGCATGCAGGTGATCGTCGGCCAACCGACCTGGCAGACGCCGTTGTTCAGCGACGAGCTCGAGTACCTGATCGTCAACCCGGATTGGGGCATCCCCGAGAGCATCGCGAAACAGGAGTACTTGCCGACGGCGCGCCGCGATCCCGGGTATCTGCGGCGTCAGGGGATCACCGCCTCAGCCGGAGGACTGCGACAGAAACCGGGCGCGCGCAATCCGCTCGGTCGAATCAAGTTCGTGATGCCCAACCGGCTCAACGTCTACCTGCACGACACGCCGGAGAAACGCGCCTTCTCCGCGGCGGTCGGCGCGCTCAGCCACGGTTGCGTCCGCCTGGCCAATCCGCTCGAGCTGGCTAATTACCTGCTGCGCGACCAGCCGCAATGGAGCCCGCGTCGCCTTCAGGCGGCGATTGCTTCGGGGCAGACGCAGCAGATCAATCTGCATCGGCACATGCCGGTGCACATCATCTACTCGACCTCGCGCGTGAACGAAGAGGGGCGCGTAGAACTGCGCCCCGACGTGTACCGAAAGAACGAGATTCCGGTAGCGCAGGAAGGGCGTGTCCGGCGTCCGGATGACGAGAAGCCGGAAGCCTGGCCGTGACCCGGTCGCACCGGGTCTTGTTGCGCTGCCGGAACGTAACGGCAGCCGGGCTGGTCCAGGGTGGCCGTGCCGCTGGTGGCGGCGCGTCGTAAGGAACGCGCTGCGGGTTCGCCGGTGCCGTTTCCCGCGTGTACGGTGCGCCGGCGTGCGCTACGAAATCCTCGTGGATCGGACCGAGCGTCCGAACAAGTGCTCGATACTGCCGCTGGGTTACCGCGGCGATTTTCGCATCGTACGTTTCGACAGGCGCCGCCCGATTCCGCCGCTGACCGGGAGCCTGCTCTTGCACCCCGACGGCGTTGCGCTCTCCAGGTCGACGGCCGACGGATTGGCCAGTCGTGATGCGATCGTTCTGTGCGCGGTCGACTGCAACTGGAAGCGCCTGAAGCCGGTGGTCGATCGAATCGTCGCCCCGTTGCCTCCGCGCGTCAGGGTTCCTGACGGTTTTCAGACCGCCTACCGCCGTCGCAGCAAGTATTACCTCGACCCCGAGAGCGGCCTGGCCACGATCGAGGCGCTGTTCATTGCCTCGGCGTTTCTCGGTGTCTGGGATGAATCGCTGCTGCGCGAGTACACGATGGCCGCAGAGTTCCTGAGCGTCAACGCAGCGGCGTTCGAGCGGCACGGTCTTCGAGCGCTGCCGGTGATTTGCCAAGACGCGGCCGGCTGAGCAAGCGAGCGACGACGCTCCTCGCTGGCGGCGCGAGCCATTCGCGCAGCGTACCGCGAACCGAACGAGGACAACCTCGGCGGGGCCTCGATCCCTCTGCGGAGGAACCACAGAGGGATCGAGGGAGGCCGGCCGCTCAGCCCATGCGATGAAAGGCGCAGATCTTGTTGCCGGAGGGATCGCGCAGATAGGCGAGATACATTTTCCCCATGCTGCTCTCGCGCACTCCCGGGGGATCTTCGCAGGTGGTCCCGCCGTTGGCTATGCCAGCCGCGTGCCAGGCGTTCACGGTGGCCGGATCCGCGACGGTGAACCCGATCGTGCCGCCGTTGGCGGGGGAGGCTGGGGCGTCGTTGATCGGCTTCGTGACGGCGAAGACGCCGGACGGCGAAAGGTAGAAGAGGCGCCCTTTCTCGTCGGTGATGGCCGCCGGGATGCCGAGCGTGCCCAGCACGGCGTCGTAGAACTTCCTGGAAGCGTCGACGTCGTTGGCGCCGACCATGATGTGACTGAACATTCAGTTTCTCCTTCGCGTGGGCCGGTCCTCGTGCAGTGCGAGAGCCGGCGGACTGCGATCGCCTTCATGCATGAGCCCGAAGGCTTGTTCAATCGCGATCGGTCTTGCCCCCACCGTGTTCGGGGTTCGGCGCGAGTTTCGAACGCGTCGGGCCGCGACCGCCGCGCGACTCAGGCCTTGGCCGGTCGCTGCGACATTATGTATTCGGCCAGTGCCGTGATGGTCAGGCTGGGATTGACTCCCAGGTTGGCCGGCACCACCGAACCGTCGGCGACGAACATGTCAGGGTAGCCGAAGACCTCGCCGCTGGGGCTGACGACGCCCTCACGCGCGGATGCACCCATGCAGCAGCCGCCCAGGATGTGGGCCGTGGAGGAAGCGTTGAACGCAGCTTCGCTGAGAAAACTCAGCGGGACGCCGTCCATCTTGGTTGCAAGACGCCGCGTCACCTCATTGGCGATGGGGATGTAGGCCGGCGCCCGCCTCTGTCCTGGAGGTGTCCTCGAATTCATGCTGTAGGCGCCGAGCCGCCACCAGCGCCGTCGGTAGTCGAGCTGCAGGTAGTTTTCGTCGGTCTGCATCACCAGGACCACCGAGGTCGAAGCGGCCTTGCCCAGCGGCCACAGCAGCTTCACGAAACGCAGCGGATGTTTGACGATTTCCCCCAGGTATCGGATGCCGCGCGGAATGGCGCCGCCGCCCTCGGTCATCAGCGTGAAAAGGTCAACGATCACATCGGAGCCTTTGTTGTAGCGCACCATCTCGATGTGGGTCGTGTCGTCGGCGTAGATACCGGAGGTGATGGCGATCTGGTCGTTCCAGTCCACGCTCCTGTCCGCGGACCTGACGCCGAGGATCGCCTCCGAATTGGTTCGGACGTAGTTGCCCAGTTGCGGCGAGAGGTTCGGGAGCAGGCCTTGCTGGCGGCACTCCATCAACAGCTTGACAGTACCAAGCACCCCGCCGCTGAAAACGACGCCCTTGGCGCGGTAGGTTCGCTCGGGATGGCGCAGGCCCGTGGATCGGCGCGTGAAGACCTCATAGCCGCCGCTGCACGGGCGTACGCCGGTGACCTCCGTCTCAGGGATCACCGCGGCGCCGAGCGCTTCGGCGAGGTACAGATAGTTGCGATCCAGCGTGTTCTTGGCCCCGACGGGGCAGCCTACCATGCAGGAACCGCAGAAGGTGCAGCCGGTCCGCGCCGGCCCGCGCCCGCCGAAGTAGGGGTCGGCGACGGTCTTTTCCGGTTCTCCGAAGAAGATGCCGACGTCGTTCTTGTGAAAAGTGTCCTTGCCGCGCAGTTCGATTCCGACTTCGCGCAGGCAGCGATCGGCGCGACCGATCTGTGGGCTGGGATTGGCGCCGAGCATGCGCCGCGCTTCCTGATAGTGAGGTGACATCGTCCTCTTGCAGTCGGCGATGGCCCATTCAGGCCGCTCGAACACCTCATCCGGTGGGATCAGCAGTTGGTTCGCGTAGACCAGGCTGCCGCCGCCCACGCCCCCGCCATGGAAGATCAGTACGTGTCTCAGCTGGGTCAGGTTCTGGTAACCGTAGCAGCCGAGCCTCGGCAGCCACATGTACTTGCGGGTGTTCCAGTTGGTCTTGGGAAAATCCTCCTTGGCCCAGCGTTTGCCTCTTTCGAGCACGGCCACGGAGTATCCCTTTTCCGAAAGCCGCAGTGCCGACACGCTGCCGCCGAAACCCGATCCGATGACGATGTAGTCCCAATCGAACGCTTTGGGTGCTGCCATGATTCAGAGTCCTTGGAGTTTACGCGCCGACTCGCCGGACGCTCGCCGGTACGCCCTCGGAGAGACGCCTTTCCATCGCTTGAAGGCGTGGACGAAGCTGGACGCCTCGGAGTATCCGAGGCGCTCGGCGACCTCTTCCACCGTCATCCGGTGCGCGAGCATCTCCTCGGCCAATGCCTTGCGGACCTCGTCGAGGAGCTGCCGGAATGAGGTTCCTTCGCTGTCGAGGTGCCGATGCAGCGTGCGCGGCGCCATTCCGAGCTCCGCCGCCACCTCTTCCATTTTGGCAGCACTCTGCGGCCGCAGCAGGCGTTGGCGTACGCGCTCGGAAATACGCGTACGTGCACGCCGCCCGTCCAGAAGATCCCTGCACTGTTCCTCGCACAGCCGCACCGTCGGCTCGTCGGCTTGCGGCAGCGGCTGATCCACCCATTCGGTGGCGACCACGATGGCGTGAGCGGGCTCCCCGAAGAAGACGGGGCCGAGAAAAAACTCGTCGAAACGCTCGGCATAGGCTGGTCGAGCGAAGCGAAAGGATACCCGCTGCACCGGCAGCGGTTTCAGGATCAACTGGCGCATGATCGCCACGGTCGATGTGACATCGCGCTCGACGAGGAACTGCCGGCAATCCTCTGGAATGGCGCTATCGTCCAGAACCACCCGGAGCCCCTCGGGCAGCTTCTCGGATCGGTAGCGGTTGAAGGCAAAAGTGAGATCGAGGTAGCGGATCGCGAAATCGAGCGCGCTGCGCAGCGAGCGGCTGCTCAGAAGGGCGTAGCCCAGGATCCCGTAGCCGTGGGAGCGGTAGCGCCGCCCGGCGTCGAGTCCGATGCCCGGGACATGGGCCAGCAGGCGTGACAGGTTGCGCACCACGGCGAGCTCCTGACTCGCCTCGACCTCGCGGCCGGGGTCTTCCAGGCTCTCGACCGGGATCGCCGACCCGCGCAGGCATTCGCTCGCCGAAAGGCCATGCTCGGCGCCGAGGTTGACCAGCAAGTGGACACTTGCGATGCCCCGAACGTTCCAGGTGCGTATCGGATCGGTCACGGTGGCCGAAAGTATCATGTTGTTGTCCGACGAAGCCATTCCAAGCGCGCTCCTTTCCGATCAGCATGGCCGTCCGGACGCAGACGAGTCGGCACATGCCACGCGACTGACAGCCCATGGGGGGACGTCGAAAGGAGTAAGCAGAATGACTGACGAGGTCCTTGGAAAGCTCCGTGAGGCAGTCTTGAACATGGATGAGGAGGGCGCCGAGCAAACTGCCAGGGAGCTGGTCGGCGCCGGCCTCGATCCCGTTGAAGGGATCAAGAGCATGGCCTCGGCCATGACCGAGATGGGGGAGAAGTTCGAGCGCGGCGAAGCGTACGTGCCGGAGTTGCTGCTGGCCAGTGACGCGCTGAAGCGGGCGATGCCGGTGCTCGAAGCAGAGATCAACAAACGCAACGTGCAGCGCGAGAAGCTCGGCACGGTCGTTGTCGGCACGGTCAAGGGCGACGTTCACGAAGTCGGCAAGGACATCGTGGCGATGATGCTGGGCGTTGCCGGCTTCGACGTGATCGATCTGGGCGCGGACGTGTCGACGTCCGATTTCATCGCGGCTGCGCAGTCGCACGAGGCCGATGTCATCGCGATGTCTTCGCTGATGAGCACGACCATGGCAGGCCAGCGCGAAGTGATCGCGTTCCTGAACGAACTCGGGCTGCGCGACAGGTACAAAGTCCTGGTCGGCGGAGGGCCCGTGAAGCAGGCGTGGGCGGACGAAATCGGAGCCGATGGGTACGCACAAGACGCCATCGAGGCGGTGAAGTCGGCCAAGAAGCTGCTGGCGAAGAACTAGGAGTCCGGGAACGCTGCAACGCGCGAGACCGAGCGGACATCGAGGAGGGCCGTTCATGAAAGGTAGATTCTTGGACTACTGGGCCAGAGCCGAGACCGGTCCGATCGTTCCCGAAAAAGACTTCGACCTGAAACGTTATTGGCCGCGCATCAACGCGCTGGCGCGCAAGCACAAAGTCGAGCACGACCCGCGGCACATCGTCCCGACCGACGACGAGCAACTCGACAACGTGTGGAAGGCGGCCTGCGAACTGGTCCTGGATGTAGGCTTCCTGTGCGTCGATACCGGACGCGTGATCATGTTCACGGCGGACGAAATCGACGAGATGATCGACCATGTTCATCGCATGATCCGGCTTGGTATCGGCGAGGAAGAAAGGACGTACACCCACAAGGGTTTCGAGGACTACGACAACCAAAGGAATCCTCATTTGGTGGCGGGGCGCGTGCTGGGGCAGATCTCCCCCGAGATCTACTCCTCTGTGGTCATGAGTTACCTGAAGGAGCCGTCGATCGACGCGACCCACTTCCAGGGCATCATCTCCAAGATCAACGGCATGCTCACGACGCCCGGCAGTCCCTGGGAAATGCTTGCGGAGTTGCACCGGGTCGCGCTGGTTCGCGACGCGTGCAGGAGGGCGGGGAAACCGGGGTACAGCGACGGCGGCACGGTTCCCGTGAAGTTGCAGGCGCAGATGGCGGCGGACAATCCGCAGTGGGGGACACCATCGGGAGATTGTCGCGGGGCCTACATGAGCCCTTCGATGAAGACGAACTACGACTGGATGTGCCGCGCGCTGCACATGTATCAGTACGGCGGTCACACCTGGGGCGCCGGTACCGCCTACCTCGGCGGAACCTCGGGAGGACCGGCTACGTCGGCGATCAATCTATGCGCCGAATTGATCGGGAGCGCCCTGCTGTACGAGAACAGCGTGCTGGGCACCTGGGCTCTGGACGCGGTGTATTTCTCGAACTCCAGCAAGCAGTCGCTGTTCGCCTCGTGGTGGGGAGGTGCAGCATTCATGAAACACGTACCGTACTGTTGTCTGATAGGCGCTCCGATCCAGATGACTTACAAGCTGGGGAGGGAGTATTTCCTGGAGCATGCTGCCGGGGCTGTCGGTTGCACTCCGCTCGGCTTCGGCGTGTGCGGCGGCGCGGGGGCGCAAAGCGCCGGGACCGACGTTTCCTCCGGCATGGGATGCCGGATGTCGGCAGAGGTCGGGCGGGCGGTCGGGCAGGCCCGGCTCACCAGGAAGGAAGCCAACGAGATCGTGCTGCGCATCACCGACGAGTACCAGCCTCACATCGACGACCGCACCGCCCACACGATCGGGCTGACCTATCAACAAGCCCACGACGTGGAGACGTCGAGGCCCAACCCGGAATTCCTGGCGACCTACAACCGGGTCAAGACTGAACTGAAAGAGGAGTTCGGCTTGCCGATGAAGGTGACGGAGGCCGTATGAAAACAGCGGCACGCAAGGTCGGATCGGCGGGAAGAAAGGCGCCCGCGGCGGATGTCGACCTGACCCGGTGCGTGAAAGAGTACGTACGGGATAGCGCAGGTTTCGATCTGGTCGGGATCGCCAGTGCCACCGACACGCAATTCGACATTGCTCCGGAAGGCCACAAGCCCACGGAGTGGCTGCCCGGCGCCAAGGCCGTGGTCGTAGGAGGCATCAAGGTACTGCGCGAGATCCTCCACACCACGCCGAGTCCCGTTTACGCCAAGCACTACGACCAGCTCAATTTGTGGATGACACAGGCAGCGTACCAGTTGTCGCGTTTCCTCCAGCAGAAGGGCTTCCGCGCGATGTATTTCCCGGAGTCGGATCCCTACGAGTATTTCATCGCACAAAGAGCACGTGGGGAGACTCGCTACTCCCCGAGCTTCTGTCACATCCACGCCGCGGTTGCGGCCGGTTTGGGAACCAGGGGCAAGGTGGGCGTGGTACTGAGCCCCGAGTACGGCCCGCGCCAGCGCTGGATCAGCGTAATCACGACCGCGCCGCTGATCCCCGATGCGCGGCTGGAGAAGGAACAGTGCATTGAGTTCCTCAAGCCGGGGTCGTGCGGGGACAAGTGCATCGAAGTGTGCAAGACGGAGCAAGGCGGCGCGCTGAAGCCTTGGCCGGACGAAGGCGGTGTGGACATGTTCGCGTGCGATTGGGCCAGCTTGAAGGGCGCGGGGCTTTCGTGTGGCCGCTGCATCGAGGTGTGCCCGGTAGGGAAAGAGAAGTATTAGGTTCTTCTCGAAGCGCGAGCCTGGGGGGATCGATGAGCAGTGCGACGTCGTCGGAACGCTTGACGGCCGCGATCGAGCGCCGCGAGGCCGACCGTGTGCCGGTGATCCCGCAGATCACCTACGCGACCGCGCAGCTCACCGGCGTAGGTCTGGTCGAAGCGCTGCACAGTCCCGAGAAGACCGCCGAGGCCCTGCTGGCCGGCCAGCGAACCATCGGCTACGACGCGATCTACGCCGGCTGGGAATCGTCGTTCAATCTGCTGGCCGAGGCCATGGGTTGCACGATGCGCTACCCGCAGGGCGATGTTCCCTACGTCATCGAACGTATCGTCAAGGATCCGGGCGATGTCGAGAAACTGGCGATACCGGACCCGGCCCGCAGCGGGCGGTTGCCGATACACATGCGGACCGTGCAGCTCGTCAAGCGCGAAGTGGGCGAGGCGGTCCCGGTCTTCGTCTACGTGCCGGGCCCGTTCACGCTCGCGGGGCAGCTCTACGACGTCGATAGACTGCTGCGCATGACCGTGAAGGATCCCGGGTTCATCCAGGCGCTCGTCGAAGTAGCGACGGCTGCCTCGGTGCGGTACGCCGAGGCGAACGTCGATGCGGGCGTCGACGTCGTCGTCGTCGCGGATCCGACGGCGGGTCCGAGTTTGATCAGCCCGAAGATGTTCGAGAGGTTCGCCGCACCGGGCATCAGGAAGGTCTTCGACGCAGCCGGCGCGAAGGGCGCCGTCCTGTCGCTGCACATCTGCGGGCAGAGCACGCCGCTGCTCGAGCGGATGTGCGAGACGGGCGCGCAGATTCTCGAACTCGATCACATGGTGGATCTGGCCAAGGCCAAGGCACAGATCGGAGACCGCGTCTGCCTGCAGGGCAACATCGATCCGGCCGACGTGCTGCTCACCGGCACGCCCGATGCCGTCGCCGAGGCGGCGCGACGCTGCATCGATCAGGCGGGAGCCGGCGGTGGTTTCATTCTGAGCAGCGGCTGCGAGGTTCCACCGCGCGCGCCGATCGCGAACGTTGGCGCGATGGTGGAGGCAGCGCGGCAGTACCAGCGCCGCGCGGCGTAGCGAGCGACGATGAGCTTTGACGTCGTCTTCGAGCCCTCCGGTCGCCGCGGCAGGATCGAGTCGGGACAGACGATCCTCGCTGCCGCACTCCGGTTGGGGCTCGAAATCCAAGCGACCTGCGGGCAGCAGCACACCTGTGGCAAGTGCCGGGTGACGGTTCGCGAGGGGTTCTTCGAGAAGTACGGAATCGAGTCGCGCCTCGAGCACGCCGCGCCGCCCGATACGGTGGAGTCCGGGCTCATCGACCGCGACGCAACTCCCGCCGATCGCTTGTCGTGTTGCACGGAGATCACCGGCGATGTGGTCGTCTTCGTGCCGGAGGAGAGCCGCGCCGACCAGCAGGTGGTCCGCAAGAGCGCGCGCGCGATCCGCGTGACCATCGATCCTGCGGTGCGCAAGTACACCGTCGATTTGCCCCGGCCTTCTCTGATCGACGCGTGCGGGGATTTCGAACGACTCGCCGCGGCGCTGCGGCGCAGCTACGGTCTCGACGACATTACCATCGACATCGACGTGCTGCGCGCGCTTTCGGCGGTGCTGCGCGCGGCAGACTGGCGGGTGACGGTGAGCGTGTGGATGAACCGTGAAGTCATCCTCGTCGAGCCCGGTCTCGTCGAGAGTTGCTACGGCCTGGCGGTCGATATCGGCACGACGACGGTGGTCGGATTCCTGTGCGATCTGCGCAGTGGCCGCGTCGTCGCCACGACCTCGACGCTCAACCCGCAGGTAGTGTACGGCGAGGACGTGCTGTCGCGTCTGACCTACGCCCGGACGAATCCGGACGGACTGGAGCGGCTGCGCCGTTGCATCCTCGAAGGGCTGAACGGGATCATTGCCGGCGTCGCGAAAGATGCGCGGATTGCGCCGCGCGAAATCCTCGAAACCGTGATCGTCGGCAACACGGTGATGCATCACCTGTTTCTCGGGATTCGTCCCGACGAAGTTGGCCTTTCGCCGTACCCACCGGCAGTGCAGCGGGCAATCGACCTCAAAGGCCGCGAGTCGGGCCTGGATATGCTGGCGTCGGGGAACGTTCACGTACTTCCGCTGCAGGCCGGCTTCGTCGGTGCCGACAGCGTTGCCGTGCTGCTCGCCGAGCATCCGTACGCTTACGACTATGTCACGTTGATCATCGACATCGGCACCAACGGCGAATTGATCCTGGGCAACCGCGAGCGGTTGCTGTCGTGTTCGTGCGCGACCGGACCGGCGTTCGAAGGAGCCTCGGTCAAGTTCGGAATGCGGGCCGCACCAGGGGCGATCGAGAAGGTGAATATCGACCCGATCACGCGCGAGGTGCAGTGGAAGGCCATCGGGGATCGCAGCTGGCATCGCAAGCCCCACGCTGCGGGTGGCGCGCGCGGCATCTGCGGTTCAGGGATCATCGACGCGGTTGCCGAGATGTACCGCGCCGGCGTGCTCGAACGGTCGGGTGCATTTCATCAGGGACTGGCTACGCCGCGCCTGCGGCGCGGCGCCGACGGCAAGTTGGAGTTCGTGCTGGCGTGGGCGAGCGAAACCGCGGTTGCCACGGATATTGCGGTGACTGCCGACGATGTGCGGGCGGTTCAACTGGCCAAAGGCGCGATGTACGCCGGCGCCAAACTGATGCTCGAGCGACTGGGCATCGAGCGACCCGACAAGATCGTGCTGGCCGGCGCGTTCGGCAGCTTCATGGACAAGACCAAGGCGATGAGTCTGGGAATGTTTCCGGATTGCGACCTGCGCAACGTGCACTCGGTGGGCAACGCCGCCGGCGACGGCGCGCGCATGGCGCTGCTGAGCGCGCCCAAGCGCCGTGAAGCCGAGGAAATGGCGCGCCGCGTGGAGTACGTCGAGCTGTCAGCCGAGAGCGGCTTCCAGCGCGCTTTCGCGCGCGCGATGCATCTGCCGCACATGGTGGACGGGTTCCCGCACTTGCGGAAGTATCTCGGCGCACGGCCGCCCGATCCCGTGCCCAAGCAAAGAGCCGCCTTCTGAGCGGCGGGTACGCAGCGGAATCGACCTCACCGCACGAAGTCGCTCTGCCGCACCTGCGCGCCGGGGGGCACTACCACGAATTCGTCTTCGCCGTGATCCAGCGCGTCGGCGTGCCAGACCAGCCGCTGCAGCAGGGTCGGTTCGCCGATCATTTCTTCGTAGGCGGCCCCCAGCAGCGCGGCCACGGCCTGTGCCTGCTGGCGATAGCGATCGAACTCGGCAGGCGTGAACGCAACCAGCACGACACGCCGGTAACGCTTGTAGGCACGCGCGATCAGGCGTCGTGCCCGCTCGTCGCCGTAGCGTGCGCACCATTGCTGGAATTGCGCGATCGGATGGAAGCCGCTCTCCACCCAGCCCTCGCTCAGATAGTAGGTGCCGGGGTGGCGAAAGAAGTCTTCGCGGTACTTCTCGTAGGACCCCATCAAGACGGCGATGCAGTCGTCGGTGCGCGGAATCACCAGCGCATGCCGCCGCGACTGCAATCCGACCAGGCCGTTGCCACACAGGCCGTATCCGACCAGCACCACGCCCGGCTCGGTCTCCGAGTCCACCACGGCCTGCAGCCGCGCTGCCATCTCTGCGGGCACCCCGTGCAGGCCGTAGGGCATGAAGCGGCAGGTGGCGAGGCCGGGCATGTTCTGCACCAGCGGCTGCAAGGCGTTCTGCAGTACCTGACAGGCAAGCACGTACACCCGCCGCGGGCGTGGCTGTGCGCGATCATCTTGGCGCATGTCCGTTGCTGCGATCTTGGCTGTCAACGCTCAACCCGGGTTCCCGCGGTCACGTCGGGAGCGAGCGATATACACCAATGCGGCCTGGCCGGGAATGCACGGGGACGCCGCGCTTGGCCGCGCCGCCGCCAACTGCGCGCTTGGCCGCGCCGCCGCCGCCGCGTGCCTGGCTCGCAAGACTGCGGGCAGCGCGGTGCCCGCGATCCGCAGCGCATCCAAGCGCTTCGACCGGGTGGCCGTGGCGGAAAGTATCAGGTTTTTGTCCGGCGATCGCATTCAACAATCGGTCGCTTGCGGGTCTAATGCCACGACCAGGGAAAGGTTTCACAGCGACGAACAGCAGCGAGGATCGCAAAGCCATGGGAAACGTCACGCAGTCCAGGCGGCAGCTTGCTTGGGTCTTCGACCTCAACAAGTGCATCGGGTGCCAGACCTGTTCGGTAGCCTGCAAGGTGCTGTGGCCCGGGGAAGACCCCGGTACCGAATCGATGTGGTGGATGACCGTCAACACCCAGCCCGGGCGCGGGATGCCCCGCGACTGGGAGACGATGGGTGGGGGGTACGTTGACGGCCACCTGAAGCTCGGCCGGCGGCCAACTGCGGATGAGATCGGCGGCGGCTGGGAGTTCAACCACGACGAAGTGCAGTCGGGGGGCCACGGTCGCGACGTCCACCTGCGCGCGATCGGCGGGAACCCTGCCTGGGGAATGAACTGGGACGAGGATGAGGGCGGCGGCCAGTATCCGAACTCCTACTACTTCTACCTGCCGCGTCTGTGTGCGCACTGCACCCGGCCGGCGTGCGTCGAAGCCTGTCCGCATGACGCGATCTTCAAGCGCGATGAAGACGGAATCGTCCTCATCAACGAAACGCGCTGTCAGGGCGACGGGTCGTGCATCCAGGCGTGTCCCTACAAGAAGATCGACTTCAACGCGCTGCGCGGAGTCTCGCAGAAGTGCATCGGCTGTTTCCCGCGCATCGATCTCGGCGTTGCTCCGGCGTGCGTGCGGCAGTGCCCGGGCCGGGCTGCGTTCGTCGGGTTTCTCGACGACGAGAACTCGGCCGTCCACAAGCTCGTGCGCCAGTGCAAGGTGGCGCTGCCGCTGCATCCCGAGTTCGGCGTGGAACCCAACGTATACTATGTGCCGCCGCTGGCGCCCGCGCTGCTCAACGCGGACGGCAGCGTGGACGAGGCCGGGGAGCGCATTCCGCCGGCCTATCTAGAGTCGCTGTTCGGTCCGGCCGTCCACGGTGCGCTCGCTACCCTCAAAGCCGAGCTCGACAAACGGCCGCGCGGCGAGCCGTCGTGGTTGCTGGACACGCTGATTCTCTACCAGTGGACGGACGCTCTCGGCCACCTCCACCGTGACCCGGCCGAGATCGTCTGGTCGCGCGAACCCGACAAAGGAGACCTGCGATGAGCCGCCCTCGAGACGCAGCACGAGACACATCGACCAATCTGACCAGCGGCGCGTGGGCAGACACGTATCGAGACAAATGGAAGTGGGACAAAGTGACGTGGGGCACGCACTGCGTCGACTGCTATCCGGCCAACTGTCCCTATCGAGTCTACGTTCGCGACGGACGCATCGTGCGCGAGGAACCAGCGGCAACTTTCACGACGGTCGAGGCCGGCGTGCCCGACATGAACCCCACCGGCTGCCAGAAGGGAGCGGCGTGGAGCAGGATGATCAACGGAAAGGATCGCGTGACGTATCCGTTGCGCCGCGCCGGCGAGCGCGGCGAAGGCCGCTGGGAGCGCGTCTCGTGGGATGAGGCAACGACCGAAATCGCCGAGGCGATGCTCGACGCGATGGAAGAATCGGGGCCGCGGTCGATCCTGCGTCCGGGCACCACCGAGGGCGGCGTTCAGACGATCGCGCTGGCGAACAATATCTTCTTGCGTCTTGGCGCCACGGTCTCGGACGTTCTGGCCGAGGTCAGTGACATTGCTCCCGGGCTGTTCCTGACTTTCGGGCGCTACGGTTCGTGTTCCAGTCACGACGATTGGTTTCACTCCGAGCTGGTGCTCGTCTGGGCCAACAATCCGACCCAAAGCAACATCTCCACGGTCCACTACCTGGCCGAGGCGCGCTACAACGG
>JACRCR010000123.1 GCA_016218925.1 Deltaproteobacteria bacterium | reverse complement strand
GGTTACCGCGCGCCGTGATGAGTCCTCGAACGGCGCGGTATCCACGCTGTTGGCCGCCGTGCTAGGCGTCAACAGCCTGGCCGTGAAGGCAGACGCCGCTGCAGCGGGCATATCGGGTTTGAAGAAACTTCCGACTGGCAAGGGAGATATCCCTGTGGGTATCTCCAAGTACTGGTTCACTTCCAAGGATTCGCCTTGCGGTTCGGAGAACAATATCCGATTCTATCCTACCGGAGATTACATCGGCTGCGCCGGCTGGCACGTCTTTACCGATACTCCGTCGAGCGCCGCGAAACTGGATCACATCCTGGACGGACTCAAGGATGGCTACTACAGCAGCCCCGAGACCGTCGCGGATCAGACGTACTACAATTTCACCGGCGGCACAGTCGCGAGCGCGTATCCGGAGATGCGCGCACTCTACAACCACAGGAAAGGCCCGGATGGGAACTGGCTGGTCCACATCCCGGTGTACGACAAGGACGACTGCTCCAACCCGCATGAGGTAATCAAGATCGTTGGGTTTGCGACCGCCAGGATATACAAAGTCGACAACCTCGAGATGTGGGCGCATGTAGAGTGCAAGATCGTCCCGTGGGGCCAAGGTGGCGGCCCGTATTACGGGACTGCGGTCGGCGCTGGGGCCGTGATCGAATAGATGCCGCTTAGAGGCAGGAGTGATGACAGGCAGAATTGGTGTAAGGCTCGAAATCCGGAACGATGCGATTCGCCGTGCCTTGGAGCAGTACGTGGCTACGCTCGCGGACTGCGTGCTGCAACGGGAGGAAGATCCGAGTTTTGCACAACTTCTGTTTCTGGAACTGAACGAGACGGAGCCTGGAGAAACGTTCGCCAGGATCCGAAGCGTTCAGCAGACTTCCCCATCCACGGAGATATTCTTGACTGCGGCTCGTCCAGAGCCGCAGTTGCTTTTGGAGGCGATGCGCGCGGGCGTCAAGGAGTTCCTGACCCAGCCGCTTCGCGGCGAAGAGGTGCAGCAGGCGTTCCAGAGGTTTCGGGAGCGTCACGCGGAAGCGACAGTTGGAGACCTTCGTCGCAGCGGCAAGGTGCTCGGGGTGATTGGTGGCAAGACTGGCATCGGAACCACGACCATAGCAGTCAACTTGGCGGTAGCCCTCCGCCAGTGCGGTCAAGCGGTCGCCGTCGTCGATCTCAATCTGCAGGGAGGCGACATTCCGACCTACTTGGACGTGAACCCGCTGCGTAGCATCCGCGATCTGGATCTGGACCTCTCCAGATTGGATAACATCTTTCTCGCCGGGATGATGACGAAGCACTCTTCCGGAGTGGAATTGTTGCCGCTGGGAGACGTGGATCTTGGCGGCGGTCACGTTTCCGCCGAGTGCGTCGATCGGTCCTTGAAACTGATGCGCACGATGTACGACTTCGTAGTCGTCGATTGCGGCCACAATATCGACATGGCGACGTTCGCGGCACTGCATCTCGCGGCGAGTGTTCTGGTGGTGACGTGTCTGAGCGTGCCCGTCGTCCGGCGCACCAAGCGGTTGCTCGAACAGCTGCGCGGTGAAGAAGGGTCAGGACTGGATCCTGCGGTGCTTCAATTGGTAGTGAACTATTTCGTGGATCGCGACGAAGTCATTCTTACCGAGACGAAGGATGTTTTGCAGATGAAGCCGCAATGGCTTCTTCCGCGTGACCACGAGGCCGCGGGCGACGCCGTCAACAGCGGCAGGCCAGTGGTCGAGTTCGCGCCCCGTTCCGGGCTTGCCAGAGCTTTTTCGAAGATCTCCACCGACCTCTCGGGGACGACAGGCGCGACGCCCAAAGCGTCGTTCCTGTCGGGGATGTTTCGCGCGGTCGGCGAGAAAGTCGTAAAGGGCACCCCCACACCGAGGTTGGCGTAGGTGGTTCGGGGATCGTCTGGGGTTTCCCTTAGGAGGCGATGATGGGCGTGGCGGCGACCAGCGGGAAGGCTCAAGCCGGCGGGGCCGGAGTCTCCGGATACCATGAACTCAAGGGCCGGGTTCACGAGCGGGTCATCGAAGTCCTCGACTTGTCTGCGGCTGCTGCGCTGGATGAGGAGTCTCTCAAGCGTGAACTAGGGCGGCTGATCCAGCGAATCCTCACGGAGGAGCAAGTCCCGCTAAACATGCGGGAGAAAGAGCAACTCGTAGTCGACATCCAAAACGAGGTGTTGGGCTACGGTCCTCTCGAGCCGCTGCTGAACGATCCGACCGTTTCCGATATCCTTGTTAACAATTACCGGATGGTCTACGTCGAGCGTGCGGGCAAACTCCAGAAGACCGACATTCGTTTCCGCGACGACCTGCACCTGCGAAAGATCATCGATCGAATCGTCAGCGGAGTCGGTCGGCGAATTGACGAATCCATGCCGATGGTCGACGCACGACTTCCGGATGGGTCCCGCGTCAACGCGATCATCCCACCTCTGGCTCTGGACGGGCCGGCGGTCTCGATTCGAAAATTCAGTCGCGATCCGCTCCAGTTGGGAGACCTGATCAACAAGAAGTCTCTGACCCCCGAGATAGGCGAAATCCTGCAGCGCATCGTGAAGGCGCGTCTCAACGTCATCATCTCCGGGGGCACCGGCTGCGGTAAGACGACGATTCTGAACATCTTGTCGGGGTTCATTCCCGAGGATGAACGCATCGTTACCATCGAGGATTCGGCAGAGCTCCAGTTGCGTCAGGACCACGTCGTTCGCTTGGAGACACGTCCGCCCAACGTCGAGGGACGGGGCGAGATCACTCAGCGCGAGCTTGTGAAGAACTGCCTGCGTATGCGCCCGGATCGCATCATCCTCGGCGAGATTCGCAGCGGTGAGGCACTGGACATGCTGCAGGCAATGAACACCGGCCACGATGGCTCGCTGACCACGATTCACGCCAATACACCGCGCGATGCGCTCACACGCATAGAGACGATGGTGGCCATGGCCGGTCTCAATCTGCCGACCAAAGCGATGCGGCACTATATCGCTTCGGCCATCAACGTGATCATTCAGATGACCCGCCTTTCGGACGGCACTCGAAAGCTGACGAGTCTAGCGGAAGTCACCGGAATGGAAGGGGAAGTGGTAACGATCAACGAGGTCTTCTCCTTTCAGCAGACCGGACTCGACGCGCAAGGTCGGGTTCGGGGGCGATTCGGAGCGACCGGTATCCGGCCGAAATTCATGGCAAAGTTCGAAACGTTGGGTTTGTTCGTGCCTCCGGACCTGTTCAATCCGAACAGAGTCTACGAGATTTGAGGGAGAATCCGATGCCCATCGTCTTCGCCGTAGGAGCTTTTCTGGCCATCGTGCTCCTGATCATGGGCGGCTACTTCCTCTACGATCATGCCGCCTACGGAGATCAGACGACAACCGTGCGCCGCCTGCGGGCAGAGGTGGAGTTGTCGCAGCGCGATGCGGTAGTGGAGATCGTCCGCCGCGACGCGATGGGGAAGGACGCTTGGTACATCGTCCTGCTCAACAAACTTGCGCCACTGGCGGCGATCAAGCGCCTGCTGCGACAGTCCGACAGTGAGATGCCGGTGAGTGTTTTCCTGCTCATCTCGGGCCTGGCCTGTGCGGGCGGCCTCGTAATCGGTTTGCTCGTGCGGATGGGTCTACCTGTCGCTCTGGGTTTGACCGCGGGTGGAGCCGCGATCCCGTGGCTCTATTTCCGGTGGCGACGCAACAAACGCTTGAAGGCGATCGAAGCGCAGCTACCCGAGGTACTCGATCTCATCGCACGGACGCTGATGGCCGGCCATGCTTACATCATGGGGATGAAGATGGTCGCTGAACAGATGGACGAACCGGTGCGGTCGGAGTTCAAGAAGACTTTTGACGAAATCAGCTTCGGGATCTCGGTTCCGGAAGCCATGAAGGACATGTCGGAACGCATCGATTCCGTCGACATCAAGTTCTTCGTGACGTCGTTGCTGGTGCAGTTGGAGACCGGAGGCAATCTTGCCGAGATCATCCAGGGAATCGCTCGTCTGATTCGAGCGCGATTCGAACTGCACGGCAAGGTACGCGCACTTTCGGCGGAGGGGCGCATCTCCGCCATAGTCATGTTCTCGTTGCCTTTCGGGATCGGCATCGCGATGTACTTCATTAATTCCGACTACATTTCGTTGTTGTTTACCGACCCGGCGGGAAGATCGATGGTGACCGGTGGCTTGCTGATGATGATCATGGGGATGGTCGTCACTCGCCGTATGATCAATTTCAAGGTTTGAGAGAAGATTATGCCAGCATCTCCGATCGCGACAATTTCCGTGCTCGTCTTTGCGGCGGCTTTTCTGGCGGTGATGGGCGTGACGCTGCTGGTCCAGTCGCAGCGCGAGCGTCGAGGCTGGCAGGCACGCGTCCGAGGGCAGTCCACGGACGCACAAACGGAAGTCGCGACTACGGGACTGCAATATTTCCGCGAACTCGCCGTTCGCTTGCTTGAGAAGGTCGGGAACGCGAACCAGGCCAAACAGAAGGCCCCCGAGTTGTCCGCGCTGCGGCAGTTGTTGATCACTGCCGGCTACCGGAGCGACAACGCACCGGCGGTATTCACGGGGTTCAAGCTGCTCTTCACATTCGTGCTTCCCGGGATCGTCTTTCTGCTGCCGATCGAAGCCCTCGACCAAGCACCGCTGGTGCAACGACTCTTCGCGTACTTGCTAATGGCAGCGGCCGGGTTGTATGGCCCGGAATTGTGGCTCAGCCACATGGTGAAGAAGCGTAAGCTGAAGATCCTGCACGGATTCCCGGACGCGCTCGATTTGCTCGTGGTTTGCGTGGAGGCGGGGCTGGGGCTGGACGCCGCGCTGGGCAGGACCGGGAGAGAACTCGCGATGGCGCACCCGGAGTTGTGTGAGGAGTTTCACCTGGTGGCGCTCGAGCTTCGAGCCGGGCTTCCTCGGGCAGCGGCGCTCGGAAACCTTGCGCGACGCGTGGACCTCGATCCGGTCAAGACGCTGGTCGCGTTGCTGATTCAGACTGATCGCTTTGGTACCAGCATCGGCTTGGCTCTTCGGGTTCACTCGGATTCCATGCGCACGGAACGTGCACTCAAAGCCGAGGAGATGGCTGGCAAGCTGCCCGTGAAAATGCTCTTTCCGCTGATGTTCTTCATCTTCCCCAGCTTGTTCATCGTCATTCTCGGTCCCGCAATCGTTCAAGGGATGCGGATCCTGATGCCGGTGTTGAACTCGTGACGCGGGCTCGGCGGCGCAAAGAGCGAGGTGTCTGAGGTGCGATACCGGTGCACCGCGAGGTTCGTGCGCATCAGCGTGGCCCTGGTTGCAGGACTGACCGGAGTCGGTGCCGGCGGCTGCAGCATCCCGACGATCTTTTCGCAGCCGTTCGAGCAGGGCGTGTACGAGGACATTCTGGAACGGCAGGCCGAAGGGATGCCGGTTGCGGACTCCAAGCTGAAGGACCTGCCGCCGATGACGGCGCGCGAATACGAATCGCTCGGCGATGCCTATCTCTCTCGAAATGAGGTCGCGCAGGCGCAGAACAAGTACGAGAGCGCTCTGGAACTGGATCCCGGCGCCTGGCAACTGCATTACAAAATCGGATTGTTGATGCTGAAGAGCGGTTCTCCGCGCGACTCTGTCGCGCACTTCGACGCGATCATCAGCGCCGATCCGATGAACGCGCGCGGCTACGAAGGACGAGGTCGAGCGTTGCTGGCGCTGCGAGAGCACGAACAGGCGGAGGTCGCGTTGCGTCGCGCTATCGACCTCGATTCCGGCCTGTGGAAAGCCCGCGAGGCCCTTGGAGTGCTGTACGACCAGCTTGGAGCGTTCGACGAGTCGATCGTCCAGTACCGAGCGGCGCTGGCCGTGCGTCGAGACGAGCCTTCGGTCTTGAACAACCTCGGCGTGGCGTACTATCTCAAGAAGGATTATCCGAAAGCCATCGAGACCTTCGAAAGGGCGGTGTCGTTCACGCCCGAGGCCGAGCGTGCTCGCACCTACAACAATCTCGGACGCGCATACGCCAAGGCGGGAAGCTATGCGCGCGCGTTCGAGTCGTTCCGCCGTGGTTCCGACGCACCGACAGCTTATAACAACTTGGGGCTGCTGTACTTGGAGGAAGGTCGGGCGAGACAAGCGGCGTCCTGCTTCGAGAAGGCGATCCAGGAAAGCCCAAGTTATTATCCTGCCGCCAACGAGAATCTCGTAACCGCGAAGCAGGACTTTTCACAGGCCGACGCGGGCGAGGGAGTTCGGGTCGCAGCAGTGTGTCCTTGAACCCGCCCAGTCGGTGCGACGTGCCGATCGCACGGCGAGATCGTTTTTCGCAAACCTGACGTCGCTGTGCTAGCGAACCTCGTCTGAGGAGGTTCCCATGCGTGCTGTCGTTTGTCGTGAGTTCGGTCCGCCCGAGGCGCTCGCGGTCGAGCAGGTTCCTTCCCCGCCGCTCGGCGCCGGGCAGGTGCGTGTCGCCGTCGAGGCTTGCGGCATCAATTTCCCAGACACGCTGATCATTGAGGACAAGTATCAGTTCAAGCCGCCGCTGCCTTTTTCGCCGGGCGGAGAAGTGGCCGGTGAAGTCGTCGAAGTGGGCAGCAGCGTGTCGCGATGGAACGTTGGCGACCGAGTGATCGGAATGTGCGGCTGGGGCGGTTTCGCGGAAGAAATCGTGCTCGAGCCCGAGCGGTTGGTGTCGATTCCGAGCGGGATGGACACCGTGACGGCCGCCGGTTTCACGATGACCTACGGGACGTCTCACTATGCGCTGGAGGACAGAGCGCATCTGAAGCACGGAGAGACGCTCCTGGTGCTAGGAGCCGCTGGCGGCGTCGGGTTGGCGGCTGTCGAGATCGGCAAAGCGATGGGCGCACGCGTGATCGCGGCCGCCAGCACCGCGGAGAAGTTGGCGATCTGTAGTCGTTTCGGCGCTGACGAAGTCATCGACTACACGACCGAGAATCTCAAGCATCGCGTCAAAGAACTGACCGGCGGCCGAGGAGCCGACGTGATCTACGATCCCGTAGGCGGTGACATCTTCGATGACGCGATCCGTTGCATCGGCTGGGATGGACGCTTGCTGGTGATCGGATTCGCCAGCGGTCGTATTCCGCAGCTTCCCGTGAATCTGGTTCTCCTCAAGGGGTGCCAGGTGATCGGGGTGTTCTGGGGATCGTTCACCGCCCGCGAGCCCGTGCGCAACGCCGAGAATCTCGCCAAACTCGGGGCGTGGTTCCAGGAGGGCAAACTGCGCCCCCATGTCAGTGCTACGTTCCCTCTGGAAGAGGCTGGCAGGGCGCTGCGGGCGATGCTGGATCGTCGCGTGACCGGAAAGGTCGTACTGGTGACCGGGAATGCGAACGCGCGGGGCGGCCGGTGAGGCGATGCGCCTGCGGCCGAGTGACCGAGGCTCGCGTCGCATTCGAAGGCCGCCGACCGCGCCGCACCGGTCTGTTGCGTATCGCCGCGGCGCTTGTCGTAGCGGCAGGCCTTGCGCTCTGCCGGCCGGGGCTCGCAGTGGCGGCGATTGGCGCAGCGCACGGCCCCGCGCTGGTCTGGCACGTGGAGTCGCTTGGCGGCAAGGACGTCGACTCCAGAGTGCCGGACGACCCGATCAATCCGGCCTCCGTCGTCAAGCTGGTGACGTCGCTCAGGGCTTTGTCGACGCTCGGGCCCGACCATCGCTTCGAGACGCGGTTCGGTGCCAGTACGCCGCGACCACCGCGAGACGGCGTGCTCGACGGCGATCTGATCGTCGGCGGCGGCGGAGATCCCGATTTTCACTTCGAGAACGCCGTCCTGGTTTCGCGCCGGTTGCTCGCCGCGGGGGTGCGAGAGATCCGCGGCAACCTGCTCGTCGACAACTCGTTCTGGATCGGCTGGGAACGCGGGTCGGCGGGTCGCGAGAGTGATCCGAACAAGCGCGCGCTGCAGATGGCCGACAGGCTCAGGACCGCGTGGGATCCGCAGCGCTGGTCGTCTGCCGAGTCCGAGGCGTGGGCAGGCATGGCGGCGCGGTATGGCTGGGCGTTGCAGGCGCCGCCCCGCGTTCGTGTGGACGGGGCCGCTCTGGTTTCTCCGACGGCGGCGCACAGATGGTTGGTGGTGCATCGTTCCGAGCCACTGCTCACTGCTCTTCACCGTTTCAACGTCTTCTCGAACAACGACATCGAGCGACTCGATCAGGCGCTTGGAGCGCCGTCGGGCATGGGCGATTTCCTGGCCCGGCGCTGGGGCCAGACTTCCGTCGTCGCCAGCTTCGAGACCTCTTCTGGGCTGGGTCGCAACCGCATCACTCCGCGTATGATCGTCAGGGTGCTCAGGGACCTGCGAGACATGCTCGCCGCCCGCGGACGGAGCGTGGGCGATCTGCTTCCGGTCATGGGTTGCGGCGAAAGTACGCTCTTCGAACTGTTCCCCGCGTTGCGCAACTCAGGTGTTGCCAACGGCATGGCCGGCAAGACTGGAACGCTCAACACCACCGATGGCGGTGTTGCGGCGCTCGCCGGGTTCTTCCCGACCGCGGCCGGCGAAACATTGTTCGTGGTCGCCGCGCCCCACGCTGGTCCCAACCTGAGGGCCGCGCGTGCTGCCGAGGAAGACTGGGTGGCCAGGCTCGCGTCGAGAGTCGGGGGCTCCAGTGGACGGGTGTGCCCCGGGCCGGTGCCGACCTCGGATGCCGAGGCCGACGCGGTTGCGGCCGAGAGCCGCTGACGGCGGGGTGGACCAGGCCGGTCCCGGGCACCGGTCGAGTTGTCTTCCTGCCAGGTTGCTGGCAAGGAACTCGCGCCTGCGCGGCGATGTCGACTCCGTCGGCTTCCCCCCTCACGGTCGAATTTCAAGCAATTCCGAGCGAGTCAGAAGAAGAGGAGACCCGTTGATGTCCGATCTCGTTCCCGTTCATGGTGGGCTCACCGAGCCGCTGTCCTGTACCGTCCCCGAAATCGAGCGCGCGAGCTTTCTTGCTGGCGCAGAGAAACTCGTCCGTGTCCAGATTTCGGATGCCGATCTCTCTACCGTCTACCGTTTCGGCGATGGAGCTCTCTCGCCGCTTTCCGGCCCGATGGGCCGCGCGACCTACGAGCGCGTGCTCGACGAGATGGTCGTAGAGCACAATGGCAAACAGTACGCGTGGTCGATCCCGTTGTCGTTGCCCGCTACGTCCGAACTCGCCGCGCGGCTGTCTGCAGGGCAGGACGTTGCACTCGTGACCTCTACCGGAGCCATCGTCGCGACGCTCGCACTCTCCGACGTGTTCGCCTGGGACAAGATGCGTTACCTCTCCAAGGTCTACGGGACCGAGCGCATCGACCACCCGGGCGCGGACATGGTGCTCAAAGGAGACGCTGACAAGACGCATCTGCTCGGCGGCACCATCCGAGTGTTGCCCCAGCCCAAGCACCCCAAGTTCGGCCGTTACGTGTTGTCACCTCGCGAAGTGAGAGAGTTGCTGCGCGCACACGGTTGGAACCGCGTGGTCGCGTTCCAGACGCGCAACCCGCTGCACCGGGCCCATGAATACGCGCTCGTCTACGGTCTCGAGTCGCTGATCCGTCAAGGCCACGATGCCGGCGCCTGTCTGAATCCGCTGATCGGCGAGACCAAGGGAGACGACGTCAACGCGGAAGTGCGAATGGAGACCTACGAAGCGTTGATCCAGGCGCGCGGGATCGGAGAAGGTGACAGCGATCCTACTCTGTGGGGACCGCGCGGTGAGCAGGTCCCTGATCGCGTGATTCTGCTCGGGCTCGATATCAAGATGTTCTACGGCGGGCCGCGTGAGGCGGTCATGCATGCCATCTACCGTCAGAACTTCGGATTCACCGACATCATCATCGGACGCAAACACGCCGATGCTCCGTATCACGACGGTACGGCGATCTGGGGCGACTTCGATGCGCAAGAGATCTTCAGCGAGCTGAAGGGAGATTTGAAGATCAAACCGCTCAAGGTCGGATTCGCCGCCTACTACGAGTCGGTCGGCCGAGTCGATCTGATGGAGAATCACAAGGGCGAGGATCCGGTGTTCATCTCCGGCAAGCAGGTCCGTCAGACGTTGCTCGAGTGCAAGCCGGTGGATTCTCGGATCATGCGCGAGAGTACCTCGCGCATACTCTCGGAGGCGATGACCGCCGGAAAAGCATAGACCGTTGCGGTGACGAGGCCGCTCAATCCCGTTTCGAAGACCGATGTGACCTCAGGTGCGTCGCGTCGTCTTCGAGACGGGAGAGCGCTTCCGATTCGTCACTCGAGTACACTCCACGAATGCGGCGGTCTCCGTCGATGAGCAGAACCCGCGTGCTGTGCATGATCGGACCATTCTGCGAGGTAGCGGCGCCCTCGGCGGGTTCTTCCCGGCTCACGGCGCTGAGGAACCCGTTCCGGATGAGCGCCAGGACCTCTTCTCGTAGTCCCGTGGCAAGCCACCACGACTGCGATGTAGTGATCCCGTGTTCCCTCGCGTAGGCCCGTAGCACTTCGGCGGTATCGGTATCGGGATCGACGCTGAACGACACGACCGCGAGGTGTTCCGGGCTCACGCGCCGGCGTAACTCGGCGAGTTTCTCGACCAGGACGGGGCAGGGCCCCGGGCAACTCGTGTAGAAGAAACTCGCGGCCCACACGCGCCCCTTCAAGCGTTGGTCGGTGAATTTCGCGCCCTCCTGGTCGATGAGCGAGAAGGCCGGCACCTGCCCGAGCACGGGCAACTCGGCCGGTTTCCACGCGACCTCGCGCATCGCGACGAGGGCCAGAGCGGCGCCCACCAGCAGCACTGCGAGAGTGACGGCCGCCGTCGCTCTCGCCACGCGGATGGCGCCTCGCCCGGAGGTCACGGGTGTCGGCCCCCGGCGCGATTGCGTGCGACGAACACCGAACCGCCGAGGGTGGCAGCGGCAAACGCGATGGTGGCCACGAAACAGAACGAAAGGGGAGGAAGTCCCGCCGTTGCCGGGCTCCCCGCCGCGTAGAGCGAATAGCGCAGCAACGCGACCCCGTAGGTGAGCGGGTTCAGTGCGATGATCCAGCCGAGCCAACTCGGTGTTCCTCCCGGAGGGAAGAAAGCCCCGGAGAGCAGCCACATCGGCATCAAGAACGCCATCATGATGGCGTGGAAGCCTTGCGTCGAATCCATCGGCCAGGCGATCATGAGTCCGACGCCGGCCAGCGCGATAGAAAGCAGGACGAGCACGGGAAGCGAGGCGGCGAGGCCTCCCAGTCCGATCTCGAAGCCTCCCAAGGCTGCCAGCGCGCACACCAGTACTCCCTGCCCGACGGCCAGCACCATGGTTCCTGCAACCTTACCCATAACGATCGCAACGGTCGGCACCGGAGCGACGAGTACGCTTTGCAGAAAACCCGTGTTGCGGTCGTCGATGATCGAGATTGTCGCGAATATCGCGGTGAAGAGTACGACCAGTACGACGATGCCGGGAAAGAAGTACTCGCTGTAGCCGACGCTGACCGAGTGGAACCTTGCGCCGCTCAGTCCCTGACCGAAGATCAGCCAGAACAGCACAGGCTGCGCCAGCGCACCGAAAACGCGGTTGCGCTGGCGCAGGAAGCGGACGACCTCACGGTTGGTGAGGGTGTATACCGCGAGAAGCGAGGAGAGGAGCGGTGATGTTTTCATTCGTTCCAGAATTGGTGCCCGGTTTCGTGGATGAAGACGTCTTCCAGAGTGGGACGACCCAGACTGATGGTGTCCACTTGTTCTGGGAATGCCTCGTAGATCTGCCGGATGAGATGCCGCGCGTCGGGGCTCTCGAGCCGCACCGTACCGTTGACTACGTTGGCGCGTTGGCCAAAGCGCTCGTTCAATGCCGTGCAGAGCGTGTCGGCGCTTTCCGCGCGAATGGTCAGGATGTCACCGCCGATCTTGCTACGCAGCGTCTCGGCAGTTCCGCTCGATACGATTCGCCCGCGATCCAGAATGCCGAGACGATCACAGTGCTCGGCCTCCTCCATGAGGTGTGTGGTGACGAGGATCGTCGTCCCGCTCTCTTCGCGCAGCGCCGCCAGGTACGCCCACAAGTCGCGCCGTGCCCCGGGGTCGAGACCGGTCGAGGGCTCGTCCAGTATCAACACGGAAGGTTCCGACAGAAGCCCCTTGGCGACTTCGACGCGTCGCTTGAGGCCACCCGACAGCGTCTCGACCATGTCTCCCGAGCGATCGGTGAGGCCGACACGCGACAGGCCCGCGGCGACGGCGGTCGAAAGAGTGCTGCCGTACAAACCGTACAGATGACCGTGATGAAGCATGTTCTCACGAACCGTCAGTTTGATGTCCAAGCTCGGAGACTGGAATACCACCCCGATTCTACTGCGCAGTCCTGCCACGTCGCTGCGTGCGTCGTGCCCGTCTATCTCGACGGTTCCGTGCTGGATGGGCAGCAAGGTGGCTAGGATACGGAACAGGGTAGTCTTGCCGCCGCCGTTCGGACCCAGCAGCCCGAAGATCTCTCTGGGCGCGACCTCGAAACCCACGTTGTCGAGCGCTTGATGCGAGCCATAGCTGTGGCTGACTTCGGAGACTCGAACGGCGAACGGACGGTTCATTGGACCCCCGACGTGAACAGGATCGCGAACTGCCCCAATACGGCTGGGACCAGTTTTTCGAGAAAGATCGCGCCGAAGAGCGCCGGCAGATACAGCACAGAAGCGAGTAGAAGGCGCCGGGCTCCGGCGAACGTTCGCGCTCGCGCCGCCGCTACACTGGCGGCGAAATACCCGGTCCCTGCGATCGCGGCGCACCAGAAGTAGAAATGACCGCTAACTCCGCTCGCCGTCAAGCATAGCGAAACCGGGATGAGCGCGAGCGAGTACACTATCATCTGCCGTGCCGTGACGTTTCCCTCGCGGTCCAGGACCGCCAGCATCGGCAAGCCTCCGCGGGCGTAGTCTTCGCGGTACATCCAGCCGATCGCCAGAAAGTGGGGGACTTGCCACAGAAACAAGATGCCGAACAGCACCGCCGCGCCGACGCCGAGACTGTCGCCCGCGGCCGCCCAGCCGATCACCGGCGGCAACGCACCCGGTACCGCACCGGCCAGTGTCGAAAGCGGGCTCACACGCTTCAGCGGCGTGTAGACGAAGAGATAGCTGACGACAGTCAGGGCGTTGAGGGCAGCGGACAAGAGATTGACCGTCAGCGCGAGATAGGCAACACCGCTCGACGCCAATACGGCACCGAGAGCCATCGCGGCCGAGGAAGAGATGCGTCGCGACGGCAGCGGCCGAAAGCGCGTGCGGTTCATCTGTCCGTCGACTTCGCGCTCGAGATACTGGTTGAGAGCGCCGGAACCCGAACACGCCAGTGCGGTGCCGATCAGGACGTGGAACAGCGCCAGCGGTGACGTGGCAGCCGGGCGTGCGCAGAAGAAACCGACCGCCACGGTCAGCAAGACCATCATCGTGATGCGCGGCTTGGTCAACTCGAGGTAGACCTGTGAGCGATCGACGGAGGCAGGGCGACCGCGAACCCGTGTCGTCGTCGAACTCAAACCGCGCCGCCTCTCTGAACCTGGCGTCTCGGCAGCGGCAGCATGAGGCTCTCGCGCCAGGCGTGCAGGCATCGAGTCAGCGATGCGCCGAGAAGGGCCGCTCCACAGCCTACGTGCAGGGTGGGGAGCCACGCCTGGAGCATGGTCGCCTGGCGATCGTACGCCATCGACTCGGTGACGATGAAAGAAGCGATGCCGAGAACGATCTGCGCCGCGATCGTCGCTAGCAGGGTGTTTGCGGAAGGCTTGGCGGTCGCGTTCGCACCGCGATTCAGGTCGAGAGCCACCGACAGTACCAGTCCCGCGGTTCCAACGTGCGCATAGTACAACCACGTTCCTGCCAGCGGCCTGGCGGCGGCGCCGAGATGCCGTATGGATATTCCCAGGGCCAGTTGCAGTATCACGGTTACGACCAGGCCCATCGTCAGGCACCGTTCTCGTCGTGTGTTCGGCAGGCGCTCGCGCGTCTCCCATTCGGGAGCCGTCACCACGGCTAACGCGCACAGGAGGGCGAAGAACAACTGGCCCACGAGCCCGTGAACCATCGCGAGATCGAGTGAGAGCCGCAGAACGCGAAGGCCCCCGAGCAGGGCCTGGATCAACACCACCGCGGCGCCGGCCGCCGCGAGGCGGCGCGCCAGCGTCCGATCTTCCAGTCGGTAGACGCGCCAGCCGAGGAACGCCATCCACAGTGCGACCGCGAAAGCGATGATACGGTGTCCGTGTTCGGTGCGAATGCTCTCGATCCGCCACCAGCCCGGAGGGTTGAGCTGGCCGAACGCGAGCGGCCAATCGGGGACCGACAAGCCCGCGTCGCGACTCGTCACGAGGCCGCCGGCCAGTATCAGCAGGAACGATCCGACCACGGCGATGCGTGCGGTGTTGTGGACTGAGCGCCGCGGGTCACTGACCATCCTATACTCCAAGCCATACCGTCGCTGTGATTGCGAGCACGACCAGCGCGGCGACCAGCGCCCACGCTGGCTCCACGAGACCGAATGCCTCGGTCGACCGCTGGCGACCCACGATCCAAAGCGCCGTGCCTAGCGCGACGACGCAGGACACTTCCAGAACCAGCGATTCGGTCTGCGACAACCGTCCCAAGACCTGCCAACCTCGAATCGAGAACAAATATCCACCTCGATGCCTGCGATGCGAGGGGATGATCGCCGGAACCTAGCCCGCCCAGGTCTCACTTTCCACCGAAGGAAAAGTCCAGTTCTGTCGGCTGGTCGCCGCCGACCTTTACCGAGGTGGACGTTTGAACGCCGAGGGCCTCATGCCACGCTTCGAGCGTATAGGTGCCCGGGGGAACGTTCTCGATCGCGTAGCTTCCGTCGCTCCCGGAAACCGCAAAGAAAGGATGTTCGACCACCGCGACGTAGGCCGACATCCACGGGTGGACGTCGCACTTGACGCGTACCGCGACCTCCCGGCTGTCGAACTTCTTCTTGATGACCTGGTCGAGCATCGGCATCGCGACGTTGAAGGCGTTGCCGGACGCCGGCGCCGCATGGACACTGTGCATCGTCGCATCGCTGTTCTTGATCTCGAGGACCTGCCCGACCCGTATCCCGAGCACATGGGGGCTGAACATACAGCGGTGCTGGTCGAGCACCGCCGCGGTGGCCGGCACGAGGTATTTCAGGTCCGCGTCCAGGCCCTCTTTGATTGACAGCACGACGCCGGCGAGGCTGCCGTCGGGGGCGACGACCACCGTCTGACCGGAGACTCCGTCCGGGTTCAGCCGATCGCACTCGGGATCGGCCGTCATGTGGATGCGGCGCGGCTGCGGCGGCGTTCCGCGGTAAGTCGCCCTGCCGACGATGGTTCCTGCTTCGGCGGCGGGAACCATCGTCAAGATGGCAAACAAGGCGGCCGACGTGGCCCGGGTGACCGACCAGCGCATGGGCGGAAGTCAGACCGCCGGAATGTACGCCTTTGTTTCGAGGTAGCGCAGGATGACGGCGAGGCTCTGCTCTGGCGTTTGCCCGGTGGTATCGACGACCAACTCGGCGTTGTCCGGCGCCTCGTAGGGGGCCGAGATGCCGGTGAATTCCGGGATCTCACCTGCACGCGCTTTCTTGTAGAGGCCCTTAGGGTCGCGCTTCTCGCATTCGTCGAGGTCGCACTTTACGTAGACTTCGATGAAGTTTCCCTCGGCCTGCACCTTTCGTACGAGGTCGCGGTCGGCTCGATACGGAGAGATGAACGCGGTGACGTTGACCACCCCGGCGTCGGTGAAGAGCGCAGCCACTTCACCGATGCGGCGGATGTTTTCGGTACGGTCCTTCGGCGAAAAACCGAGATCCTTGTTGAGGCCGTGTCGGACGTTGTCTCCGTCAAGAACGTAGGAACGCACGCCGCGCTCCCACAATGCCTTCTCCAGGAGGTTGGCGACGGTGGACTTGCCGGATCCGGACAGTCCGGTCAGCCACACGGTGCACCCTCGGTGCCCGCTGATGGCTTCACGCTCGGCGCGAGTCACGGTGCTTTGATGCCAGACGATATTCTTCGATTTCGGTTCCGTCATTGGTGGTCCTGGTTGCAGACTGCCGGTTTCAGGTTAGGTCGGTCGCGACGTCCCGCCGCGGGGCAAGCGCCTCAGCGGCGTAGCCCCCAGGAGGCACGTGGGCGGGATTTCATCGAGCGTGTTCGGGTTTCTTTCCGTAGGTGACCTGGCCCTTGTCGATCCGTAGCGAGAACCCGCACTCGGGATTCACGCAGACCCAGGCCTTGTACAGGACGGAAGCGCCTTCGGTTCCGTAGTCGGACAGCGGAACAAGATGGCCTTGCCCGCACTTCATACACTTGGGGAACTCCATCTCCACAGCTTCCTTCACCACCCAAGCCCAGTTGTCGGCCGCGTCGACACCGTCATGCCGACCGCTCGGCGGGAGAACCTGCGTTCAGCCGCACGAGCGCCGCTATCATGGCATCATTCGCGGAACCTCGGTTGGGCCGGGAACCTACCCGACCGTCCCGAGTGGGTCAAGACCGGCGAGCAGCGCGCTCGATCACCCGTTCTGTCGTTGCGCGCGGCGCAGCGCCTTGCGGCGTTTGCGCTCCGCTTCCTGACGCTTGCGCTTGCGACGCACGCTGGGCTTCTCGTAGAACGCGCGGATCTTCATTTCCTTGAAGACCCCTTCGGCCGCGAGCTTCTTCTTGAGCACACGCATTGCGCGCTCGAGCGAGCCTTCGACACGTACCTCCATCCTGCACAACTCCTTGTGAAGGCTCGGTCCCCGGAGAGGTCTCCCGGGCCGAGCGCAATCGGGCGTAACTATCGAAGACGACGGGGGGAAGTCAACCGGGTGCGTTCCATCGACCTCACGCGGTGGGGCCGGCGTGTGACGCGGTGGTGCCCTCGACAGGACTCGAACCTGTGCAACCGGCTTCGGAGGCCGGTGCTCTATCCACCTGAGCTACGAGGGCAGAGATTCCGCATATGTTCCCGGGCCGCCCAAAGACCCTTACCTGTCCCGTGCTGTAACTGGAAACATCGCCGGCAACGAAAGGGGACGGCGCGGGTTCAGCTTCCGGCCCGACTCAACTCGGCCAGGATCTCCAACGCCTGGGCGTGGAGGTGTCCGTTGGTCGCGAGGATCCGAGGCAGCCGCGGATGGTAGGCCGCGCCGTCGAAGTCGCTGACCAGGCCGCCTGCTTCCTGCACGATCAGCCAACCCGCGGCGGTGTCCCAGGGCTGCAGCTTCCACTCCCAGAATCCGTCGAATCTACCGGCTGCTACGTAACACAGGTCGAGGCTGGCGCAGCCGAGACGACGCAGGTCCTGCGCCGCGCACATGAACCTACGAAAGTAGGCGAGGTACGCGTCGACCCGCTGTCGCCGGTCATACGGGAAGCCCGTCACCAACAGCGCTCGATCCAAGGTTCGAGTCGTCGAGACGCCCAGACGGCGACCGTTCAGGAATGCGCCGCTCCCGTCCTGGGCAAGGAACAGCTCGTCCTTACACGGGTCGTAGACCGCCGCGGCGCGCGGACGTCCCGCCTCCACGTAACCGATCGAGACGGCGACGTGGGGCAGTCCATGCACGAAGTTGGTGGTGCCATCGATCGGGTCGACGTACCAGCATCCTCTTTCCTGCAACTCTGGTTCGTCGGGACGGCCGTCGTCTTCCTCGGCGATTATGCGGTCGCCCGGGAAGGCGTCGCCGATACCTTCGACGATCAGCGCCTGAGCGGCCAGATCGACCTCTGTGACGAGATCGACCTCGGACTTGAAGCTGACGCTGCGGGCTTGGCCCAGCGCGTCGGCTATGAGGGAGCCAGCCCTGCGAGCAAGATCGGCGGCGAGCCTGGACTGGAGCAACACCGGCGTTTGTTGTCACGCGAGTCGGGGCCCGTCAAATCCGCCGCGCTGTGGCCGCGTACTGAGCTGCGCAAGGTTTGACTTGACGTCGTTGCGTCTCTAAGGTCCGCCCTTTGCCGCGTCGAGTCGAGCTTGTCGAGTCCCGGTTTTTCAGCCACTTCGGCGTGGATGCAGGCGGCCTCGTGGCAGCGCCCGGACGTGCCAGAGACACGCTCGAGAGACTTGGATCGCGGGCGCGCGAGGGGAGGCTGGCCGATGGGCCGTGGCCCGTTGACTGGGACGGGCGGCGAGTGGCACTGCGGTCGGGGTCGCCGAGCCGTCGGCCGTTGTCCGGATTCCGCTCGAAGCGATAGCGTCTTCGCGGGCTGTGGGGCTCGCCTGGTGCCGCCCACGTTGGCCGCCGACTGAGCGAGACGAAACGGCGAGAAGAAGTGGAGTGATGGGCGGTCGCCAAGTGGTAAGGCACCGGTTTTTGGTACCGGCATCCGAAGGTTCGAGTCCTTCCCGCCCAGTACCCTTCGACCAGGACAGATGCCGATCGACAGGCAGGCGCAAAGAGCGACGAACAAGATGAATCCGCTTCAGGTTTTTGCCGGAAACGCCAGCATCGGGTTGGCCGACGCCATCTGCTCCCAACTCGCGGTTGAGCGCGGGCGCGCAGAAGTGCGCCGTTTCAGTGACGGAGAGATCTTCGTCGAGATTCACGACAACGTCCGCGGCGCGGACGTATTCGTGGTGCAGTCGACTTCGATGCCGGGCAACGACCACCTGATGGAGTTGCTGCTGATCCTCGACGCACTCAAGCGCGCCTCGGCAGCGCGCGTGACGGCGGTCGTTCCTTATTACGGCTACGCACGTCAGGATCGCAAGGTTTCGCCACGTGTCCCGATAAGCGCGAAACTGGTTGCCGACCTGATCGTGACCGCAGGCGCGACTCGCGTGATGACGATGGAACTGCACGCGGGTCAGATTCAAGGCTTCTTCAACGTTCCGGTCGACAACCTGTACTCGAATCCGGTCCTGCTGCCTCACATTTCGCAGGCCGTCGACGGCATTCCGCTGGCAGTGATCTCTCCGGACGCCGGCGGCGTGGAAAGAGCACGCGCCTACGCCAAGCGGCTCGACGCGACGCTGGCCATCATCGACAAGCGTCGTGTTCGCGCCAACCAGGTGGAAGAGATGCGCATCATCGGTGATGTCGCCGGCTGTGCGGCGGTGATCATCGACGATATGATAGATACCGCCGGCACAGTGTGCGCCGCAGCGGAGGCCATCACCGCTGCTGGCGCGAAGCGCGTGATTTCCTGCGCCACGCACGGCGTGTTGTCGGGGCCGGCGGTAAAGCGCATCGCCGAGTCTCAGATCGACATGGTGATCACCACGGACACCATCGCGCCCCGTCCGGACGTACTGGCCAATCCGAAGATTCGGATCGTCTCGGTCGCGGGCCTCATTGCCGAAGCGATTCGGCGTACACATCAGGAAGAGTCCATCAGCTCGCTGTTCCAGTAGGTGGCGGGCAAGTCGAGGATACGTTCATGCGAAGCATCGAGCTCAACGTTAACCGCAGGGAAACAGAGGAATCGCCCCGAGGCTTGCGCCGCGGCGGCGTGCTGCCGGGCGTCTTCTACGGTGCCGGCACCGAGAACGTGACCGTCAAGGTCGACGCGCTGGAGTTTTCACGTAGCGGGTTGAGCGGCCGGGGAGCACACCTCATAAAGTTCCGGTCGAGTGACGCGGCACTGGACCAGCGGCTCGCGCTGGTTCACGCGATGCAACTCCATCCCGTAGAGGGAACTCCGCTGCACGTCGATTTCCTCAGGGTGGACGAGAACAAGGCGGTCACCGCGCGCGTGACGCTCGCCTTCGTCGGCAAGGCCAAGGGCATCGTGGACGGCGGCATCGTCCAGCCGATTCGCCGCGACCTCGAAGTGCGCGCACTCCCGATCAACCTCCCCGAGCAGATCGAAGTCGACGTCACCGCTCTGGGGATCCACGATTCGATTCACGTCGAGGACCTGCCGCTTCCGGAAGGAGTCGAGATTTTGCACGCCGAGAACTTTACGATCGTGACGGTGGTTTCGCCCACGGTCGAGGGCAAGGGCGAGGCGCCCGGTGAGGCCGCGGTGGCCGAGGTCGCGGAGGCCGCGCCAGCCACCACCTGAGCGTGGACGGCGCCGCGGGCGGCCTCGCGCGGTTCTGTGTCGTTGGACTCGGAAACCCGGGCGAGGAATACAGGGGCACGCGTCACAACGTCGGCTTTGAAGTGGTCGATGTGGTGGCTGCGCGGGCCGAAACCGACATCCGGCGTCCGGAGTTCCGGGCGCTGACGGCAGCCGTAAGGATCTGTCGTTCCATGGTGGTCGTCATGAAACCGCAAGACTACATGAACCGTAGCGGCTGCAGTGTCGCTGAAGCGCTCCAGGCGCTCGGCGTAGCTGCGTCCAACCTCGTGGTTGTCCACGACGATCTGGACTTGCCTTTGGGACGCCTGCGAGTGCGTGTCGGCGGCGGCGCTGGGGGGCACCGCGGGGTCGCCTCCGTTCTGGACGAACTCGG
>JACRCR010000121.1 GCA_016218925.1 Deltaproteobacteria bacterium | reverse complement strand
TACGATGGGCTCGGCGCAGCCACGCTGGCACTGGGCAGCTACAGCGGTCTCGGTCAGGGCGGCACCGGCGTACTGAAGGTCGACGGCAAGGAAGTCGCCAGCCAGAAGATGGAAAACACGCTGCCGTTCATCTTGCAGTGGGATGAGGCGCTCGACGTCGGCTCCGACACCGGTTCGCCGGTGAGCGACGCGGACTACCAGGTGCCGTTCACGTTCACCGGAAAACTCGACAGGATCACGCTGACGATCGACCGGCCGAAGTTGACGCCCGAAGACGAGAAGCGGCTGCGCGAACAGGCGCAGCGCGGCAACCAGGCAAGTGAGTAGCGGCAAGCGTGGAGCGCCGGCAGCGCCGCCGCAACCGGCGACACGAAGGAGAGTCGAGACGATGAAACCGATCAAGCTCCGCCAAGCCGACCGCCTCTCGATAACCATCCTCGTGGACAACTACACCGACCTGCTGCTGATGATGGACAGCGAAGTCGTCCGCAGGCCCAAGCTCGCCCCACCGACAGCACCGCTAGCCGAGCACGGCCTGGCGTGCCTGCTCGAAGTCAGCGCAGGTGACGAGAAACACGTCGTGCTGATGGACACCGGGATCACGCCGGCGTGTCTGCGGCACAACATCGACATCCTCGGCGTGGACCTGTCGTCGATCGAAGCGGTGGTGCTGAGCCACGGGCACTTCGACCACTTCGGCGGGCTGGTCGATATTCTCGACGGGCTGCGACGCGGAGTGCCGGTCATCCTGCACCCGGACGCCTTCGTGGAGCGCCGCATCAGGATCCCCGGAGCCGATCGCAGCATCCCGCTGCCGCGGTTGGACCGCAGCGCGCTGGAGCGTAGCGGCGCGGCCGTCGATACGCGATCGGCAGCCTCGACGACCGCTTCGGATCTGTTGCTGATCACCGGAGCGGTAGCGCGACAAACCGATTTCGAGCATGGCTTTCCGTCGGCGGAAGCGAAGATCGGCGGCGAGTGGGTCGCCGACCCTTTCCACGACGACCAAGGCGTGGTCATCAACGTGGAGGGTCGCGGACTCGTCGTCCTCGGTGGTTGCTCCCATGCGGGAATCATCAACACCGTCCGGCAAGCCCAGCGCCTGACCGGCACCGACCGAGTGCACGCGGTTCTGGGCGGATTTCACCTGAGCGGCCCGATCTTCGAAGGAGCGATCCAACCGACGGTCGAGGCGATGAAGAGCCTCACCCCGGATTACGTCGTGCCGATGCACTGCACCGGCTGCAGCGCGATCGATCGGTTCGCTGCCGCTATGCCTGCGCAGTTCCTGCGCAATACCGTTGGAACCAGTTACATGTTCGCCTGACGCACCGGCGAAGGTTTCTCAGCCGGTGCGCGAGAATCTCCCGCCGGCTGGTGCGCCTCAAACCAACCGGGCCGCGAGCGCCGCTCCGGTTGTTGCCCGGCGACGAGAATGTCGATTCTAAAGGGTCACGGGTCCGCCACGCCGACCAAGTGGAGCCTGAGTCGGTCTGTAAGCCGGATCCTGTCGGGCCGCAGCAAAGCGGCCCCGGCAGTCATTCCTCTAGGCCACCGGTTGCCCGGTGGCTCGAGCGACCGTAACCCGGAGGCATCGGACGGGCCGTCCGCCTCCCTATTCGGTCTTGCTCCGGGTGGGGTTTACCGAGCATCCACCGTCTCCGGCAGATCTGGTGAGCTCTTACCTCACCGTTTCACCCTTACCTGCGGCCCGAAGGCCGCGGGCGGTTTATTTTCTGTGGCACTTTCCCCGTCTCGCGACGCGCCGCCGTTAACGGCCACCCTGCCCTGTGGAGTCCGGACTTTCCTCCCGCGCCGCTTGATGCGACGCCGGCGACTGCCCGACCGGCTCAGGCTCCGGCGTGACTCTACCAACGACAGGCGAAATCGAAAGGGGGAACGTTCAGAGAGAAACGGCGTCGACTTCGATTCCGCCGATGAAGAGCAGTCGCTGGCACATCGGACAGACCCGCACGGCGCCGGTCTTCCGGACCTCGATGAGGGTCTGCGGCGGGATCTGCACGTGGCAGCCCACGCAGCAGCCGGCTCCATCCACTTCAACTACGGCAAGGCCGGAACGTCGCGAGAGAATCAGCTCGTACTTCTTGCGCAGGCCAGCTTCGACCTGCTCCGCCATCCCGTCGCGGGTACCGCGGTCGGATTCGAGTTCCCGGCGCAGGGTCTGCACACGCTCGGCCGCGTCGCTGACGTGTCGATGGTCGGCACTTTCGAGGTCGGCCCGTTCCTTGCGCGCCACCTCGATGACCGATTCCATCTCCTCGACCTTGGCCATCAACTCGAGGGCGAGCGTTTCGACCTCGCTCAGCTCGGTCTGACCCGAGGTGATTTCTTCCTGGCCTGCCCGCAGCTCGCGCTCGTTGCGAACCTTCTGGAGACGCTGGCGGCGCTGCTTGAGCAACTCCATCGCGTCACTCAGACGGCGCTCGGCCAGCGCCCGCTGGGCGACCAGTTCCTTGCGAGTCGCGGCCAGCGCCTCGATGCGGGCGTCGCAGGCCGCGATGGCCTGGCGGCGCTCGGCCAGTTCGGCTTCATATTTCTCGATCGTCTTCTGCTTCTCGAGGAGAAGCGTATCGAGCCCCTGAAGTTTGAAGAGTGTCTCTAGCTGATTCGCCAAGGCTCACGCCTCTCCCGTTGCTCGCCGCTTCGTCGCCGGCGCCGCCGTCTTGTGATCTTCCTCCGGCAAGATTCGCGGCGCGCACTGCGGCCGCCACGATCCGAGATGTGGTGGGCCCACCAGGACTCGAACCTGGGACCGAGGGATTATGAGTCCCCTGCTCTGACCAACTGAGCTATGGGCCCTCAACTACGCCTTCCCCGGACGCCTTCCCGGCACGCTGCACTTGCCCGATTCACGAAAAGAATCCCTTGAGTTTCTTGCTGCGAGTGGGGAGCCGCAGTTTGCGCAGCGCCTTGGCCTCGATCTGACGGATGCGCTCACGCGTCACGGAAAAGCGGCTGCCCACCTCCTCCAAGGTATGGTCGGTTTTCTCGCCGATGCCAAACCGAAGCTTGAGCACCTGTTCCTCGCGCGGAGTCAGCGACGCCAGCACCTCGCGGGTATGGCTCTGCAGGTTGTGGTTCACCACTGCGTCCGGCGGCGAGATGGCCTTGTGGTCCTCGAGGAAATCGCCCAGGTGACTGTCCTCTTCGTCGCCGATCGGAGTCTCGAGCGAGATCGGCTCGCGGGCGATCTTGAGCACCTTGCGTACCCGATCCGGCGGCATGTCGACCAGTACCGCCAGCTCCGCCGGGGTCGGTTCGCACCCCTTCTCCTGCACGAACTGTCGCGTCACACGGATCAACTTGTTGATCGACTCGATCATGTGCACCGGAATGCGGATGGTGCGGGCCTGGTCGGCGATCGCGCGCGTGATGGACTGGCGAATCCACCACGTCGCGTAGGTGGAGAACTTGTAGCCGCGCTGGTACTCGAACTTGTCGACGGCCTTCATCAGTCCGATGTTCCCCTCCTGGATCAGGTCGAGGAATTGGAGGCCGCGATTGTTGTAACGCTTGGCGATCGAGACCACCAGGCGCAGGTTGGCTTCGATCAGCGCCTTCTTCGAATCGACGACTTCGTGCTGCGCCAGCGTGATGCTGCGAACCAGCGTATCGAGACCCTGAGCGCCCAGGCCGAGTTCGTTCAGCCGTTCCTCGACCTCGCGAGAGGCGGCGACGATCTTTTCCGCGGTCTCGCGCACGGTGCCGACGTTCATGCGCAGCGTCCCGCAGATGCGCTGGTCGGTGGTACGGTCGACGCCGAGCTGGCTGGCGAAGTCGACGATCTGATCGGCGCGGCGCCCGGTACGGGCTTCGGCCTTGCGCAGCAGTTCCAGACGCTGGCGCACGTAACGATGCGCGTCGTCGATGCGCTGAATGGCGGCCGCCACCTGCTCGGGACTCAGCGGGATGTCGCGCAGCAACTCGATCAGCTTGTGGTCGAGCTTGTCGGCGGTGGCGGTATCGGCCGCGGAGCTCGCCTTCTCACGATCGCGTATCAGCTTGCAGGCCTTGTCGAGCTGGCGCGAAACCCGCTTGAACAGAGCCACTTCGTCCTCGGCGGAACTCGACGACTCCGTTTCGCCTTCGATGTCGCTCAGCGATGCGACGGCCTCGATCTCGTCCGCAGCCACCGCCTGGCGAGCGCGTGCGCCGCCGCGTGCGGTCGCAGGGGCTGCTGCGCTGGCGACCGCCACCTCGTAGCCGCCTTCGGGCTCCGGCTCGGTCACCTTGACGACCGAACGAACGCGCACATCGCCGGCGGCCAGCGCTTTCGACAACGACTCGATGAAGCGGCGACCCAGCGCCGACTTGAACACCAGGTCGAAGACGCACAGCTCGGCCGATTCGATGCGCTTGGCGATCGTCACTTCGCCTTCGCGCGACAGCAGCGGCACCGCCCCCATGTCGCGCATGTACATGCGCACATAGTCGGCGACCTGATCGACCTCGTCGGAGGCGCGCGCTTCGCGTCCGGCAGCGCCGGCCTCGTCGGCGGGCTCTTTTGGTGGAACTTCTCCGTCGCCGCGTACCTCGACCTTCTCGTCTCCGAGAACGGTCAGTACGTCTTCGATGTCTTCCTGCTCGACGATGGTCGGGTCGAGAAGATCATCGACGTCCTCGAGAGTGACGAAACCTTTATTCTTGCCGAGTTCGAGCAGCGCCTTTACGCCGGCGCCGTCCTCGTCGTCGGGAAGCGCGGCGGGGTCGCAACCTGGAGTTACCTTATCCTTCATCGCTGTTCCGGTCGGCGTTCTTGCCAGCCACGCCGTCGGCGGTCCTTTGCGAATGACGCTCGGCTTTCCACCTCGCCAGCAGCTCGGCCGCGCCGGCGTCGTCGCCGAGTTCTTCGAGACGCCTCATCTCCTCGAGCATGCGACGCTTGCGCTCGACCTCGCTCGGCGCCGCCACCCGCTCCAGGCAATCCGTGAAGAGCCGCTCTCTGGCAACCGGGTCCTCGAACGTCGAATCTTCGAGCAGGCGCCCGGCCAGCCGCGCGCGCGCGGCCTGATCGATGGTCGCGAGCACCTCGCCGATATCGACGTTGCGTCCCTGCTCGCGCAGCGCGATCAGATCGGCGGCCACCTGGGCCCACGGCTGTTCCCTCATGTACTTCACGATATCCCGCTCGCGGACCCGATCAATTGCCCCCGCGTCGGCGACGAGCACCGCAACGAGCAATTCCTCCGCACTCGGAGAGCCCGCGGGCGCGCCGGCGCGGTTGGCGCGCGGCGCCGGAGCAGTCGCCGCGACAGGCGCGCCACCAACTGCTCGCTTGGCCGGCTGCCGCCCCTGCGCGCTCAGCAACCGTTCGGAGATCCCGGTCCAGTGTGCGGCCTTCTTGACGAGCACGTCATATTCGAATGGGTTCTCGACCTTGCGAAGGACCTCGGCGAGTTCGGCGCCAACTCGCGCGGCCGCGGCCGCGCCGCCGGCGGTTCCCGCCACGTCGCGCGCGTAGGCGTCAACCAGCGGCACCGCACCGCGCAGCGCTTGGCGCATCGCGTCGACCCCGCGTGCGCGCACGAAACTGTCGGGATCCTCGCCTTGCGGCAGGAACACCCCTCGCACCCACAACCCCGCTTCGAGAAACACAGGGAAACTGCGCGCAGCCGCGCGCCGCCCGGCGTCGTCACCGTCGAACAGCGCCAGCACCTCGCCGCCGAAGCGCCGCAGCAGACGGGCCTGGTCGACGGTCAGCGCGGTGCCGCAGGTAGCCACCACATTGGTGAGCCCCGCCTGCGACATCGCGACAACATCGAGGTAACCCTCGACGAGGATGGTCTCCTCTGGACGCTGGTCGGGAGGCAGCCGCCTGGCCGCTTCGCGAGCCTCGAAGAGTCCGTACAGCACACGGCCCTTGTGGTAGACGGGCGACTCGCTCGAGTTGAGGTACTTGGGGCCGGCACTGTCGCCCTCGCCTTCAGCAAGACGACGCGCGCCGAAGCCGACCGTGCGTCCCTGAGGGTCGCGGATCGGAAACATCAGGCGGCCGCGGAAGCGGTCGTAGACCGGCCCCCCGCGGCGTCCCACCAGGCCGAGTTTCTCGGCAAGCTCGAGGTCGTGGTTCTCGCGCCTGAGCCACTGCACCAGACCTTCGCCGGAAGTAGGTGAAGCGCCGATGGCAAAACGCTCAACAGCCTCATCACTGATGCCCCGTCGCAGCAGGTACGCCCGAGCAGCATCGCCGACGCCGGACTTGGCCAGACACGCGCGAAAATAGCGCACCGCGCTCGCCATCAGCGCCGCGAATCGTTCGCGCTCAGGCGCGGTGTTGCGGCCAGGGCCCTCCTCGGGAACCTCGATGCCGTACTGCGCGGCAACTTTCCTGACCGCTTCGGGAAACGTCAGGTTCTCCATCAACATCACGAACTTGAAGACGTTGCCGCCGGCTCCGCAACCGAAACAATGGAAGAAACCACCCTCATCGCTGACCGAAAACGACGGCGACTTCTCACCGTGAAACGGGCACAGGCCGAGCAGGCTGCGCCCGCGCCTCTTCAGCGAGACGTAGGGCGAAACGAATTCCGACATGCGCGCGGCCTGGCGGATCTCGGCGATCTTGTCGTCGGGAATCACTTCGACCCTTCGCCGAAACCCGCGGCTTCGTACACCTCCGAAGCCTCGGGATGCTGCGGCAGCGCCTGCCTGAGTACCAGATCCGCCAGCGCCGACAGCCGCGGACCCAGCACCGACGCGGCGATCTGCCGATCCAGTTTGGCGAGGAATTCGGCCACCGGCGCGGTCACCAGCGCGCTCGAGTCGTCCGGCTCGGTTTTGCGATCCGGCGGCGCGAACGAGTGGATCAGTACGATCAGTACGCCGGCGACGAACGCCGACAGCAGCGACCCGGTCGCGGCCGCCAGCAGCCGGCTCGGAATCGACAACCCCACGCCGAGCAACCGGGCGAGAAATCCCGCAGCCAGTCGCACCGCTATCACCACTGCAACGAAGACGAGCGCGGGCGCGAGCAGGTCGAGCACGAAATCGGGGGCGGGAAATACGGCAACGAGCCGGTCACGCACCGGATCCGACCAATCTCCGGCGACCATGAAGGCCAGCACCGGTGAGGCGAAGCCAGCCAGCGTACCGAACAGGCCCCGGCTGTAACCGCGCAGGGCCGAGAAGGCCAGGAGCAGTGCGAGCGTGATGTCGACCGTGCTCAAAGGGATTGGCGCGAGTCGAGAGCATCTCTCGACTCGCTGCCGGGCATGATCCCGAGGTCGGGCGCCGCTGTCAACGCGCCGCCGGATGGAACAATTGGACGTGCGCGCCGGTCGTGGCACCCTGTGCGACCGCTCGCCCAGCAAGCGAGCCAGATCGGAGAGAAACCAGCGAACCCCTGTGAGCGAGCGACCATCGAGTGCTTCGAGCGAGCGACCGGCCGGTTGGATCGGCGAGCACCCGATGAGTTCCGTCAGCGAGCACGCAGCGAGTTCGGTCAGCGAGCAAGAAGCGAACTCGGTCAGCGAGCAAGAAGCGAGCGCCCCAATTGAAACATCCAGATTCGATCCCTGTCCCACCGACGAGAATGCCGCTGCGGACCCTTACCGCCGCCTGTGCAGCCCTCGTCCTAGCCTTCCCAGCGTGTAGCCCCATGAATGCAACCGACTCTTCCCCCGGTGCCCCGAGCGCCGCTTCCAAGCCGCGCACCGAGATCTTCCGGTTGAAGAACGGCATGCAAGTAGTCGTCCGCGAGGACCACTTCGCTCCGGTGGTCGCCCAGCAGGTGTGGGTGCACACCGGCGGCGCCGACGAGACCGGCGCCGAGGCCGGCCTCGCCCACGTCCACGAACACATGCTGTTCAAGGGAACCGAGAAGCGCGGGGTCGGCGAGATCGCCGGCGAGGTCGAATCCTCCGGAGGCAGCATCAACGCCTGGACCTCGTGGGATCAGACCGTCTACCACCTGGTGCTGGCCTCGCGCTTTGCATCAGAGGGCATCGACATCCTGGCCGATGCCATGCAGCACTCGACCTTCGATCCCGGCGAACTGTCCAAGGAACTCAAGGTCGTTCTGGAAGAATGGAAGCGCGGCCTGGATTCGCCGGGTAACCGTCTCTACGACACGCTGTTCGAGCAGGCCTACACCGCGCATCCGTACAAGCGTCCGGTGATCGGCACCGAGGAGTCGATCAAGGGCTTCACGCGCGAAGGGATCCTGGCCTTCTACCGCAGCCACTACACGCCGAGCAACATGACCATGATCGTGGTCGGCGACATCGACGCCAAGGACATGCGCAAGCAGATCGAAGCGAAGTTCGCGGGCTTCGCCGATCATCCCGCCGAGCGCCCCGCACGTGCGGTGGAACCCGAGCAGACCGAGAGCCGCTTCTCGAGCATCCTGATGGAGATCCAGGAAGCCCACCTCGCGCTCGGCTTCCATATCCCCGATGCCAACCACCCCGACAGCCCTGCCTTGGACGTGCTCGCCCATGTGCTCGGCGGCGGCGAGAGTTCGCGGCTGTACCGGCGCATGATCGCCGAGAACCCGCTGGCCAACAGCGCCAGCGCCTTCGCCTACACGCCGCCGGACCCGGGCCTGTTCCTGGCGATGGCGTCGTTCGAACCCGAAGACGAGAAGAAGGTGCTCGGCGCGCTCACCGAGGAGATCGCGCGCATTCGCGACTTGCCGGTGAGCGCCGAAGAACTCGCCCGAGCTCAGGCCAACCTGGAAAGCGACTTCGTCTACCGCCGCCAGACCGTCCAAGGCCAGGCGCGCGAACTCGGCTATTCGATCGTCGTCCACAACGATCCGGACTACCCCGATCACTACGTCAGGCAGGTCAACGCGGTGACTGCGGCCGACGTGCAGCGGGTCGCGCACGAGTACCTGACACCGAAAAACCTCACCGCGGTGAGCCTGCGACCCAAGAGCGCGGGCGAGAAGCTCGACCTCGCCGCGATCCGCAAGGCCGCCTCCGCGTTCGCGTCGACCAAGGCGATAGTGGTCGCCGGCGCGGCTGCCAACGGCAACGCGCGCGCGTTGCCGGCCGAGACCTCCAAGGCCCGCGAAGAGAGTGAGCCGCGCCTGGTGCGCCTGGACAACGGCGTACGCGTGATCGTGCAGGAGCACCACTCGGTGCCGATGTTCTCGGTGCGCGCCGCCGTGCTCGGCGGCCTGCTCTCGGAGACGCCGGCCGACAACGGCATCTCCAACTTCGTCGCCGAGATGCTGACGCGCGGAACCACCGAGCGCTCGCGCGAGAAGCTGGCCTTGGACATCGAATCGCTGGCCGGCGACCTCGGCGGCTTTTCGGGACGCAGCTCGTTTGGCGTGTCGGCCACCTTCCTTTCCGAGCACCTGAAGGAAGGCCTCGACCTCACGCTGGAAGTGTTGCTGAAACCGTCGTTCGCTCCCGAGGAAGTCGAGAAGACGCGGCGCGAACTGCTGATGGCGATCAAGAACCGCAGCGACGAGACAGCGCAGCGGGCCTTCGATCTGGCTTACAAGACCGTCTACCCGGACCATCCCTATGGCATGACGACGCTCGGCGAGGCCGATAGCGTCGGCCGTCTGAGCCCCAACGACCTACGCAACTACTACCACTCCACGCTCGATCCGAAGAACCTGGTTGTCAGCGTGGTCGGCGACATCGACGGCGATGCGGTAGTGGAGCGCCTGCGCCAGGCCCTCGGCGTGCTGCGCGACGACGGCGTCGCGTTCAAGATGCCTCCCGCTGCTGCCGCGCCGACCACCGTGCGTCGCGCCGACATGGCCACCGAGCGCAAGCAGACCCACATCGTCGTGGCCTTCCCCGGCGCATCGATGGGCGACCCCGACCGTTACGCGCTGTCGGTGCTCGACACCGTGCTGTCGCGCCAGGGTGGCCGTCTGTTCTATGAGCTGCGCGACAAGCAGGCGCTCGCCTACTCGGTGACGTCGTTCTCGAGCGAAGGCTACGCGCCGGGGCTCTTCGGCGCCTACATCGCGACCGATCCGTCCAACGAGAAGCAGGCACTCTCCGGTCTACTCGAAGAGCTGGGCAAGGTGCGCAGCGCGCCGGTACGAAAGGAAGAGCTCGACCGCGCCCACCGCTACCTGATCGGCAACTACGAGATCGCGCTGCAGACCAACAGCGCGATCGCCGAGAACATGACCTTCAACGAGCTCTACGGACTGGGCTACCTCGAAGGCCGCCGCTACGCCGAACGCATTCGCGCGGTCGGCGTCGAAGACGTGCAGCGCGTGGCCAGGCATTTCGTCAACATCGACGCGCGTGCCGAGGCTGTGGCCGGGCCGGCGCCGGCGCCGGCTGGCGCGGCCAGCAACGGCGACGGGCGCAAGAAGAGTTCGAAGTAGGGACTACGAAGAGGTTCGCGCCGGACGCGATCTGCGGCGCGGGCGCTGCGGGGTCAAGTCGCGGCTTTCGATTTGCCTCCTCGACCGGTCGGAGTCGGGTTCAACGGTACGGCGGCTCCGCGCGTCAGTGTTCGGTGTTGCGGACCGCCACGATGCGTTCGGGGTAGTCGCTGAAGATGCCTTCGACGTCGAGCGCGCAAAGGCGCGCGATGTCGCTCGGCTCGTTGACCGTCCAGGTCCACACGCGAAGCCCCTGCGCGCGCGCCCTCTCCAGCAGAGCGGCAGTCACCAGCCTGCGCGGCGGATGAAGATTCTCGGCGCCGACTTCGGCCGCGCACGCCAGCGCGTGCTCCAGGTTCACCGGGACGCACAAGACCCCGATGCGGGCCTCGGGCAGTACCCGGCGCAGCAGCCGCAGAGCATCGAGGTCGAAGGACGAGAACACCGTGCTGTCGGCAAGGCCGATCTCCTCGACCATCCGCGCGCACACGTCGACCAGCTCGGCGCGACGCGGGCACTCCTTGAGTTCGAGATTGAGAATGGTGCGGCCACCGAAACCGGCCAGCACTTCTTCGAGCGTGGGGACGCGTGCCGGGTGCCCGCGCCATGATCCGGCATCCAGCGCCCGCACCTCATCCGAGCCTCGGTCTGCCACCAGACCCACGCTGTCGGTGGTGCGATCGAGCGTGTCGTCGTGGATGACGACCGGCACCCCGTCGCGGCACAGGGTCACATCGAACTCGATCGCGTCGGCGCCCAGTTCGAGCGCTTTCTCGAAAGACACCACGGTATTCTCGGGCATGTGGCCGGCAGCGCCGCGATGCCCGATCGCAAGAGGAAAGACCCGCATGCCCGAGACCCTAGCAAGTTCGGCGGGGTCGCGCATCGAATTTGCCGCAGAAGGTTCGAATTGATCGGGGGCGGTAGGCCGGGCGCGGGCGCGCGAGGCCGCGATAACGAGGCGCGCGACGCGGCTGAGCGCGACCGGGGCGAGTCATCAGAGCCTGCCGGGCCGCGGGTCGCAGAGCGATGCCGGACCCGGTCCGCGCAGGCTCGCAGGGCATCGCACCGCCCGAGAGTTGTGTTAAGGTGCCGCGCTTGTCCCGGATGCTGGCCCCTCCTCAGCAGGGCACCGTGCTGCGCAGGGCAGAGAACAACGTGACCGCAAAGTGGTTTGAAATCCCGCTCGATGTCCGCGCCGAGCACGCCGACGAGGCGGTGGCGCTGCTCGCCGCCGAAGGCTTCGCCGGCTGCGAAGTCCGCGAGGGGCCGCAAGTCACACGGCTCGTCGCCTTCGCCGAGGCGGAAGATCTCGCCGCGGCGGCGCTCAGGGCCGAATCGGCGCGAGCGGTGGTCGCGGGGTTCTTGGCCGAGCCGAGCGGCGGCTCCTCCGACTCGAACGCCCGGCCAGGCAACCGCACGACCGCCGGCTCGAACACCGACGGCAGCGAGGTGTCCGAGCTCGACCCCGCGGTGTGGACCGACAACTGGCGCCGCCACTTCACGCGCCGCACCTTCGCCGATCGCATCGAAGTAGTGCCTCCCTGGGAGAGCCCCTCGGCGCCGCAGCCCGGCCTGCTCTCGCTAGTCATCAACCCTGGCATGGCCTTCGGCACCGGCCTTCACGAAACCACCGCATCGTGCCTCGAATTGCTAGTCGAACTGGTACGCCCCGGCGACCGCGTCGCCGACGTCGGCTGCGGCTCGGGGATCCTCGCGCTTGCCGCCCTGCGCCTGGGAGCCGACTCGGCCTCCGCCACCGACCTGGATCCGCTTGCCGTCGATGCCGCCCTGGAGAACGCCGAGCGCAACGGACTCCTTGGCCGCGTCCAGGTAGCGGCGGCCGATACATCTTCCGAAACCGCCGGCGGCGCCGGCGCCCCGTTCGACCTGGTGGTCGCCAACATCCTGGCCGAGACCCTGGTCGAAATGCGCCCCAGCCTCACCTCGGCGGTACGCGACGGTGGTCTGCTCATTCTGTCCGGCATCGAGGCCACCCGCCTGCCGGCGGTGCTCGACGCTTTCGTGCATCCTCCCTGGACGCTGCTGCGACGCGTCCAGAAGGGCGAGTGGGCTAGCGTGGCGATCGAGCGCACAATCGGGCATGAGATCCCGAGCGCGGGTCGGCGCACGCTGGTAGCAGAACAGCCGCCGAGCCAGTCAGACAACCGCCCACGTCCAACTTCCGGCACCGCATCCTGACCGCGCAGTAGGAGTCGATCTCTCTAGATGCTCAGCGCAATGGCCACACAGCAGCTTCCGAAGACCCGTATCTTCGTCGAGCCCGATCGTTTGAGCGCCGACCGCGCCGTGCTTACCGGCGCCGCTCTTCACCATCTGAAGAACGTGCTGCGCTTCAAACCCGGTGACGAGATGGTGGTGTTCGACGGCGCCGGGCGCGAGTGCATCGGCGTGCTCGAGCTCTATCAGGGCGAGACCGCGATGGTGCGCGTGCTCGGCGACACCGACCAGAGTACCGAGTCGGGACTCGACCTGACCATCGCCCCGTGTCTGGCCAAGGGCAAGAAGATCGACCTGATCGTCGAGAAGGCCGTCGAACTCGGCGCCGACCGCATCTGCGTGGTGAGTTCTCAGCGCAGCATCGGGCAACTCACCGACGAACAGGCGATGGATCGCGTCGAGCGCTGGCGGCGCATCGCCAAGGGAGCGGCCGAGCAGAGCGGACGCACGATGATGCCGGTCGTAGAGCGCATCCGCACGTTCCAGGATTTCGTCGCGTCCAAGCCGGCCGACACGCTGGGGCTGATCTTCACCATCGGCACCAACCCCGATCCGCCCGCAACGCTGCGCCAGCGCTATCCCGATACCTACAAGGTGATCGCGATGGTCGGCCCCGAGGGAGGATTCTCGCCGGCCGAAGTCGCGCTCGCGCGTCGCCACGGCTTCATAGCTGTTGGTCTGGGTCCGCGCGTGCTGCGCACCGAGACCGCGGCCATCGTCGCAGCCGCGGTTTGCCAGCATCTGTGGGGCGACCTCGGCCGCAAGCCCCCAAGTCGACCCGAGCTGGCCTGAGCCCGCTCGCAGTCAGGAGAGAGCCGTGAAGTTTCTGCACGTGATGGATCCGATCGAACGGATCGACATCACCAAAGACACCTCGTTCGTATTCATCCGCGAAGCCCAGGACCGCGGGCACGACAACTTCTACTGCAGCATCGCCGACCTGTCGTTTCAGGACGGCCGCGTGATGGTGCGCGCCGCCTCGCTGCGCGTCTCGCCGGTGCAGGGAAGCCACGCCGACACCGGCGAGTGGCTGTGGCGAGAGGCCGAAGAATTCCATTGCGTCTTCATGCGCAAGGATCCGCCGTTCGACACCGACTTCTTTTTCGCGACGCATCTGTTGAGCCTGATCGATGCTCGCAAGACTCTCGTGTTCAACGACGCGGCCGGGCTGCGCGAAGCCACCGAGAAGCTGTTCATCCTGCGCTTTCCCGAGTTGATTGCGCCGACCATGGTGGCGGCCAGCCCCGACGTCATCCTGGCTTTTCGCGACCGCGTCGGCGGCGACATCGTGGTGAAGCCTCTGGATGGTTGCGGCGGGCTCGGGATCTTCCGCATCGCCCCCGGCGACCTCAACACCTATTCGATCCTGGAGACCTCGACCCACCACGGCACGCGCCCGGTGATGGCCCAGCGCTTCCTGCCCGAATCGCGCCAAGGCGACGTGCGGTTGCTCTACCTGGATGGCAAGCCGCTCGGCGCGGTGCGCCGAGTTCCGCGTCAGGACGACCTGCGCGGCAACATCCATGTGGGCGGCGTGGTGGTCGCCACCGAGATCGGCGAGCGCGAAAAGAACATTTGCGCGACGCTGGCGCCGCAACTCGAAGCGCTGGGGATATGGTTCGCCGGGCTCGACGTGATCGGCGACTATCTCACCGAAGTAAACGTCACCAGTCCCACCGGCGTGCAAGAGGCCAACCGGCTTTCGGGCGTGAAGCTGGAGGCGAAGGTGATCGAGTCGGTGGAGAGGAAATGCGCGGGGTTGTTGCGGTGAGCGGAGCGCGTCCGGTCGGACTCCGCAGCCGGCGGCCGGCAGATGAAACGCCCGTCCGAGTTCGTCGGGTCCGGGGTGTTGAGCGCCGCTCGACGCGCCCGGCGACTGTCATTTGACCGGCCCGCATCGCGGAGTTAAACAAGCCTCTCTGACGGTGCCTGCGCCGTCCCCCTCCTTGCCTGTGCCCAGGTAGCTCAGTTGGTAGAGCAGGAGACTGAAAATCTCCGTGTCGGTGGTTCAATTCCGCCCCTGGGCACCATCAATTCAAGCATTAATCGCCCGACTTCCCCGGAGGCTTCATTTCTCGAGAAGAGGACTCCCCACGCCGCTCGCAGTGCTGATCTCGCCGGACCGCTTCATATCTCGACTCACCCGTCGCCTTTGCTCGGCAGTCCCGCCGCACCCTACGCGCTTCCCCCGGCCGCTCCCCTCACGCGACCTGTGTCCCTCACTCATCCCCCGGCCCCGCCAGCATCCATTCGTACGCCGGCTGCACCACAACCTCGGGAGCGCTCACCCGCGCGAGCGCGTCGCGGTCGAGCACAAGCAACCGCCGCGCCGCGCGTGGATGTTCCTTCGCCGCCGACGCCAGCGCACGCAACTCGCGAGAGAGTGTCTCGGGCGCCGATACATCCGCGCACGCCTGGATCAGTTCCGCTCCGCCGACCGGATGACGGGCCAGGAAGTCCACCTCCAGTCCCTCGCTCGTCTTCACGTAGCCGACCTCGGCGCCACGCCGTTCCAGTTCGTTCAACACCGCCGTCTCCAGCGCATGCCCAAGGTTCGCGCGGCCGCTGGCGTCGAAAGCCCGGATGAGCCCCGGATCGACGGGATAGAGTTTGCGCGGGTTCGAGTTGCGCTGGCGCTCCGAGTCGGTAGCAACGGGCACCGCGCTGAGCAGGAAGGCGTCGAGCAGATAACCGAGCATCGCGTGGACGGCATCCTTGGCTACACCGTGCCCCTGGGCCTTCAGATCCTTGTGCAGCCGATGGACGCTGAAACTACCGGCGGGATTGCGCAGCGACTGTCGTACCACCCAGCGTAGTGCGGCAACCTGCGAGACCTGGTAGCGCTCCACCACGTCGCGGAAGAGCACGGTATCCACGTAACCTTGCAGCAGTTCGATTCGCAGCGCAGGCGATAGTCCCTGTGTTTCCGGGAATCCGCCTTCGGCAAGGAACTCGCGGAAGCGTTTCTCCACCAGCGATCGCTCCGCTGCTCTCCATTGGCGCGGCGCCTTCGTGGGCTCTTCGCTGCGGTGGCGCAGAAACTCGCGGAAACTGAACGGGCGAATGACAGTCGCCATCCCGCGACTTCGCAGCGACGTGTGAACTTCGCGCGAGAGCATGCGTGCCGAAGATCCGGAGACCGCGATCGCGACCTTCTCGGAGTCGAACGCTCGGCGCACGAAGCGTTCCCACTCGGGCACGAGTTGGATCTCATCGAGGAACCGGTGCACCGTCTCGCGCCCGCGCAGCGCGGGGTGACGACGGAAGTACTCTTCGAGCAGGAACCCGAGTTGATCGGGCGAGAGACTTGCGAGCCGGTCATCGTCGAAGCTGAGATAGAGAGCGCGCTCAGGCGGCAGCGCCGCGCGATGCTCGTCGAGCAACTGGCGCAGGAACGTGGTCTTGCCCGCGCGGCGCATCCCTATTACCGCGTGCATTTTGCCCGGCACCGCGGGGAGCCTGGCGTCGCGCAGCGTGAGCGCAAGCGGAGGCGCCGGTGCGAGCGCGGCGCTCAGCTTCTCGGCCAGGACCGGGTGCAGGCTGATGGGCCGAAGGTGACGCCAATGTGTCCTTATTTCAAGGACGCATCCGAATAGACCCAGTCTCTATTGAAGGACAGTTTTGCCGTTTCTGCGGCCTGGAGGCCTTGGCCGAAATTCTGGTCCCTCCCGGCATCGACGGTCGTCCTGGAAAGAAGAACAAGGGACTCCTCCGAAGGGTCGCCCCCTGCGTTTCGCCGTTCGCTCGAGTCTGAGCGGGGAGACTGGAACCCGCGAGCCCGCCAAGGGCCGCCACCCCTCCGCCACGCCAGCAACTCCCGACAACGACGACCGGCATCCCATCAGATGTGTGCCCGAGACCAGGTTGCCGACCAACCCCCGCGTGTAGACACCTCTGCCCCGGGACCGCCCGCAGGGTGACAGGATGACAACTCGG
>JACRCR010000120.1 GCA_016218925.1 Deltaproteobacteria bacterium | reverse complement strand
CGAAGTCCGCGCCGAACGCGCGCACGACGGCGACCGAGGCGACGGTGCCGTCCTTGCACTGCAGCAGAGGCAGCGCGGTAGCGTCCTCTATCGGGTTCGCCGATGCGAGGCAGTATCGCAGGGTGGTGGAATTGACCGTGCGACTGGAGATCACTCCCCAGGCGAAGTAGTCCTCGACCCTGCAAGCCGCGTCGGAAAACTCGCAGCCACGGTACACGGTGAGTCGTACTTCGATCTCCGTCACCGGCTGAGTGGCGGTCAGGACTGCGTTCCTGTACGGAGACGTGTCGACCTCGCAACAAGTCGAACAGGTGTTGTGGAACGTGGTGCGGGTCGTAGTGGATACCACCTGGGCCTTCGTAGTGGCGGATGTCGCGGCTTGGCTCGCCGCGGTTTCCTGGCAATCAGCCGCGTTCGTGCCGCAGACGGATATGGCCGGCACCGCCGGACAGTTAGCCTGGCAGCCGCAGCCGGTGGTGACCGTTGCATCCGAGCGAAGGTGGGCGGCCTGGTCCGAAGACAGCTCGCAGTTGAACAGAGCATCGCCGGGTTGCAGGAAGCAGCCGCGCAGTGCGAGGCGCAGGCCGCCGGCGGAGGTTTCGACGCTGCCGTTGCAGTTCGCGGCGACGGCAGCGGCTGCCATCGAACAGGGCGGATCGGCCGCGGCGGCCTTGGTCAGGGCCTGCGAGTCGCCGCTGCGAATCAGCACGCCGTAAGCCGATGCGTCCCCGGCGTAGCCGATTGTCACGCGCTCTGAGTCGCCTCCGCCAGAGTTGCATCCGCCGACGCACAGCAGCGCCAGGAGCGGCAACGGAATGCCTGCGCGGCGAGACAAACGAATGGTGTGCATGAGCACCTCCGGCGCCTTGGATGGTTGCAGAAGCCCGCAACGTACCAACCGGATCGTGGCCTGACAAGGCGGTTTCCGGCAGTCACTCTTTCACGACCGCGCGCGCCTGCACTTCGAGCTTGAGCTGCGGCATCACCAGAGCGACCACCTGCACGACGGTGCGCGCCGGGTAGTTGTCGGGAAAGAACTCGGCGAACACTTCGTCGACCGCGCGAACGTCTGCGATGCTGGTGAAGTACTGGGTCAAATGCATTACGTGTCCGAGATCTGAGCCCGCCGCTTCCAGGATGTTCTTCAAGTTCGTGAACGCGTTGCGGGCTTGAGTGCGGATGTCGTCGGGGACGCTGAAGTCGGCGGCCAGGCCGACCTGGCCCGCGACTTCGACGACGCCGTCGCAGACGGCGGCCTGCGAGAACTTGAAATTCTTGTAGATGATCTCGGTGCCGGGTGGGTTGATCCTGGTGACGGTCTTCATCGGTTCCTCCGGGTTTCGGCGACGACTTCGCGCCGCCGCGCTGGCCGAGGTTACACGCTCGGCGCGTGCGTCGAAATCGCGCGAGCCGCGACGTGCGACCAGGCAGGACTGCGGTCGCACGCCGCGGCATAGGACAGGGGCCACGCCCCGCTGTACCCGTCGTCTCGGTTCTGACCGGTCGACAAGACATGTCGCAAGCCGCGACTTGACGCCCTTTGGACGACCGGTGGAGCGGACAAATCGAAAGGCGCGACTTGACCCCTTCTTAGCGGGTGGGGAGGTAGAGCTGGTCGAAGGTTCCGCCGTCGGCGAAGTGCTGCGCGTGGGCTTTGGCCCAGCCGCCGAACTCGGCGTCGATCGTGACCAGGTCCACTTTGGTGAACTGAGCGGCGTACTTCGCGGCAACTTCAGGGTCGCGCGGGCGGTAGTAGTGCCTTGCCGCGATCTCCTGTCCTTCGGGCGAATAGAGGTACTCGAGGTAGGCTTTGGCAACCGCGACGGTTCCGTGGCGCTGGGCAACCTTGCCGACCACCGCTACCGGTGGCTCGGCGAGAATGCTGATCGACGGCACGACGATCTCGAACTTGCCCTCGCCGAGTTGCTTGGTTGCCAGGAAAGCCTCGTTCTCCCACGACAGGAACACGTCTCCGATGCCGCGCTCGGCGAACGTCGTCAGCGATCCGCGCGCGCCCGAGTCCAGGACCGGAGCGTTCTTGTACAGCCTGGCGATGAAGTCCCTGGCGCCGTCGTCGTTGCCGTACTGGCGCCGCGCCCACGCCCACGCTGCCAGGTAGTTCCAGCGTGCGCCGCCTGAGGTCTTCGGGTTCGGCGTGATGACCGACACGTCCGGCTTCACCAGGTCGCCCCAGTCCTTGATTCCCTTGGGGTTGCCGGCGCGCACCAGGAACACGATCGTGGACGTGTACGGCGAACTGTTGTCGGGCAGCTCCGATTGCCAGCCTATCGGGATCAGGTTGCCCTTCTGGTAGAGCACGTCGACGTCATAGGCGAGCGCGAGGGTGACGACGTCCGCTTCGAGTCCGTCGATCACCGATCGGGCCTGCTTTCCCGAGCCTCCGTGCGACTGCTGGATGGTGACGTCCTCGCCGGATTTCTGTTTCCAGTACTTTGCGAACGCCGCGTTGTAATCCTGGTACAGTTCGCGGGTCGGATCGTAGGACACGTTGAGCAGCGTCGTTTCCGACACCGCAGCAGGCGGAGCCGCCAGCCAGCCCGTCAGCACGATCGTGGTAATGGCAGCGGTTGCCGCCGCTTTCCATGGGGTGAAGGTTCTTTTCTTACGCGTAAACATGATGGGTCTCCTGAGGCTTCTGTGTTGTTGGGAAGGGCCGGCGTTTACCAGGCGAGTTGCAGGCGGGTGAAGAAGGCCTGCTCGTCGTCGCGATCGGCGCCGCTCTTGCCGCCGCCGTCGAAGGTCGTCTGCTCGTAGTCGGCTTCGAGTCGCACGTTCTTGTTGAGGTACCAGTTGACGCCGACTCCCCATGACTGGGCCGCGGTCGCCGACTTTTCGGGGTCGGCGAAGACCGGAAACGCCGAGTCGTCGACGTCGAGCTCGCCGTAACGGCCGACGAGTTCCCAGGCGCCCCACGTTCCTTGCGAGATATCGAAGGGCGCACTGGGCGTCACGCCCTTGTAGGAGTTCTCCTCTCCGGTCACGATCCACGAGCCGAGGATCTGCCACGCGTCATGGTCCAAAGTCCTCTGTGTGGTATCGATCCTGACTTCCTGCGACGACCGCACGTACTCGCCGAGCAGGCCGAACTGTTTGTAGTACCAGTTCGCTTGCGGGGCCAGACGGTAACGCAGACCGTGAGCGACGGCAGTGTTGACGGGAGTCGGTGTCGACGAACTGCGGTAGCTGAAGAAGGTCTGCTGGGCCTGGGTCTTGAACTTGCCCAGATCCGAGCTGGTCTTGGTATCGCCGTAGGTGGCGCCGAAACCGAAGCCGAGGTTCTGGAAGGGGCCGAAGTGGTTGCGCAGCGGAGTGGCGAACACGCGTCCCTCGAACTCCTTGTCGTCGCTCACGTCAACGTCGCTGTTGCCGCCGTCGGGGGCGCCGTTGAAGCCCCCGATCGCGTAGCTGAGCGTGTTGTCGAACAGATCGCCGGATACCTGCACGCCGACATCGCGGTTCGGCACCAGGTTGGTGGGCAGGCCGCGTTCCACGAAACGGATGTCGGTTCCCGACTGCAATCTCTCCAGGCCGACCGGTCCTTTGAACTTGCCGGCCCGGAACTTCAGCTCCGGTAGGAAGTTCGCCTCGATGTAGGCGTCCTGCAGCACGGTCGAGCCGCCGCCAAAGTCGGGCATCACGCGAAATCCGTAGATGCTGTACAACGTCCCTTCGAAGAGTGGTCGCACACGTCGCAGCAGGAAGGTGTTGTTGAACGTCTTGTTGTCGTCGTCGGCTACGAAGCGTCCATCGGCCTGCAGGTAGCCGCGCAGCTTGAGCTCGAAGGCCTTGTCGGGCGAGGTCAGCACAAAGCCCTTGCTGCCTGCGGTGACCACAGGTGTCTCGGCCGCAGCAGCGGCGGATATTTGAATGATGCCGGTCAGGGCAAGGCCCAGCACCGGCCATCGCAGATGAATCATGACTCGAACTCCTCGAACTGTGTTCGTTCGTTGTGCGTGCCCTCGGCGGTCCGGCTGGCACGTGGAAACGTTGACTAAGGCTCCAGAAGTCTGGTCGCCGTGCGGGCGGTGGGAGTTCGACTCCTCCGCGGTTTCGATCTCTATGCGAAGGCGCTCGGTCTCCTTCAGGCGAACACCCTGGCGCGCCGGAGCTTGACGAACACGGCGCTGCCGGTATCGAGATGCAGCGCTTCGACGCGCTCGTGAGGCACGGTCACGGCCATCTCCTGGCCGGTCGGCATCACCAGTTCCACGCGCGAGACCGGGCCGGCCGAATACACGCGGCGAACGGTGGCCTCGACCACCGGCTGTCCGTTGCGCCGCGTGTCCAGTTCGATGTCGTGCGGGCGCACGAAAATGCGCGCCGTGTCGACCGCGCCTTCGGGTACGCTGAGGCCGGGCAGCGCAACGTCGCCGAGATGGACGCGTCCGGATTCGACACGCCCGTGGAACTGGTTCACGTCGCCGAGGAAACGCATCACGAACTCGGTGGCCGGATGATGGAATATGCTCTCGGGCGTTCCGACCTGCTCGATGCGCCCTTCGTTCATGACTACCACCTGGTCCGAGACCTCCAGGGCCTCGTCCTGGTCGTGGGTGACGAAGACGCTGGTGACGTGGATTTCGTCGTGCAGTCGGCGAAGCCAGGCGCGCAGCTCCTTGCGGACCTTGGCGTCGAGCGCGCCGAACGGCTCGTCGAGCAGCAGTACCTTCGGTTCGACCGCGAGCGCGCGAGCCAGAGCGATTCGCTGGCGCTGGCCGCCCGAGAGCTGGTTCGGGTAGCGGTCGGCATAGCCCTCGAGCTGTACCAGGCTCAGCAGTTCGCGAACGCGGTCGCGAATGTCGGCGACCGACTTGCGGGTCTTGCGCGGCGCCACTTCGAGTCCGAAGGCGACGTTCTGGAACACCGTCATGTGGCGAAACAGCGCGTAGTGCTGGAAGACGAAGCCGACGTGACGCGTGCGAACGTCGCGCTTGGCCACGTTTTCGTCGTGGAAGAGTATCGCGCCGCTGCCGGGATCGGCCCGGTCCAGGCCTGCGATGATCCGCAGCAGTGTCGTCTTGCCCGATCCGCTGGGTCCGAGCAGCGCCACCAGCTCGCCGGAGGGGACTGTCAGGGTCACGTTGTCCAGAGCGCGGAAGGACCCGAAGCTCTTGGATATGCCGGTCACCTCGATACTCATAGTGCGGGCTCCTCGGACAGATTCGAAGCGATCAGGATCGGGTCGGCCGGGGCCGACTCCGGGGCTCGCAGGCTGTAGCGCTCGACGGCCGCCTTGGCCGCCAGCGTCACCAGCGCGAGCAGGGCCAGTACCGACGACACTGCGAAGGCCGCGGCGAAGTTGTACTCGTTGTAGAGAATCTCGATGTGCAGCGGCATCGTGTTGGTCCTTCCGCGGATGTGCCCGCTGACCACCGAGACCGCACCGAACTCGCCGATCGCACGCGCGTTGCAGAGAATGACTCCGTACAGCAGCGCCCATTTCACGTTCGGCAGCGTCACGCGCCGGAAGGTCTGCCAGCCGCTCGCACCGAGCGTGATCGCGGCCTCCTCTTCCTCGGTGCCCTGTTCCTGCATCAGCGGAATCACCTCGCGCGCGACGAACGGGAAGGTGACGAAGATGGTCGCCAGCACGATGCCGGGCACCGCGAAGATGATCTGGATGTTTTCGCTCTGCAGCCAGGGTCCGAACCATCCGTGCGCGCCATAGAGAAGCACGTAGACGAGGCCGCTGATCACCGGCGAGACGGCGAACGGCAGGTCGATCAGGGTCAGCAGCAGGTTGCGGCCGATGAAGTCGAACTTCCCGATCGCCCACGACGCTGCCAGCCCGAACACGAGGTTGAGCGGTACCGCGATCGAGGCGACCAGGAGTGTGAGCTTGACCGCCGACCACGCCGCGGGATCCGCCAGTCCGACGATCCACGCCTTGGTGCCACCCCTCAGCGCCTCGGCGAAGATGGCGGCGAGCGGGAGAAAGAGGAAGGTTGCCAGGAAGGCAAGTGAAACCCCGATCAGCAAGCGTCGCACGGCGCGTCGCTCCCGGGCCGCGGGACGGTCGACTCGGATCGATACCTTGCGCGGGCGCGATTGTACGGTAGCGGCCATCGTCATGTCCTGCGATGGCGGCGCGCCGCCAGCCATTGGGTCACGTTGATCAGAAACAGGATCGCGAACGAGATCACCAGTGCACTCGCACCGAGCGCGGTCGCGCCGGCGTAGTCGTAGTTCTCGAGCTTGGTGACGATCAGCAGCGGGACGATCTCGGTCTTCATCGGAATGTTGCCCGAGATGAAGACCACCGAGCCGTATTCGCCGATCGCGCGCGCGAACGAGAGCGCGAAGCCGGTGAGCAACGCCGGCAGCACCGCGGGCACGATCACTCGCACGAGCGTCTGCCGGCGAGTTGCGCCGAGACTCGCCGCCGCTTCCTCGACTTCGAAGTCGAGGTCCTCAAGTGCCGGCTGCAGCGTGCGCACCACGAACGGAAGCCCGATGAACGTCAGCGCCAGTACGATGCCAGGCGGGGCGTACGCAACGTGGAAGCCCGCCGGTTCCAGGAACTGGCCGACCCAGCCGTTGCGTGCGTAGACCGCCGTCAGTGCGATGCCCGAGACCGCGGTGGGAAGCGCGAAGGGCAGGTCGATCGCCGCGTCGACCAGCTTCTTGCCGGGGAACGAATAGCGGACCAGCGTCCACGCCAGCACGAACCCGAACGTGACGTTGAGGATCGCGGCGATCGCCGAGGCTCCGAACGTCAGTTGATACGCGGCAACCACTCGCGGGCTGGCGATGGTTTCCCAGAAGGAACTCCAGCCGAGCCCGGCCGCTTTGACGAACATCGCGGCCAGCGGCAGCAGGACGACGGCGCTCAGATAGAACACCGTGTAGCCGAGCGCCGGCCCGAACCCGGGCAGCACCGAAGGCTTCACAATTCTGCTGGTGGCCGCGCCCATCGCTGTTGCCCGCTCACTCTTCGCGGCGCGCGCTCGCGCCCGAGGCGAAGCGCGCCCGCTGCGTCCAATCGACCTGAACCACGCGGGAGCCGTGGACGGTGATCTGTACGACTCCGTAGTCGGTGCCGGCCACATGGCGGGCCACCAGGTCCAACCAGTCGGGCACGGCGGCGCGCTGGCGCCGCGCCGGCTGGTCTTCGGCAACCGGTGGCCTGGGTGTTGGCGAATTGCTCATGCCGGCTTCCTGAGCGCCCGGCCGCGCAGCCACGGGGCGGCTGCGGGTTTCGGCGATACCTGCAAAGCAACCCGCGTACCACCCGGCGCCAAGCCTCAACACGCCGATAACGCTTGGAAAATCTGCGGGCTCCCAGATGGTACGGGCAAGGCCCGTGTCATTTACTGGCTCTAGCCAGTAAATACGGTAGTTTCCCGTCGTATTTCCTGGCGATACACTTCGGAGGGAAGCCACCGTGGAAGAGTTTCGAATCCTGCTGCTGGATGTCTGGCGCGAGGCCTGCCGCCACATCGAGATCGACGAGTCGACGGCAACCATCGCCAAACTGCTTGCCGCGCGGATGCCGATCGCCGGCGCGACGGTGCTGGCCTTCGACTGGCAACGCGGGCGCGTGCTGACGCCGGCGCGCGCGCTCGGGCACGCGGCCGGCAAAGCCTGCGCCGTCGACCGGCCGCTTGGTTCAACCGAGACGCCACGGCTGCAGCGCTGGTCGAGCGCCGGCGAGATCCTGCGCGTGCCGCCGTCGCCGGCCGGTGGCGTGGCCGGTCTGCTCTTGCCGCCCGAGGCCACCGGAAGCTGGCTGGTCGGTGCACTGCGCGGCGAGCACGGGCCCTGCGGTGCGCTGCTGCTCCAAGCCCGCGCCGGCGCCGCTTTCGACGAGCAGCACGAGCGGATGCTCGGTGCCGTGCTGGAGCCGTTCTCGGCGGCGCTCGAGAACGACCGGCGCTTGCGCGAACTCGCGTCGCTGCGCGAGGCGGCCGAAGCCGACAAGCGCTCGGCGCTGGTACGGCTCGGGCGCACCGACCTGCAGAACGTCGTGGTGGGCGCCGACGCCGGTCTCGCGCCGGTCGTGCAGCGCGTCGCGCTGGTGGCGCGCTCGGACGTGCCGGTGCTGCTGCTTGGCGAGACCGGTACCGGCAAGGAACTGATCGCACGTGCTATCCACGATTCATCGGCGCGCGCGCGCGGCCCCTTCATCCGCGTCAACTGCGGAGCCATCGCGCCCGAGCTGATCGATTCGGAATTGTTCGGGCATGAGCGCGGCGCCTTCACCGGCGCGACTGCGTCGCGTCGCGGCTGGTTCGAACGCGCCGACGAGGGAACCTTGCTGCTCGACGAAGTCGGCGAGCTGCCGCTGCCTGCGCAGGTTCGGCTGCTTCGCGTGGTTCAGGAAGGCAGCTTCGAACGCGTCGGCGGTGAGAAGCCGGTAAGTGTCGACGTGCGAATCATTGCGGCCACCCACCGCGATCTCCCTGCGATGGTGCAGAACGGCCGTTTTCGCGAAGATCTATGGTACCGCATCGCAGGGTTCCCGATCGTGCTGCCACCGCTTCGCGAGCGGCGTGCGGACATCCGCGAACTCGCCGAGCATTTCGCCGACAAAGCCGCCCGTCGCTTCGGCCTGCGCCGCGTCCACCTCGCGGCCGATGATCTGGAACTCCTGTGCAGCTACGGCTGGCCCGGTAACGTGCGAGAACTCGCTTCGGTGATCGACCGCGCCGCGATTCTCGGCGACGGCGAGTCGCTGGAACTGGCCAAGGCGCTTGGCGTCGCCGACCTGCATGTCTCGGGTCCGGACCGCTCCGAGGAACGCCAGGCACCGGTCGCGCAAGCCGCTGAGCTGCCCACTCTCGACGCCGCGATGCGCGCGCACATTGAGTGCGCGCTGCGTCGCTGCCGCGGGCGCATCGAGGGAGTCGCCGGCGCCGCCGCGGCGCTCGGCGTAAACCCGCACACGCTGCGCGCGCGGATGCGCAAGCTCGGCATAGAGTGGAGCAGCTTCCGCGTGGTCCCGTGAAGAGATGCACGAGCCCCGGCCATGGCGCGAGCGCGGCGGATGATCACGTCCGCCAGCGGCGTGCCGTTGCCCGGTGAATTCCCGTAAAGTCCGAAGCAGGCGATCGATTCTGAACCGATAGCAACCGCGCAGAACCGCCTGCGCCCGGTCGTCGACGACTTCGGCTTCGTGCCTGCTCGTGAACCAGGTTGCCTCTGCGCCGAGGAATACGACGTCCGCATACGGCCAGACTCCAGCTGCTCACTGTGCTTGAATCCCGCGAACGTCGATCGCGAATCGATCGCTGCGAAGAGGAGAAACAGAATGAAGCTGAGAGTTCGAGGTATTGCGACCGACGAAGCCGATCAGATCCGGCGCGGCGGGCCCGATGCGAACGGCCAACCTGCCGTGCTCCGCGTCGCCGAGGGATTGGCGAATCCATGTCGCCACTGCCTGGGCCTGATCGCGGAGGGGGACAGGAAGTTGGTCCTGGCGTATCGACCATTCGATGCAGTCCAGCCGTACGCAGAAACCGGACCGATATTCCTTCACGAGGATCCGTGCGAGCGCTACGAGAGCGAGTCGTTGCCGGCCTGGTTCGACTATCTCGATCCCGCGATCGTGAGAGGCTACGCAGAGGACCACTGGATTCGCTACGACACCGGCGACGTGGTTCCTGGAACGGAACTCACCGCGGCATGTCGGACTATCCTCGGCGACCCTACGATCGCGTACGTGCATATCAGATCGAAGTACAATTGCTTCCAGTGTCGCGTCGATCGTGACTGACCGTACCGATATGCGGCCGAGCGTGGGCGGCGGGCGCTGTGCATGCTCGGCACGGCGAGCGACACTCTGACGTTTGCGGCGGCGCACTTCGGTGCGCCGCTCACCACCTACAGCGGCAAGTCCCCGGTCGCCGCGCGGGTCGAGCTGTCGCGCTTGTAGGCGTCGATGGTGCGCTGGGCGATGCGCCATTGGTGAACTTCGTCGGCGCCATCGGCGAAGCGCGCCCAGCGTGCCTGCTGCGACATCCGCGCCAGCGGAGTGTCGAGCGAGTAACCGAGCGCGCCGTGCACCTGGATGGCGCGATCGACGATGCGTCCGAGCGAGTTGGCGACGAAGTGTTTGGTCATCGACACCTCGCTGCGGAAGTCTTCGCCACGGTCGATCTTGTAGGCAGCGTGCAGCACCATCAGCTTGCACTGGTACAGTTCCATCGTCGAGTCGGCGATCAACCACTGGATGCCCTGCTTTTCCGACAGCAAGGAGCCGTGCGCGAAGCGTTTGAGTGCGCGATCGACCATCATGTCGAGCGCCACCTCGGCCTGACCGATCCACCGCATGCAGTGCGCGAGCCGCGCCGGCCCCAGACGCGCCTGGCCGAGCAGGTGCCCCTGACCGCGGCTGCCGATGATGTTCTCGCGAGGGATGCGCAGGTTCTCGATGCGGATCTCGGCGTGGTTGTGGTGGCCGGCCATCGTCAGCACGTCGCGTACGACGTTCCATCCGGTAGAGGGCAGATCGACCAGGAACGCTGAATTGGCCGCTTGCGGGATTTCCGGGTCCTCTTCGGTACGTGCGATCAGGATCGCGAACTTGGCGCCACTGGCTCCCGAGATGAACCACTTGTGGCCGTTGACGACCCAGGAGTCGCCGTCCAGTACCGCGCGGGTCTGTATCAGTGTCGGGTCGGAGCCGGCAACTTCGGGTTCGGTCATCGCGAAGCACGAGCGCGCGACGCCGTTGCACAGCGGGCGCAGGTACTTCTCCTTCTGTACGTCGGTGGCCCAGTGCAGCAACGTGTGCATATTGCCCTCGTCGGGAGCCTGGGCGTTTACAGCGTAAGGTCCGAACGCCGACTTGGCGGCTTCGGCCGACACTGCCGCCATCGCCACGTGTCCGAGCCCCATGCCGCCGTATTCCGCGGGCATGTGCGGCAACCACAGGCCCCAGTCGTGGGCAGCCACGCGCATCTCGATGATCGACTTCACCAGGAAGCGCCGGTCGCCCTCACGTTCGGCGACGAGCGCCTCGGCAGGGCGCACGACCTCGGTGACGAAGTCGCGCATCTTCAGGCGCAGCGCGTCGATCTCGGGAGGGAAGCTGAAGTCGATGGCCATGGTGTCGTTCCTTCTCGTTCCGGCTCGAACCGTCTATCGGTGTCGTTCCAGCCGCAAGAAGCGATATGCCACACGCCAGGGTAACGGAGAAACGGACTCTCGGCATCGCGGCGGATCAGCGGAGCGCGAGACTCTTCGCTGCCTGGCCGGCCGCGCCGACTAGAGGCGGCGGAGGCGAGGGCCCTTCGAGCGAAGAGCCCCCGCCTCCGGTCATTCGCGAGTCGCCAGCGCTACTGGCAGCCGCAGTAGTCCAACGGTGTACCGACGACGACTCCGCAGGTCTTGCCGGTCGGACACGCGCCGCTGCACGCGCTCACGTCGCCGCCGCACGGCGCAGGCACGCAGTTGCACGCGCCAGTGGCGTCGGTCTGACACTGCTGGCCGGGCAGCTGACAGGCACCGCCACAGATTCCCGCTGCGTCGCTCGCGCACGGCTGAGGCTGACATGCGCAAGTTCCATCGGATCGGAACAGACACAGGTCGCCGGTTGTCGGACAGTCTCCGGCGCAGGTTCCCGTCGTCGGGTCCTGCCCGCAAGCGGCCGGCGGCTGACAACTGCACGCGTTGGTCGCTGTATCCGGCAGGCACGTCTGATCCGCGTGCGGACACGCACCGCCGCAGGTGCGGTCGGCGGTGTTCATTGCGCACGGTGCGGGCAGCGACTGGCATGTACACTGACCGACCGCATCCATCGCGCACTTGTCGGCGAGGTTCGGGCAAGTGCCGCCGCATACGCCGTCGGCCGTGATGCCGCACACCGGAGGCACAGGCTTCTTGCAGCGACACACCGGAGCGTTGCTGGTTGCACTGGTGACGTCTGGCAGACATCGCAGGTCCGGATCGGGACAAGTGCCACCACACGCACCGGCCTTGTCGGGCCTGCCGTCGCAGGTGTTCTTCGGCGTGCAGTTGCACTGGCCAGCGGTGTCGATACCGCAGGTCGCCGTCGGATCCGGGCACGTTCCGCCGCAGACCTTGCTGGTACCGAGGAATCCGCATCCCAGCACCGTCTTCTTGGCCGGGACACAGATGACCGACGGCTTGTAGGCCCGCTGCTGTCGTTTGCCGAACTGGTCGACAATCAGCTTCGACGGCGGCGGAGTCGGGTTCGGACACTTCGCCTGGTAGCAGATGTAATCGTCATCGAGCGACTGCCCGACGATGTTCGGGTTCACCGGTGGCGGCTGCACGTTGGTCTTGGCCGCGGGCACGCAGAACTGTATCGGTTTGCCGATCACGCAGCCCTTCTGCGTGAATTCCGGCTGCAGATTCGCAAGCATGTCTACCGTGGCCTTCGGTAGCAGCTTGTCCTGCATCCTGTAACAGATCAGATGATCCAGCGCGGCGCCCTGTGCGTGGACGGCCGGGCTGCATAGCATGCCGCCGAGAGCGCCGGCGGCGATTGCGACTACGAATTTCTTCATGGGTTCCTCCGTTGGCTCGTGCCTGACCTCCTGCCTGTTCTCTTCTTGTGACCTCCATACCCAAAGGAGGCGCGACCGTCAGCACGAGTGCCGGCCGGGCTCGTGCCCTCGTTCCCATCGAGGGCGCGTGGTCTGAAAAGAGAGCCGTGGACACCGCATCCAGCGCGGCGACCCGATCGTGTGACAAAGCGATCACGCGACGGATGAGTTGAATGCTACGCCCGGGGAGACGAACAGCAAGGCCCCTCTCGCGCTCGGTGATGCAACACGCGCAATCGCTCTTGCGGGTGAGTCGGGTCGCGCCGTTGCGGTGCGAGCGGCCGCATCCAGGCGTCTCTCCAGTCAGGCTCTTGGCGCGTGTGGGGGAAGGTCGGGGCTCGCGCCTGCGCTCGCCTCAGAGCGACAGCGAAAGCTCGAGTCCGAGGTACTCGATATCGTGATCGTAGAACTGGCCGTTCGGATTGCGCCCGGTGTAATACTCCAGCATCGCCGCCAGCTTGCGCTCGACCACGCTCAGACTCTCCCACTGAACGCCCGCTTTGAGCGAGACATCGCCGTTCCAGCCGTTCTCCTGGTGCGCCTGGATGTCCAGTGCCGTCAGCGGTCGCAGCGTGTCGGAGAAGATCGTCCACGGACTGGTGAGTTCGAGACCTGCCTGTGCCGACCAGGGCTCGAGATCGGAGGGTTCGCGGTGGAACAGATAACCGGCGCCAGCGTAGAGGCGAAGCGTCTCCGAGATATCCTGCGAGAGCTTGAGGTCGATCCCCTCGTAGCTCAGGTTTACCCTATCGGTAGTACCGCGCAGCACGAACTCGTCGCCGAGATGGGAACTCTGGTGGAAGACACGTCCCATGGTGGCGAACCCGCCGTGCCGGTACGTCAGCGGAAACCCGATCCAGTAGTCCGCGTTGATCAGGTCGTGCGATTCCGCTGCAAGATCGAAGATCGAGAACACCCCGCCCTGGATGCCAGCCTCCCAGTGTCCGTCCCAGAAGGCGGGGCCGCGTACCAGCGCGATCGACTCTCCGAAGTTGGCGGCACCGACGTGTTCGAGATCCTCGTCGTCGAGGAAGTACCGGTATGCCACCGAAAAGCGTGGCCAGCGCGGATCGGCACGCAGCGGCTTGAAGAGAAGGCCTTTCGGCAACAGGAACGGACCTTTTTCTTTCCTGGGTACCGATGCCGCCGGTAGCGGCGCGGCAACCTGCTCGCCGTCCACCACTTCGACGCGCGATACACCCTCGATGCTCCCGATTACCGCCTCGACACGGTCGCGCTGCGTGGCGTGCAGGCCCGGTGCACCGAGCCTGACGACTCCGCTGCGGACTTCGATAACCGACACCCTTTCGAGGGGAAAGTCGCGCGACAACACCGCAGTGACGTAGCCTTCGAGGAAACGGTCATCGCGTGGTGCCTCGCGTACCTGCGCATCCTGCGTATCGTGCGTATCCTGCGTATCGTGGGCGCAGGCGACCGCGGCGGCGCCCGGGGCGATACACAGAATCATGGCGAGGAGGAGACGTGCCATCGGTTTCATCCACGTGTCGACGTGATGCGCGGTCTGGATGCTTCGGTCACCGGCGCCGCCGTTCGCCGGTATCGACTTGGTTTCCGATCACGGCGCCGACTGCGGCGCCGCCGATCGTTCCGATCGCATTGCCGTTGGTGAGCACCGCGCCACCGACGGCGCCGATGCCGGCGCCGACGGCCGTGTTCCGATCGCGCCTGGACATATCGGCGCAGCCGCCGAGGCCGAGCAGAACCATCACTGCGAAGGCTGTGGTCATCGGAGTTCTTTGTAGCGCTTTCATCGCAATACCTCACTTGCGGTGCCCCGGTTTGGCACCCGGGGCGCCGGATCATTCGACTGTGTCGGGGGTTTTCAAACTTGTAGCCATCCGGATCGTAGAGGGACGTATCAAGTCCGATAAGATTCGAGGACCATCGCACACCCACCGGTGTGTCGTCGCGCGAGCAGACGCACCCGGCCACGCCCGCACTACTTCGATTCGAGGCTCGTCCGCTCGATCTTCATCGCCCGAAGGCCCGTTGATACCCCCCGGCGGCGCCGGATCAGAGCGTAGTCGTCCCTCGTGCGAGTTTGTTGAACTACCACCGTGAGCTGACTAGATAGGGGCGGTTGCTGGCCTCGTCTGCATGGTGGTACCGGCCATGGCGCAGCATTTCCGAGACATCTGTTGACTGAATCGCCGCTGCGGCTTCTTGGCGGGCGGACGGCGCAAAGGCGGGAGGGAGGCGCGATTTCCACCCTTCGAGAGCCACAGGTTTCGATGTCCGCGGATCAGTCGACCACGCGCTCGTCGGACAGGCTCGTCCAGAGTGTTCCCTCTGACGCGCTCCAGAGTTCAGCGGCGAAATCTCCCCAACCGAGCGCGAGCGGTTACATCGCGGCGTTCGCGGTGGTTGCCGTCGTCGTCGTCGCGCTCGCGGCGTGGCTGATCGAGCGCGAACGCAGCAACGCGCTGGCGTACTGGCAGGTGCGGCAGAAAGCCGCCACCGACGTGATGGCAGCGCGGGTTTCCGATTGGCTGAACGCACGCCGGGCCGACGCACAGGTGCTCGCCGCGGCGCCTACGGTAAGTGCCGCGCTGTCGGGCGCGATCGACGAGCCGACCGAGTTTCGCGCATGGCTGAGGGGGCGCTTCGCGGCCTATCTGGCGCTGGCGATGGCGACCCACCGAGATCGGGGGATCTATGTCTTGAATCCCGAGGGACAGGTCGTCGCGCAATCGCCCGGCGCGCCGGTACTCGAGGCGGCGGCGGTATCGATGGCACAGGCCGCGGCGCGCCAAGGAGAGGTTCGCGTCGACGTCTACGGCTCGATACCGGAGCTAGGACTTGCGAGTTTCACCGCGCCGGTTCGGGTTGCCGCCGACGACCCGGCGATCGTCGCCGCGAGTCCTGGGTCTGCGGTTGGCTCCGTGATGATCCTCACCTCGCTGGCCGACACCTTGTTCCCGCTGCTGAGCGGAGAGAGCGTTCCCACCGACACCGGCGAGGCCCTGCTGGTGCGCCGCGACGGCGGCGATATCGTTTACATCAACCCGCTGCGTCACCGCCCCGCACATAGTGCTCAGCTCCGGATGCCCCTCGAGGCGACGCCGCTTCCGTCTCGTCGGGCGCTCACGGGCGAAACCGGCGTGAGAGAAGCTCCCGACTACCGGGGCATCGTGGTCCTGGCGTCCTCGAGATTGCTGCCCGAGACGGGTTGGGGGCTGGTACACAAGATCGATCGCGACGAGGCCATGGCCGACGTTCGCCGGTTCGCCAGACTCGAGGGCGGGGTGGCAGGCCTGCTCATACTGGCGCTGGCAATCGTGTTGATCGGCGACTGGCAGCGACAGCGTACCCGACTGCTCGCGCTGCAAGTGGTCGCGGCGCGTGAGGTGTCGCGGTACACCCGCAGTCTGATCGAAGCCAGTCTCGATCCGCTCGTGACAATCAGCTCCGAGGGCCGCATCACCGACGTGAACTCTGCTACCGAGCAGGCTACTGGCATCGCTCGCGGAGGGCTGATCGGTACCGATTTCTGCGACTACTTCTCCGAGCCCGAGCGGGCACGCACCGGCTATCGGACCGCGTTCTCGAAAGGTTCCGTGCACGATTATCCCCTCACTCTTCAGCACGTCGACGGCAGCGCCATTGACGTCCTGTATAACGCCAGCATCTATCGAAGCGAGACCGGTGAGGTCGAAGGCATTTTCGCGGCGGCTCGCGACGTTACCGAGCGCAAACGAGTGGAGCGTGCCTTGAGCCGTGCGGCGGCCGACCTGGCGCGCTCGAACGACGAACTGCAACAGTTCGCTTACGTGGCTTCCCACGATCTGCAGGAGCCGCTGCGCATGGTCGCCAGCTACGTGGAGCTTCTCGCGCGCCGATACAGGGGGCGGCTCGACGCAGACGCCGACGAGTTCATCGGCTACGCGGTCGACGGTGCCACCCGCATGCAGAGGTTGATCAACGATCTGCTGAATTATTCGCGTGCCGGTACGACAGGTCTGGCGAGCGTGCGCGTCGATGTCGAGCAGGTGCTCGAAGACGTGCTCTGCGATCTGCGGGAAACCATCGCCAGCACAGGCGCGGTCGTATCGCACGACCCCTTGCCGACCGTTACGGCCGACGCCGTGCAGATGCGGCAGGTGTTCCAGAACCTGATCGTGAACGCCATCAAGTTCCGTGGTGTGGAACCTCCCCGCGTGCACGTCTCGGCGCAGCGCGAGGATGGGGGATGGCGGTTCGGCGTCGGCGACAACGGCATCGGAATCGACCCGGAGCACCATGAACTGATCTTCGTCATCTTTCAGCGTCTCCACGCCCGCGACGCGTATCCCGGCACCGGCATCGGTTTGGCCGTGTGCAAGCGCATCGTCGCGCGCCACGGTGGACGCATGTGGGTGGAATCCGAGCCGGGCGAGGGGTCGAGTTTCTTCTTCACGATCCCGGACGCAGGAGGGCAGTGACATGGACGGTTCGCACGCGATCGAGGTCTTGATGGTCGAAGACAATCCCGGCGACGTACGCCTGACCCGGGAGGCGCTACGCGAGAGCAAGGTCCGCAACCGCCTCCACGTGGCCGAGAACGGCGAGGCGGCCCTCGACTTGCTGTACCGGCGCGGGGTTCACGCCGGCGCTCCGCATCCCGATCTGATTCTGCTGGATCTGAAACTGCCACGGAAGAGTGGCCTGGAAGTGCTGGCGGAGATCAAGGCCGACGCCTCGCTGCGGCGCATTCCCGTGGTGATTCTGAGCAGCTCGCAGGCGGAGCGGGACATCGTCCACAGCTATGATCTGCACGCGAACGCCTACGTCACCAAGCCGGTCGGGCTGGCAGAGTTCATCTCGGTGGTGAAGTCGATCGAGGACTTCTGGCTGGAGATCGTCAAGCTGCCGCCGGACGGTTCCGCATGACCGAGGTGACCATGCACATCCTGTTGGTCGAAGACAATCCCGGTGACGCGCGGCTCATCAAGGAATTGCTGCGCGACACGCGGTCGAACGGTTTCGATCTCGCGTCGCTGCCGGATCTCGAGAGCGCGCTCGACAGACTTGCGCGAGGTGCGTTCGATGTCGTTCTCCTGGATCTGTCGCTTCCCGACAGCAACGGACTCGACACGCTCGCCGCGGTACATGCGCAGGCGCCACGCTTGCCGATCGTCGTTCTGACGGGCCTCGACGACGAGGGCACGGCGATTCGTGCGCTAGCCGCCGGCGCGCAGGATTTTCTGCTGAAAGCCGACGTGCAGGGGCCGTTGCTGGTGCGCGCGCTGCGGTACGCGATCGAGCGCAAGCGCATCGAGGAGCAACTCTTGTTGCAGTCCACGGCTCTGGCGGCTGTGGCCAACGCCATCGCGATCACCGACACGGAAGGCCGGATCGGCTGGGTCAACGCGGCGTTCTGCCGCCTCACCGGCTATGCGACCGAAGAAGTGATCGGTCACAACCCGCGTGAACTGATCAAGTCGGGCAAACACGATGCCACCTTTTACAAGAGCATGTGGGACACGATCCTGGCCGGACAGGTATGGCGCGGCGAAACCATCAACCGCCGACAGGACGGCGCGCTGTACACCGAGCTCCAGACGATCACGCCGGTGCGTGGCGCGGACGGCAAGATCAGCAATTTCATAGCCGTCAAGGACGACATCACGGCTCGGCTGCAGCTCGAGGACCACCTCCGCCTGGCGCAGAAGATGGAAGCTCTGGGCACCCTGGCCGGCGGCATTGCGCACGATTTCAACAACATCCTCGGCGCCATCATCGGCAACGCGCAGCTTGCCAGACTCGACATCGGTCCCGACCACCCGGCCAGCGAGAGTCTCGACGAGATTCGCAAAGCCGGTCAGCGCGCCAAGGACCTGGTGCAGCGGATCCTCATGTTCGGCCGCCAGCGACAGCAACCCCAAGGCGTCATTGAGTTGCGCCCCGTGGTGGAGGAGGCCGTCGCCCTACTGCGCGCGACCTTGCCCGCCGGCGTCGAGTTGGTTACTACGTTCGCCGCCGACACGCCGGCCGTTCTGGCCGATCCCACGCAGATCCACCAGGTGCTGATGAACCTGTGCACCAACGCGTGGCACGCGCTGGGGGGCCGCAACGGACGCATCGAGATTCGCCTCGACGGCGTCACGATCGACGCCGAGGCCGCGCGAACCGACAGGAACCTTCGACCCGGTCGCTTCGCGCGCCTGCGCGTCATCGACAACGGTGTCGGAATGGACGCCGCGACCCTCGAACGTATCTTCGATCCGTTCTTCACGACCAAGCCCCTCGGCGAGGGCACGGGTCTGGGCCTGTCGGTGGTGCATGGCAGCGTGGCCGCACACGGCGGCGCCATCACCGTGGCGAGTCATCCGGGCGCGGGCACGACGTTCACTGTCTACCTTCCCGCGGCGGAGACGCCCCAGTACAAGGCTGCGACCGAAGAAGCCGCGATCGAGCGCGTCAGCGCCGGCGGTCAGCACGTGCTCTACCTCGACGACGAAGAGTCGCTGGTCCTCTTGGCGACGCGGTTGTTGGAGCGACTCGGCTATCGGGTCAGTGGACACACGCGAGCCGCTGACGCGCTGGCAGCGGTGCGCGCCGATCCGGCGCAGTTCGACCTGGTGGTGTCGGACCTCAACATGCCCGGAGCATCGGGCCTGGACGTCGCTCGCGAGTTGGCGCGTCTGCGACCCGATCTTCCTGTGGTGCTGGCGTCCGGGTACGTCACCGACGAGCTACGTGCCAAGGCCGCCGAGGTCGGGGTCAGGCAGGTGATCTACAAGCCCAACACGGTGGAGGAACTCTGCCAGGTGATTCAGGGGCTGACGGGCGGATCACGACGAACGTAGCGGTCAGCATCGATCGCGCGATGCGCTGTCGGTAAGCGTTCGGCTATCGAGCGCCGTGCAGCGTAGCCGGTGCGCCGGGCCGGTTTCCTTGCCGAACGCTAGCGTGCGGCTATCGCAGCCACCGCGACGCGACTCGGCGATTTTTTCGCATGTGCTGCCAACCCCCTGGACAGGTAGCGGAGGCCGTGCCAACTTTCGCGCCACGACATGTTGCGCGTGGTCGAGGGACGCGAGCGACGGTCATCCCGTGGGGACGGGAATTCAGTGCGGACAGCGACGTTGCGTCCGCGGGCAGGGGGGATCGATGAACATCTTTGCGTGGGTTCCTCGCCGTGAGAGCGGCGTTTCCTCTCGTCACGGCCGAGGTCCGGTACTCGTGTCGCCGGTTCTGGTCGGCGTGCTGCTGCTCGCAGCGGCGGGTGCGGTGTTCGCCCAGGCTCCGAACCTCGTCACCAACGGCGACTTCGAATCGCTTCCGGCAGAAATGGAAGGCCTGACGGGTCAAGGGTTGTTCCCGCCGCCGTGGCTGAACACCGATAGCGTCGTTCCCGGCGCGGACACGTGGAGCGAGGACGGCAGCTTCGGACTGGCGCCGGCGGAGTACGGCCGCTTCCCCGGTGTCACCGATCCCGATGGGCGACGCTGGGCCGGCGGTGGAGGAGGAGGGGCACCGGATTTCATGTGGGAGACGTTCGGGCAGCAACTGGCGGCGCCTTTGCTTGCCGGAGCGACCTACGATTTCTCTGCGCAGGTGCATCAGGGTGCGGGCGTTGCGGGCATCTTCTGTCTCGATGTGGTCGATGTCCCGCTGGTGGACGGAGCGCCTCCTGCGCCGGAGGCTCGGGTTGCCGCGTGCTGCTTCGATGCGACCACGGGAAGCGGCGACTGGGAGGCGCGCTCGTGCACGTTCGTTTCCGCCATCGCGGCGACCGGGATGATCGTGAGGTCGGTCTCGGTTGCAGCCGGCGAGACACCTTACCCGGGGATCGACGACATCGTGTTGTCCCTCGCCACTTGCGGCAACGGGCTGCTGGAGCCCGCCAACGGCGAGCAGTGCGACGACGGCAACGAAGTCGGCGGCGACTGCTGCGCGGCCGATTGCAGCTTCGAGACTGCGGGAGATGTCTGCGCTGGCGACGCCGACCTCTGCACGCCGGCGGCCTGCGATGGTGCCGGCGCCTGCGTCGACGGAGCAACCAGGGATTGCGGTCCCGACTTTGCCCCCTTCGACTGTTGGGAGCCCGCTTGCGAGCCGGCCACAGGCCAATGCGGCCTCGCTGCGCGCCCCGGTTTCTCGCTTTGCATCTCGGATCCGAACAACCCCGACGAATGCACCGTCGAGATCTGCACCGCGCAAGGCGAATGCATAGTGCGTGAGCGCGGCGTCTGCGACGACGGTGATGCCTGCAACGGCGCCGAAGTGTGCGAGCAGTACTACGTCCTCGGCGAAGTCTTGCCACTGGTGTTCTGCGAGCCGGGCGCGCCGCCGGACGACGGCGCAGCATGCACGGGCGACGTGATCGCGTGCACCAGCGACGTGTGCGAGGCGGGGGTCTGCACGCACCCGGCCGACAACGATGCCGCCTGCGACGACGCCAACGATTGCACGCTGGACACCTGCGATCCAGCCAAGCCCGACGGATGCTCTCACCAGGCGGTCGGCGACGGCGCCGCTTGCGCGGACGATGGGCTGGCTTGTACGGGTGATGTCTGCTCGGCGGGAATCTGCGCGCATCCCGCCGACAACGCTGCGGCCTGCGACGACGGTTTGGCGTGCACGATAGACAAGTGCGATGCCACGGTGCCCGGTGGTTGCCGTCACGTGGCCGCCGACACGATGTGCACCGATGCGGTGGGATGCACGGCCGAAGCCTGCGTGCCGGGGGATCCAGGCGCCGATGCGCGAGGTTGTGTGGTCACGCCGCAGGATGCCGTTTGCGACGACGGCGATGTCTGCACGAGCGATGCTTGCGACGCGGCGGCCGGCTGCGTCTACGCGAACCCTTGCGACGACGCGAGCCTGTGTACGATCGACGTATGCATACCCGTCGGCGCGGGCTTCGCCTGCGAGAACAAGGCCGAGCCGCGCCAGGCCTGCCTGGCGGCCGATGGGTTCTTTGACGTGCGCGACCTCGCCGGCGGGCTGCGCGACAAGCTCCTGTGGAAGTGGGGGCCGCGCAATGCGCCGGCGGTTCCGGTCGCCGCACTCGGCGATCCCGATGGCGACCCCACGGTCGCCGACACGCTCGACTACACGCTGTGTGTCTGGGACTACCGCAGCGGGCAGAACCGGCCGCTGTTGTGGACGCAACTCGACGTTCCGCCGGGACTTCGCAGCGGGCGCTTGCAACCCGCGGGATGGCAGATCGCCGGGCCGCTCAGTCCGAGCGTCAAGTACGTGGACGCCCGCGGGCTGAGCGATGGCGTGACCAGTGTCGTGGCGACGGCAAGAGTGCTGCCGCTGCGGGCGACCGCCTCTGCTAAGGGAAGCGGCGCGCTGTTGCCTTTCGTGGTGCCGGCTTTCTCGGCGAGCAGACTCTTCGAGCAGGCACCCGCGGTGCAAGTCCAGCTCGTCAACGGCCTCGGTGCTTGTTGGGATACGACGTTTGCCGCCGGCGATGTACGCCGGCACGACGCGACGCGCTTCAGCGCGCAGAACTGAGCGAGCCCAGGAGTCTGACCCGCGCCAAGCTCGCGGGCGCGCGGCGCGCCGCCGCCGGCCGCGCCAGCGGCGCAGTTGGGCGCGCCGCGGTCAGTCCGCCGTCGCGCTCCGATCGCAGGTCATCTGCACACTGGGACGCGTCGACGGAATGTTCGAGGAAGCACCGCGCTCGGCAATCGACGCGAACGCTTCCTTCCAGGACGCTTCGCACCGCAGCGGCGGCGTGAGCGGTGAGATCGTACGGGTCGGGAGTGTGCGAGCGCCCTTGGTGTGCGAAAGCAGAGGATGGCTGGCAGCGGGCCGGGCGGGTGTGAGCCGCAGTTTCGGTCGAGGGGGACGGAATAGACGGCTCGTTCGTGCGTGCTGCAGGGCCGCTTTGAACTCGCGACTTCGCGAGCGTCCGCTTCGGGGAGGGTACTCGAGGCGTGGGCGTTAACTCCAGTCAATATTGCAAATCCGGCATCATCATGCCAGATTTGCGGCAATGATCGCCCGCCACATCCGTTCAAGGGTGGAAACACTCCTTTGTGATCAGGCCGCTGTTGCCCTTCTGGGTCCGCGCCAGGTGGGCAAGACGACCCTGGCCCGACAGATCGCCTCGACGAGGCCGTCGGCCTACTTCGACCTGGAAAATCCCGAGGATGCCGCCGTCCTCGCCGAACCACGCGCCATTCTGCACCAGCACCGGAACAAACTCGTCATCATTGACGAAGTGCAACGACTGCCCCGGTTGTTCGAACCGGTGCGCGGACTGATCGACGAGTACCGGCTCGCGGGCGATCGAACCGGCAAGTTCCTGTTTCTCGGTTCTGCCTCTCCGGATCTGCTGCGCCAAAGCTCGGAAACGCTAGCCGGGCGCATCGCTTACCGCGAGCTGGGACCATTCAACATTCTCGAAATCCTCGGTGCCAGCGCCGGAACCTCCGATACGTTGTGGCTGCGCGGAGGATTTCCCGATTCGTTTCTCGCCGATTCGCAACGCACTAGCATGAGCTGGCGGCGTGATTTCATTCGGACATATCTCGAGCGCGATATCGCACAATTCGACGCGCGCATTCCAGGCGAGACGCTCCGGCGTTTCTGGACGATGCTCGCCCACAGTCAAGGTGGCCTGCTCAACGTTTCGAAGCTGGCGGCGTCACTCGTCATCGACGTACGCACACTCAACCGCTATCTGGACCTGCTGGTCGACCTGCTGTTGGTGCGGCGCCTCGTGCCGTGGTCGGGGAATGTGAAGAAGAGACTGGTTCGCTCGCCCAAGATCTACGTGCGTGACAGCGGTTTGACTCATGCACTGCTGGGACTCACCACGCAGGAAGATGTGCTCGGTCATCCCGTGGCCGGCGGCAGCTACGAAGGATTCGTGATCGAAAACATTCTGGCTGTCGCGCCGGAGTGGCTCCAGCCTTTCTTCTATCGCACCGGAGCGGGCGCGGAGGTGGATCTCGTGCTGGAGTTCTCGAGGTCACGATGCTGGGCGATCGAAATCAAGCGTTCCACCGCGAGCCCGCAGCCTAAGAAGGGATTTCATCTGGGCTGCGATACGCTGCGCGCCGAACGACGCATCGTCGTCTATCCCGGCGACCGCGCGTTTCCGCAGCCGAACGGAGTAGAGACACTGCCGATCGCGCAGTTGATGAACGAGCTGTCGGCACAGACATGAGGACTGCGCGGCAGATGCCGCCGTACCGACCGCTCGCAACCGAGCACGGACGTACGATCAGCATTGGCCAAGACGAGCAGCTCCAGCGCCGATTGCGCAGTTGCAGGCAACGCGAAGCGGGCGCGAGCGCCTTCGCCGCCGCACCGGCGTCGAGCATCGCCTCGCGCATGTCTCCCGGCGTCAGGGGAATCGCGCCCGCTATCTTGGTGTTCGCGAGAACCTCTTCGATTTGCGCCGAGAGGTGGCCATCCAGAACCTCGAGACGATTCAGCGCAACCTGAACGGCGTGCCGGCGGCGCTGGCGGCATGAAACGCAGGAAACTAAACCTGTCTGATCGGCGCTCTGGCAGCCGCGGAAGCTTTTCTCTTTTCTCACACCGTGCGTTCGTGAATTGTCCGCGCTTAGTGCTCAGGAACTCGTGGCTGATGGGCGGGGGCGCAAATTGCCACGGGCGGTCCCGGGTGTGAGGCCGATGTGCCGTCGAAAAAGGCGGCGAAACGCAGCGACATCGGCATACCCGACGCGGCTGGCGATCTCGTCGACCGGAACGGTTGTCGTCTCCAGGAGATTCCGCGCGACGTCCATGCGCAGGCGCTGGGCGAACCGAAGCGGACTCATGCCGAGGACGGTGTGGAAACGGCGATGAAGCGTGCGCGGGCTCGTCGCGGCAGCCCGCGAGAGTTCGGACAGCCGAAAGGGCAACGCCAGATGAGCGCGGATCCATGTGTCGGCGCGCGCCAGGAGGTCGTCGTTACGCGTGAGATGTTCAAGCACCATGTACGGGGCCTGCGAAGCGCGCGTGTCGT
>JACRCR010000118.1 GCA_016218925.1 Deltaproteobacteria bacterium | reverse complement strand
TTGCTGTGCCAGACCAGAATGCAGTCGGAGTGGAAGATGTCGTCGACCGAGCGCGCGAACGCGGACTTGCCGTACACCTGATGGAATCCCGACCAGAAGTCGTTGATGGAGGCGTTCACGTCCAGCGACGTACCGCCGATCACGTTCATGAAGCGCGCGGCGACCGGCACCACGGCAATCTCCGGGGAAACCTCGTGCACGATCGACAGCGGGCCGACTTCGACGATGGCGTCGAGCATCGCATCGGCGGTCTCGGTGAGCGCCGCGTCCCAGGAGATGCGCTCCCACTTCCCATCGCCACGCTCTCCTGCACGGCGCATCGGGTAAAGAATCCGATCTGCCGAATCGAGTTGGCGGCTCCAGCATGCGCCCTTCTGGCAACCCATCGGGTTCATGTCGGGCACACCCGGCTCGACGGGCTCGATCACACCGGCGGCTTCCTCGCGCACGGCCTTGCCGTCCTTCACGAACACGTAGATCGGGCAGTTGTTAGGATAGCAGTCGACGCAATGGGTACCGAAGGCGACGCGATCCCACTCGCCGGCGTAACGCGCGCGGTAGAGTTCTTCACTCATGGCTGCACATCCCCGCCCGCGCCTGCCGCATCGGCCGGAGACTTCGTGAAAGGACCGAAGAGCTGTTGCCAGCGATAGACGATCAGCGTGTCGAGGATTTCGGACTTCCCACCGGCGCGAACCTGGCCCAGCTCGGAGCGAAGCCTGTCGATCGCCGCGTGAACCCGCGGACCGAACAGCGATTCGAGATACTCAGGCGGAATGCGCGGCGCGGCGTAGTCGATCGAACGGTCGGCATTGAGACGGTACGGCGAAAGCGGAGGCACGTAGAAAACGTTGGGTTCGGTGCCATATTCGCCGTGGAGCGGCAGTGCCACCTGCCAGTCGTGCACCAGCTTGTGGATCGGCCCCTGTTCGTCATCGAGCATCCCGACGAACGCGAGACGGCCCGGACACTGGCGCGCGCACGCCGGCGCGACTCCTTGCTCGATGCGCGGGAAGCAGAAATTGCAGTGCTGGGCGACGCCTCGGACGTGGTTGAAGTAGATCTTCTTGTAAGGACAGGCCGCCATGCACTGCTGCGCCCCGCGGCAGGCGTTCTCGTCGCGCAGCACGATGCCGTCGCTGCGGCGCTTGTACATCGCGCCGTTCGGACACACCTCGACGCAGACCGGCTTCGTGCAGTGATTGCAGAGCCGCGGCAGGTAGAAGAAGTACGAGTTCGGGTATTCGCCGCCGCCCTGATCCTCGTCCCAGTTCGGACCCCACGCCGGCTCCTTGCCGGCCGCGGTGCTCGGCGCGAGATGGACGGATGCCGCGTTGCCGCCGAAGAAGACCTCCGAATGGTTGAACGACCACCCGCCGCCGAACTCTTCGGCCGCCGGCACGTGTCCGAGCATCGGTTTGCCGGTCTGGTCGTAGCCGCCGCCCATCGACTCCCACTGCCTGGGAGTCCCGAGCCCCGGCTGCGTATTGACGGTGCACCACCACTGATGCTCCTCGCCCGCCTCGCGCGTCCAGAGCATCTTGCACGCCACCGAGCAGGTCTGGCACCCCATGCACTTGTTGAGGTCGAAGACCATGGCGACTTGCCGCTGCACTCCTACATCTGCCGGGTCCGCCATCTAGATCGCTCCGGTCGCGGGGAGACACATCGCCAGCCACGCTATGAGTCCCTCGCCTGGTTCTTCCGTCGAGAACGGTGCACGCGTTATGGCTCCGCTGACGTATTCTTGTCCAATCGCATGTTTTGATGGAGCCATGCCCTGTGGTTATGGCTGGGTGAGCCAAGCAGGGCCGCCGCCGCCGGCGCGGATTTCCTGGCGGAGTGCTAGGCGCCCAATCCCAACCCGAGCACTCGGTTGGCGTTCTTCCACAGGATCTTCTCGCGTACTTCGTCTCGGAACGGCGCGGCCGCGAAGTCGGCGAGCCAGCGATCGGGCAGAATCATCGGGTAGTCGGATCCGAACATCACCTTGTCTTGCAACAGCGTGTTGGCGTGCTGGATGAGTTGCGGCTGGAAGTACTTCGGCGACCACCCGGAGATGTCCATGAACACGTTGCCCTTGTGCAACAGCACCGCGAGCTGCTCGTCGACCCACGGGAACGCCGGGTGCGCCATGATGATCGTCAACTCGGGGATGTCGGCCGCGAGGTCGTCGATGTACGGGATCGGTGCGCAGTATTTCGAGCGAATGCCGGCACCGCCGGGCATTCCCGCTCCGAACCCCGTCATCCCGGTGTGCACGAGCACCGGCATCTTCAGTCGGGCGCATTCCTCGAAAAGCGGCCGGAAGCGCGGATCGCTGGGGAAGAACTCCTGCAGCGCCGGATGGAATTTCACGCCGCGCAGCCCCAGTTCCTCGGAGCTGCGTCGAACCTCGTCCACCGCCTTGCGTGCCTGCCACGGGTCGACTGAACAGAAGCCGATGAACTGGGCGGCGTAGCGTCGCACCACGCCGGCGATGAAGTCGTTGGTGACCGGCGCAATGCCGGTCGTCGATTCCCAGTTTTCGGCCAGCAGCACGGCGAAGATGTCGCGCTCCGCGTAGTACGCTGCCATCTCCTCGACCGACTTCGGCATCGCTCCGCTGCGGAAGTACGAGGCCGCCGCCTCGGCAATCTGCGCGAGCTTTGAGCCGGCTGCGGGCGCGGATCCGCCGTGTTCGTAGGGGGCGTGGACGTGGATGTCGATTGCCTTCGGCATGATTCACCTCGCTCGTTTGCGGAGCGCCTCTGGGATCCGTTCGATCTCCGCTCGCGCGTCCCCGTGGACCTGGTCGGGTTCCCAGTGCGCCAGGTTACGGTGCAGGTGTCCTTGTGCGCCCAGAACGGAGCGGCGGATTGTCGCCCGCTTCGTTATTCCTGTCCAATCGTATATTTCGATGGCTCCATGCCTGACGGTTATGTCGAGGCAGGCGGAGGACGGCGAGATGGACATGCGCCAGGTGCGGCATCTCATTTCGGTCATCGAGCACGGCAACATCGTGCGTGCCGCCAAGGCCATCCACATTTCGCAGCCGGCCCTGACCAAGAGCATCCAGAACCTCGAGTCCGAGCTGGGCGTGAAACTGCTCGAACGCACCCCGCGAGGCGTGACGCCGACCATCTACGGAGACGTCCTGTTCAAGCGCGCGCGGCTGCTGCTCAACGAGAACGAGCAGGCGATCGAAGAGATCCGCGCGATCAAGGACGGCCATCTCGGTCACCTGCGCCTGGGCGTCGCCAATTTCGCCATCCATTTCCTTCCGGCCGTGGTGGCCAGGTTGCTCTTGGCCAAGCCGGGCCTGACGTTCGAGATCGTCGACGGCACCTATGAGGCGCTCACGGCGCTGGTGCGCGAAGGCACCTTGGACGCGGTCATCAGCGGATTGCCGCCGTTCGGCCAGGCCCCCGACCTCGTGCACGAGGAGCTGATCTCTACGGAGTTCGTGATCGCGTGCGGTCCTGGCGGTCCACCTCTGGATCACATGCTGCTCTCGGAAGCCTCGCCGCGGGCGATGGGCGACGCGCAGTGGATCCTGCCGAATCGCCCCAAGGTGATCAGCGACTTGTGGGAGCTGGGCTTCCGGTCGGCCGGCGCGACGCCACCCACGCCGGCGCTTCAGTCGGGGTCCTACGTATTCATCAAGGCGATGTTGCTCGAAGGGCCGTTCGTGACGATCCTGCCGCGCGGCGTCGTACAGCGCGAGATCGACAACGGAACGCTCGTCGCCACTCGCATCGACGATTCTTTCGCCAGGACCAAGGAAGGGATCATCTATCGCCCCAGCGGCGTCCAGCCGCCTGCGCTTCACGCGTTGATCGCGGCGATCCGCGCCGAACACGACCGTATCGCCGCCGACGCGAGGAGTGGCGACAACCCGCGCGCGGTGACAAAGTCTCGCGTGCAACCACACTGACCGGAGGGAGTTCACAGTGGCTCGTTGGGTGGATGCGTGCCTGAAAGCGGTAGTCGTAGCGATCCTCTTATCCCCGTCGCTGACGGCCTTGTCCGCCCGCGGCTCGACGGCGGAATATTCCTGCGCGACTCCTGTCAGCCACGCGACCCTGCCGAAAGCAGCGGATTGTCTGTTCATTCTGCGGGCCGCGGTCGGTGCGCTGACCTGCTCCCCGGAGTGCATCTGCAGGCCGACCGGCGGAGACAAAGTCACGGCCAGCGACGCGCTGGTGTGTCTGCGTGCCGCTGTCGGCCAGCCGTTCTCACCAGACTGCAACTGCCCCACGACGACGACCTCGACCACCTTGCCTCGGCCGGCCGGCGTATGTGAGTTCTCCGGGGCGGACTGTCATTCGATGCTCGAGTGCGCGGAGATCTGCTACGGCTCGTGCTCGCGCGCCAGGCAGGCCTGCTACGCGGAAGCCGCCGCGGCCGCCGAGGTTTGTCTTGCAAAATGCGCGGCGGGCGATCAGTCGTGCCCGCGTCGATGCGTCCTCGAGATGGATTCGTACCGGCTCTGGTGCGATCGCATCTACTCCGACTGCGCACCTCCGTGCAAAGATGAGCTCTGCGACGGCCTGAACGACGGGGCGCGACTCGAGGACACCGGGCTCACGGTGATCGATCACGAGACGATGCTCGAGTGGGAAAAGAAGACGACCGAGAACAGCAAGGCTCGCTACACGTGGAGCAGCGGTTACTCGAGCACGATTCGTGACGGCACGGTGTTTACCGAGTTCCTGAGCGCGATCAACGACCCCGACCGTGAAGGCGGCTGTTACGCTGGCCACTGCGATTGGCGTCTACCAACCAGTTCGGGCGAACGGAGCACAGGTGAGTATGCGGAACTCGAATCGCTCCGCACGCTCGTCTACTGCACCGGACGCTACGGCTGCATCGATCCCCTCTTCGGACCTGTTGCCAGCGACTATTACTGGAGTTCGACGACGAGCGCGGTTGGGAACACGACCGTGTGGGTCGCTCATTTTGGCAGCAGTTTGCCGCGCTTCCGCGCCTGGCCGAAATATTTCGGTGGTCCAGTTCGCGCCGTGCGCGAACTGCGCTGACCAACCTGTTCCGAATCGCTGGTCGCCCACCCCGCGATGCTGCTCACCTGCCAGAACCGCCGACCGCGCGCGAGGGCTCGCGACGCGAGCGGCACGCGTTCACACGCGTTCCACTTCCACCTTCGTATCCCGATCAACTCCGTTCGGCTCCCAGTGGCCGAAGCTCCAGCGCAATTGTCCATAGCCGCCGACCAGGCTCGTCGCCTTGAGCGGGCTCGGCATCAGCGAGTGATCGCTGTGGCCGTCGCGGAACTGGTAGGGCTCCCACGCGTGATAGCAGATCACTTCGCCGGGGCGCACGTACGGCGCCACCTTGGCGCGCAGCACTGAGGCACCAAGATCGTTGCGCATCCGCACAAGATCGTGGTCGGCGATGCCGCGACGTGCCGCATCGTCCGGGTTCACGTAGACCACCGGCTCGCCGCGTTGCAGGCGCAGCATCGGAGCCTGGTCGCGCCACTGCGAATGGATGCTCCAGCGCGTGTGCCCTCCGCTCAGAACCAGCGGATACGCGCCGCCTGCACTCGGCGGCTGCTTGTAGGTCGGCAGCGCCTCGCCGTTCTCGAGGAACCACTGATGATCGACGTAGAACTGCTGGCGGCCGGTGAGCGTGGGCCAGGGCTGTTTCTTGTGGACGAACCAGCCGCACGGCGACATCGGCTCGGTCTGGCTGTAGTCGCTGTAGTACCCGGCCAGGCTGCCGGGCGCACCGGTGCCCGCGAAACGCGCCGCGCCCTTGTCCCGCAGTCCTTCCAGCGAAGTATTGCCGGAAGCGGTCGAGTACTTCAGCACGAACTCCATCGCCTTCTCTTGGTCCTCGGGACCGAAACGCCCGCCGTCGCTGAACGCGTCGTCGATGCGCCGCGCATCGCGGGTCACATCGACGATATCCTGGTACGGCTCGAGGTCGCGCCGCTTCGCCTCACGCGCAACCGCCTGCGCCAGCAACAAGAAGATCTCCCACTCCGGTTTGGCTTCGCCGAGCGGCGCCGCGGCGCGATCGCCCAGGTGCACGTACGGAACCAGCGAGACCAGGTACTTCAGGTCGATCTTCTCGTACCAGAACGCCGCCGGCAGCACGATGTCGGACCAACGTCCGGTCTCGCTCATACGGAAGTTCACGTCGACGAGCATCTTGGCTTTGCCGAGCAGCGTCTTGCGCACGTGCTCGTTCGAACGGATGTGACGAAACACATTGCCGAAGACCGACACCAGCACCTTCGGATCCTTGCCGGGCGGCGGGTGCAGTTTGAACCACCCGTTGTCGAGCGATTCTTTCAGATATTCGGCCAGCGGCCGCGGCGCGCTGGTGTCGCCGTAGCGCGGGTCTCCCGAGATCTTGTCCAGACCGCCGTGCACGGCGTGCCAGATGGTCCCCGGAACGAAATACTTCGAGAACTCCTCCTCGGCTTCGGCCGGCCACATCATCGCGCGTGCGGCAGTCACGCCCAGACTCAGAAGGCCGAGCTTCTCCTGCATCGCCAGCAACGCGAAGCCCTCGGGCAGGATGAAGCCCGAGCTGCGCCAGCCGCCGCCGGAACGTCCGAGGTTGCCGGTCAGCGACGCGATCAGGATCTGTGCACGCTGGGCCAGGTCGGCGTGCAGGAACTTGCAGCCACCGTAGTCCGACATGATCAGCGCTGCCGGAGCAGCGGCGAACCCGCGGGCGAATTCACGAACGGTGGCGGCCGAGACGCCGGTGATCGTCGCCACCGTCTCCGGCTGGTAATCGCGATCGAGTTTCTCGCGCAGCATCGCGAACACGGTGCGGACCGGCAGCGACTTTGCGCCGACCTGAATCGTACCGGTGAAATCGAGAACGGTGCCGTCCACCACCGGAGCCAGGCTCTCGCTGTCTCCGCTGCCGGGCGCCGGCGCCGGTTGCTTGCTCGCGCCATCCCACACGAACAGCGTGGACTCGCTCTCGCTGCGTCCCAGGTCCGCGGGGCGCACGAAGCGTCCGGTGTCGGTACGCACGAGCAGCGGCAGGTCGGTCTGTTCGATGACGTACGCGGTGTCGTAGAGCTTCTCCGACACGATCACCTGCGCGGCACCGAGCGCGAGTGCCGCATCGGTCCCCGGGTTCGGATTCAGCCACAGATCGGCGTGGATCGCGCTGTTGTTGAGATCCGGACAGACCGCGACCAGCTTGGCGCCGCGATAACGCGATTCGTACAGGAAGTGCGCATCGGGTATCCGCGTCGCCGACGGATTGTACGCCCACATGACCAGATACGACGACCTCATCCAGTCGTCGGAGGATCCGCAGATGTGGCCGTTACCAAGAGTGATGGTCGGGCCCGGAAGCAGGTCGCCGATCTGTCCGTTCGAGTCGGTACCCGCGCTGCCGAGCATGCGGAAGAAACGCATCGGCGCGGCGCTGTTGGGCCCTGCTCCGAGGTTGGGGCCGAGCTCGCAGAACACGCTCTGCGAGCCATGCTCCGCGACCGCATCGACGATTCCTGCCGCCACAGCGTCGAGGGCCTCGTCCCATGAGATCCGTTCCCAGCGTCCCTCCCCTCGCTCGCCGAGACGGCGCAGCGGGTAGCGCACCCGCGACGGTGAATGCATCAGGATCGAACCGCACGCGCCTTTCTGACAACCGCGCGGATTGAAGTCCGGCAGCCCTGGCGAAGACGCCGCGTACGGCGAATGCTGCTCCTCGCGCCACACCATGCCGTCCTTGACGTACAGATCCCACGAGCAGGCGCCCACGCAGTTGGTCATCGAGTGGGTGCCACGGGCGACGCTGTCCCAACTCCAGTCCTTGCGCAGGATGTCTTCCCAGGTTCGATAGGATGGGATCTCGCCCGACGCAGCCGTCGACGCCGCAGCTTCGGCGCTCCCCCAGCCCACCGGCTGCAAGCGCGCCAATACGAGTCCACCCGTGGCCAACGCGCTCGCGCGCAGGAACTCTCGACGTGTCAGCATGCTTTCTCCACCTCGACGCGCACGCCCCGGTCAATCGGAACAGGCTGCCACAGCAACGGCCGATAGCGCAGATGGCCGTAGCCGCCGGCGAGATGCAGCCACTTGACCATCCCCGTTTCCAGATGCGCGAAGTCCTTCCATCCCGGGTACTGGTACGGCTCGAAACCCGAATACAAGACCACCTGGCCCGGCCTCACCGCCGGCGTCACGCGCGCCTGTATGACCATCGATCCGTCGTCGTTGGAGATGCGAATGTCCTGCCCATTCTCGATTCCGCGGGCGGCGGCGTCGCCGTCGTTGATGTGAGCGACGGGCTTGCCTCGCCCCGTCGCCATCATCGTGCGGTCGGTGCTGTGCATGCCGTTGATGCCCCCGCGGGGATGGCCGCTGGTCACCACGAACGGATGATCGCCGCCGAGGGCCGGCGCTTGCTTGTGCACCGGCAGTTCTTCGCCCGCCTCCAGGAACCACTCATGGTCGATATAGAATTGAGCGCGACGCGTGAGAGTGGGAAAGGGCTCCTTCTTCTCGGTCTGCCAGCGGAACGGAGCAAAGGTCTCGTCCGCACGCACGTCGCATGCTTCGGCCAGCGATGTCGGCGCGGTGCCAAGGCCGGTGAAGCGCACCCAACCCGTCTCGCGCAGCGTCGCCAGCGTGGTGCCCGGCGCAAGCGTCCCCATCACGGCCGAATCACGGATTGCCTCGTCCAGGATCGCATCGTCCTGCGCCAGCGCGCCATTCAGTGTCAGGTCCTCGTAGAACGTATCGAGCCGAACCGTCTGGCCGTCCTCCCGTTTCACTTCCAACATCCCGCGGGCAACGGCGCGCTCGGAGAGCTTGCGCGCGATCAACAGGGTGACCTGGTACTCGGAGAGAGATTCCCCTTGCGGTTCGACCGCCTTGTCCGCCAGCACGAGGTTCATCATGTCGTGCACCGAGTAGTCGAAATTGGTCTTCTCGTGATGTTGCGCCACCGGCAGGACGAAGTCGGAGTAAAGCGCGGTGGTCGAGAGACGAAAATCGAGCGTGACGATCATGTGGAGCGTAGGCCACAGGTGCTCGAGAAGCATCCGCTGGCCGCCTCGCTGCATGCGCAGAGGGTTCCCCCCGATGTTGAAAAAGACACGGTGCGGGTGCTCCACGGTCGGATGGTCTTGCCCCTTCCACCAGCCCTTCGCCAGCGCCTCGCTCACGTAGTCGTCGAAGCGCCGCTTCATCGATGGATCGTTGTGGGAGGGGTTGTTATAGACCTCGCGGTAACCGCACTGGTTGTACCAGAAGAAGAACGGCGAGGTCGCACCGAGCTTGAAGCCTCCCTCGGAGGTGCTCTGTGCCATGAGGATTTCTCGGGTGAGCGTGGGGTCCTCGGCCAGCGCGGCACGGACTCTGTCCTCCTCGGCTCGAAACATCTCTTCGGTGACCTGCTGGCCTGCTCGTGGCTTCATTGATTGGAGATAGAGCCCATCAAACATGCCTGCTGCAAGGCCACGGATGCCGGCGCCCTTCTTTCCCCAGTTGCCGGTCAGCGCGATGACCAGGCACATCGAGCGCTCCATCAGGTCGCCGTGATACGACTTGCCGGTGGTCCAACCGGTAATGATGCGCGTGCGCTTGCGCGCCACCTTGCGTGCGAGCTGACGAATCCGCTCGGGATGGACGCCGCAGATGGCCGATGCGTCTTCCGGTCCGTAGGCGCGCAGCCGTTGCCGCAGTCGCTCGAAGGCCGGCACCACCTCGACCTCCGTGCCGTCCTTCAGCGTGGCGCGGTAGGTTCCTTCCAGCGCGGGCTCGAGCCCTGCCAGATCAAGGGTGCGCGGAGCCTCGGCGATGCATCCGGCGCGGGTGTCGAAGAGATGGAACACCTCGTCCGATCCGCCCTCGCGCACGTCGCACTGGCGCAGGAAGCGGCCGGTATCGGCGCGCACCAGCAGGCCGAGGTCGGTCTGCTCGCGCACGAACGCCTCGTCGACCAGCTTCTCGTCAATCAGTACGCGGCACATCGACAGCGCCAGCGCGGCGTCGGAGCCGACGCGCACCGGCACGAACTGATTGGAGTGAATCGCCGAGGGGCTGTAGTCCGGCGCGATCGTGACGATCTCGGCGCCGTTGTAGCGCGCCTCGGCCAGGTAGTGGACCGTGGAGATGTTGCTTTGGGTCGGATTGTTGGCCCAGACGAGCACCAGCTCGGAGTGAAACCAATCGTCGTGACTGGAACACGAACCGTAGCGCCCGAAAGTCAGGAAC
>JACRCR010000119.1 GCA_016218925.1 Deltaproteobacteria bacterium | reverse complement strand
GCGAGGGCAGGCCAAGTAGTTCAAGCGAGTTTCCCAAGCATGGCCCCAGTCGTTCAGCGCTTTGTGCGGATCCGAAAAGCCCTTTCGGTCAACCCGACTGGCCTGGGGCAAGTCCCTCGTCCCTTCCAGCCTCACCACCTCGGGCCGCGCCCCCGCGCGAGGCGAAGCCGTGACGGCGGCCGCAAACTCGGCGCCGCGCGGACCACCGCTCGCGCGGAGGTGACGCTTGCAGAACGACTCAGGCTTGCCGCAATCCCCGGCGGTGGCTGGTTGGTATTGGCGTGGGTTCTTCGGGTACATTGAAGCCGCGTTATGGCGATCCGTAAGATCGTAAACCCGCGTCCATGCGGTGAAGTCGCATCGGGGCGCATCTGCGTGGCATGAGAGTCACGGCCCATCGGCCGGCCCGCTTGGTCTTGTGCGCAGCCGTGGCCTCGAGGGCGGCGCGCTCCTTGGCTTCTTTGAGCCGACAGCTGTCCGCGTCGATGGTGAGTCGGAGGAGCTGAGCATGACGCGATCTTCGCTTGGTGCTACCGACTGCAGGCTGTTGGCCGCCTGTCTCTCGTTGTTGTTGGTAGCCGCGCTTGGTTCGGGTCGAGCGGAGGCATCAGGAAGAGGCTTCGGGAACGGCCTCACCTGCAAGTTCAGTTCGGACTGTGCTTCGGGAAACTGCTCCTCCCACGTATGCAAGCCGGCGGGTAGCGGCGCCAAGGAGTTCGCCAACGGCGTGCCTTGCACGTTCTCGTCGGACTGCGCTTCGGGCAACTGCTCGTCGCACGTGTGCAAACCGGGGACCGGCAGCGCCAAGGAACTCGGCAGCGGCGTTGCCTGCAAGTTCTCCTCGGACTGCGCGTCGGGGATCTGCCAGTCCAACCTCTGCAAGGCGCAGAGCGGTGCGCAGCGTGCGAACGGGGTCGCCTGCCAATCGAGTTCGGATTGCGCGTCGGGAAACTGCGCCTCGAACCTGTGCAAGGCGCGCTGGAGCGGCGCCAAGCAGCTGGGCAACGGCTTGCCCTGCACATCGAGCTCGGATTGCGCTTCCAGCAACTGCGTCTCGAACATGTGCAGAGCACGCTCGAGCAGCGCGAGGCAACTGGGGAACGGATTGCCCTGCACGTCGAGTTCGGACTGTGCCTCGGGTAGTTGCTCGGCCGGCGTGTGCAAGGCGAGGTGACCTCCAGCCGCCGATACCACGCCACCAAGGCCCGACGAGTCTCCCGGATATCGCCCCTCAGTATTCGGGTCGTTGCGCGATGTCCCCGTTCGTTCCTTCTTCGGCAAGAGCCTTCTCGAAGACCGGATCGAGATTCGCGCACTCCTTCGCGAGTCGCCCCCGGTCACGGCGGGCGTCGCCGGAGCGGCCGGTACCGCTTTCCTCGTGGTACTCCTCCTCGACGTTCACGCTCCAGATGTCGTGCGACGCGCCGAAGAGGTTCTCCACCGTAAGCATCGCGGTGTACATGGAGTGGTCCTGGTTGTTGTACTTGTGCATGCCGTTGCGTGCGACCGGGTGCACGTTGGGCAACTCCCTCTCCATCCATTCGCGGATCCTCTGCACGCGAGAGTCGTAACCCGAATCGTAGACGGGATACGCCTTCGGCATGCGCACAACGAAGCTGGCGAAGATCCTGGCGGGAGCCACGATGCCGAGCTTGACGAGCTCGGCGCGGCTGAGCTCGACGAGTTCGCCGTCGGGCATCTCCCAAAGCCGGTCACCGATCGTGACGAAGTAGTCGAGGCCGAGGCAAGTGTAGCCGGGCTTCACCATCTCGCGCGACCAGGCCCCGTAGTTCTGTATGCGACCCATCGCCACCCCGGGGTCGTGCACGTAGATCCAGTTGTCGGGAAACGCGCAGTCCTCGGGTACGACGAGCGCGACCGTCATGTAGTCGCGATGCACGAGGCGCTTTGCGGCGCTGGCGACGTCGGGCGGAGGCGGCGGCTCGGCTACGGTAGCCAGTTGCCCGTACGGCATGGAGGAGATCACGTGCGCCGCCTCGACGGTGCGCGTGACCTCCGGCGTCTCGAAATGGACGCGCAGCATCCCGTCCGGCTTCTTCTCGATACGCGAGACGCGGCTGCGCATGGAAATCTCGACGCCGCGCTCACGAAGGCGCGCAGCGGCCGTTTCCCACATCATGCCGGGCCCGAGGCGTGGATAGTGGAACTCCTCGATCAGGCTCGCCACATCGCGCCGGCCGCGCCCGATACCGAACGCGGTGGCGATCGCCTTTCCGAGTGAGAGGTTGCGGATACGCTGCGCGGCCCAGTCGGCCTGGATCGAGGTCGCTGGAATGCCCCAAACCTTCTCGGTGTAGGCCTTGAAGAAGATGCGGTAGAGGCGCCAGCCGAAGCGCGCGGCCACCCAGCCCTCGAACACGGACTGGTCCTTCGGCGGCTTTACACGTACCCAGAGGTAGGAGGACACACAACGGACGGCCTCGAGGAGGCCGAGCCCCGAAAGAGCGTTGAAGGGCTCGAGCGGATAGTCGAAGAACCTGCCGCGGTAGAAGATCCGGCTCTTGCGCGGGCGCACGCCGAAATCCTCATCGCCGAGGATCTCGTGCCACAGCGCCTCGACCTCGGGGACCTTCGTGAAGAAGCGGTGACCGCCGATGTCGAAGCGCCAGCCGTCCCTCTCCACCGTACGGCTGATGCCGCCGATCGCGTCGTCGGCCTCGAGGACGACCACCTGCGCTCCCCGCCGCGAAAGCTCCCACGCCGCCGTCAGGCCCGCGGGCCCGGCACCGATCACGACGACTCTCCCGGCGCCGGCCATCCCGCGCTGCTACCATTGCATACGAGAGCCGCAAACTGCGCGCATCCTGCGAAATGGTAGCGCCTTGGTGGCGCGGCCAACGCAAGACCAATGTCGTGCGTTGGCCGCGCCGCTTCTTGTAGACGATCTCGAGATCGACGTTGGCGTAGTCGTGCGCCACGACGTTGCGCGTGCCCCGCATCCTGCGGAACGGTAGCGCCGGATTGGCCTCACGCTACGGACCCGAGAACCTCCAGGGCCAATAGGAAGAACGAGCGGTGTGCTCAGAAGGATCGCCCCGCCGTTTACCTGCTTTGTTCGTGTCGGAGTGATGGATACCTGTTGTATCACGCTGCCTCGCGCTCACAGGCAACGCCGCAACTGAGCGTCTTGTCATTGAGAATGCCACCGAGCCTCATCTAAATCCTCATCTGCAACCACTTCTGCATCCTCTTCGTTGACAGGAGTGCATCATTCATCGTAGCGGTGAACGCCCACGTACGAATGCGTGGACTCGACCCGAGAGGGGAGAACCGCGCCGGCGCGGCCAGGAGGGGAGCATGCAACGGAACGCGCTGTTCATCAGCGGCCTCGTGTTTTTCGCGCTGACGGTCTCGGCCCACGCCGATCCGGTCTTCATCAAACAGTTCGAACAAGTCTACGGGTCGGGCGCGGGCGAAAACGGTTACTTCGTGATCGAGACCGCCGACCACGGCTTCCTTGCTGCCGGTAACGGCTCTTCGGACGGCGGCACCATCTTCGCCGTCAAGACCGACTCCAACGGCGTCGTCGAGTGGCAGCAGGAGTACGGCGACCCCTCGGCCACGCTAGGTTCGGGCGGCGTGGTGCAGACCGCCGACGGCGGCTTCGTCCTGGCAGGTTCGACCTCCCCGTTTCCGCCACCGGAACCGCCCGCAGTCGGCGACCAGGACGGCATCATGATCAAGATCGATGCGTCCGGTAACGAGGTGTGGCGAACCAGCTTTGGCGGATCCAGCGGCGACATCATCTACGCGTTGGCGCTCGCGGATGACGGCAGCCTGATCGGCGCAGGCAGCACCACCAGCGATATCGGACCCAAAGATCCCGCATCGTGGGGTGCGTACTTCGTCAAGCTGTCAGGCACCGGAACGCTATTGAGCCAGGTGGCCTACGATCACGTCGGGCCGACCGACACCGCGGAAGAAGCCATCCACATGGACAAGACTCCGGATGGCGATTTCATCGTAACCGGCATGGCCTACTACGAAGGATGGTTCCTGCTGAAGATCGACGACAATCTCGGCAAGCTCTGGGCTTCGTTTTATGGAGATGGGAACGAGGACATCACGTCGATCGCGAGCACACCGGATGGCGGCTTCGTCGCTGCCGGAGTGCGCGGCGATTCGGATACCGGCGACGCGTTGCTGGTCAGACTGGACCCTGATCCCGGCAATCCCGCCGGCCCCGTCGTGATCCGCAACGGCTGGCCCAAGACCTACGTCAGGAACGACCACGACAGTTACGACATCTTCTACTACGCCGACGCGACGCCCGACGGCGGCATTATCGCCGCCGGCTTCCACTTCCTGCTGGCCGATCCCGACGATCCGTTTAGCGAGTTCAGCCGCTTCTGGGTCGCCAAGATGGACGCGGACGGCAACATCGAACGCGAGAGCCTCTATGCGGAGAGTGGCGCGCGCGAAGTCCACGTAACCTCCGATGGAGGCTACATCGTGGTGGGCGGATCGGACCAATTCCCGGCAGGCCTCGGCAACGGCGATCTCTACCTGCTGCGACTCCACGACGGCGACCCCGGCTTCATCGCCGGCGGCGTCTACGTCGACGAAGACGGGACTTGTTCGCTGAGCGCCGGCGAGACCGGGGCCGCCTGGCACCTGGTCAGACTCGTCGATACCACGACCGACGTCGCCTACCTTGCGATGACCAGCCTCGACGGCAGCTACGCCGCGGCGGTTCCGTCGGGAGATTACACCGCCACGCTGGCGCCGGGCCCGCTCAACCTCGAGGCCGACACCTGCCCGGTGGACGGTCAGTCCTACGCCGTATCGGTCACCACCGGTGCCACCGAAAGTGGCAATGACTTCTTTGCACAGTGTAACTGCCAGGTAGGCCAGAGTCTGACCGGCGAGGCGGTCGAACCGGCCTACGATTGCGGCAGCGCGGTCTCGAGCTCGCCGTGCGCCGGCTATCAGTGGCAGATCTGCTACCAGGTGACCAACCTGTGCAATCCGCTGCACGAGAACCCGGGCGGCGGAGGGAACTTCGTCAAGGCCTGCGTGAACCTGCCGGCCGACACGACGTACGCCGGACCGGAGACGATCACCACGAACAATTGCGGAGGCACCGGCAACTGGCATCTGCTGCCGAGCACCGCGGTAGGTCAGGTCTGCTTCGAACTCGACTCGAACAACACCTTCACGTCCGGCTGCCAGGCCGACATGTGCTTCCCGATCAACATCGAGCCCGCCTACCAGGGCGGAACCGTGACCGCGCAGTTCATGACCAATCAGTGCACCGGCGATGTTGCGATCCCGCCTGCTCCGCCTCTGACCTACGGCAGCGACTGCTCGTGCGATCCCAACGCGATGCACGTCACGCCGCAGGGATGCGAACCCGAGGGCGCGATCACCGGACAGGAACTCACCTACCGGGTCGACTTCCAGAACCTCGGCGCCGGCAACGCCCACAATGTCGTCGTCACCGACGTGCTCGATGTCGCTCTCGATGCGGCCACGCTGCGCCTGGTCGACGCCAGCCACACGGTCACGTCGCTGCAGCTCAACGACGGCGGCGTGCTGGTGGTTCACTTCGACCAGATCGAGCTTCCGGCCGAGAGCCTGGCCATCGACCCCGAGGACAGCAAGGGCCACGTGACCTTCGCGATCACGCCGAAGGAGCCCTACGACGACGGCGTCGCCGTCCGCAACACGGCCTCCATCGTGTTCGACAGCAACGAGCCGGTGATCACCAACACGGTGCTCAGTACGTTGTACAACGGCGACCCGGTTCCGGTCGTGGACTTCGATGTCGTGCTGAGCGGCGAGTTCGGCCTCTTCACGTACACTGGAGGCACCACCGGCGCAGACTTCGCGTGGGATTTCGGCCCCGACGCATCGCCGCGGGCCTCCACCGAACAGGACCCGACAGCGGTCGAATTCTTCACCGCCGGGGTACACCCCGTGGTGCTGGCGGCAACCAAGGCCGGCTGCACGGCCCGAGCGGTAAAGCCGGTCGACATCTCGTGCAACTTCTTCTGGACGACGAGTCCGTTCCGAGGGGCGATGGGCGCGTCCCGGCGTCGCGTGGGCAGGGTCGTCAAGCTGAAGCTCAGACAACTGGAATACAAGTCCGGCCCACTCGGCGGCGAGGCCGAGCTCGACACGATCCTCGAGGATGATTTCGCCCGTGTGCCTGACGGGAGTTGCTGGCCGCGACTGCGCGTGTTCACCGCCGACGGCCAGCAGGAAGTGGCTCTGACCGGGGCCGACTTTGTGGGCACGCCCGCCAACCCAGATGGATGCCTGCGCTTCCGTCCCAACGGCGCGCTGGTTGCGAAGATCCGACTCAACCCGGCGTTGTTCGCGCCGAACACCGACTACATCGCCGCGCTGCAGGTCTATACCTGCACGGTGATGCCGGACAACAACGGGATCAACACCAGACCGTAGCGCGCGTCTCCACGCTTCCGCGAACTGATGCGGGAGCGTGGAGGCGCGCGCGGAGCTTGGTCTTGACCTCCCTCAGTTTGCGCCGCGTTCGCTTCTTCATGCTCTGCCGCAGCACGATGAACTTGCCTTTCCTCGTCTTGTCGCAGCTATGCGTAAAGCCGATGAAATCGAAAGTCTCGGGCTTTCCCTCGCCGCGCCGTCGCGCGTTCAGAGCCGCAAAGCGGCCGAACTCGATGATGCGCGTCTTGTCGGGATGCAGTTCCAGGGCGAACCTCGCGAAACGCTCGCGCAGCTCGGCCAGAAACCGCTCGGCATCCGACCTGTGCTCGAAGCCAGCGGCAATGTCGTCGGCGTAGCGCACCAGGACCACGTCCCCGTGCGCGTATCGCTCCCGCCACTGCTGAGCCCACAGGTCGAAGGCGTAGTGAAGATAGATGTTCGCAAGCAACGGGCCGATACTCGACCCTTGGGAAACACCCATCTCCACCTGCCGCCAGTTTCCCTCTTCGAGCACGCCGGCATTGCGCCACTTCTTGATGTGGCGTCCGACGCGCTTGTCGCTCACTCGGTGCTCGACGAACCTCATCAGCCAGCCGTGGTCGATGGCGTCAGACGAAGACTCGACACACTGCCCACCACCGCGACTATCCCAAACAGATAACGATTCTGCGCCCGCGCCATCCGTTTGAAGGGCGAACGCTCGAAACGTTGACGTGGATCCACAGGCGCGGCGTTCTTTACGCCAACACGATTCTGCCTGACGGCACACGCGCAATGATCCCCGCCGCGTGGACCGCCGCCGCCGGGCACCGATCATCCGGACCGCCGCCACCGGCTGCTCACGCCGCCCCAACGCTCGCCTCCATTTCCGAGCTTATGCACGCGCTCACCGTCGCTGCTCTGTTGTTGGCTCGAACCCGGCGCGCCGATATTGGCCGGCCTACACCAGAGAAGGTCGAGCGGCATGCAACTGACGCTGAGCTTCGCACAGGAACCGTCGGACGACATCGAGCCGAGCCCGAATGTTTGGGAAACGCTCCAGAGCGAGCAACGACACGAAACGCTCGTCGTACTCGCGCGCCTGTTTGCAAAGATCGCTGCGGCAAGCGCCGCCGCCAACTCGAACAAGCCACAAAAGGAACCACACGACGACTGAAGAAAATCGAGGCGACCGCGCGCCCGGTCGGCGCGCTCCGCGGCAGCGCCAAGCGGGCCCTCGCGCGCAACACTACGGGGGTCGACTTCATCATCGCCCAGGGCACCGGGGTCGGCGGCCGCGCTCGCTCGGCACTTCACTCCGCGCCGGCCATGGTCGGAGGTTGGATCCCCGCCGCCCCTGGGAAGGTCGCGTTCGTACCCTCGTCCCGGATCCAGCAGCGCATGGCAGCCCGGTTGCGTATGTCCGTCTCGACGACGTAACGGTGATCAGCTTCGGCGCTCCAGGGGACCAGACACTCCTGCTGGTCGGGAAAGCCTGGATCCTTGGAGACCATCGCTTCGAGGATCATGAGGATCGGGGCCCGCGGGGCGTACTCCAGCAGATCGAAGTACTGAAGCTCCAGTACGTGCTCCCCCGTGGGTAAGGTGGAACCGTCGCGGACTTTCCGACCGTCCACCGTGACGGAGAGCACGCTGCCATCCACTGTCAGAGAACACGCCGGAGTCGAGCCGCTTCGCGCGGGCGAGGCTTCCGCTGCGTGTGCCTCTCGCCAACCGCGCCCCGTTTGCAGACAAAACACGCATGCGGACAGCAACCCCAGGGCGGCAAGCGATCGCGCCTGATCCAGCCACCGACATCGCCGCTTCATCCTGCCGCTCCTGAGATCTCTGAACGGTGTCACGCGCGACCCCTTCAATCGTAGAGCGAGACGATCTCGCGGATCATCTCGAGCCGAAATGACGGGGAGGCCCGGACCTGGTCGAGGTAAGCGCGGGCCTCGGAGGTGCCGAGATCGCCGATGGACTTCAGGGCCGCGAGGCGGGAAACGTTGCCGTCCCCCTCGTACATCGATCGCAGCAGCGGGAACTCCGTCGCTGCGCCGATGGTCCCGAGCGCCGAAGCAGCCGCGGCGCGCAGCCACCCCTGATCCTTCCACTGCTCGCGACCGGCAAGTTCGACGAGGACGGGTATAGCTTCACGGTTGTTGGACAGTCCGAGGCGCATCACGGTCAGGAAGGTGGTCTCCCCGACGATCCCGTACGGGGGCGGCAGGGAGTCGGCGAGGCGCCGCACCTCGCTGGAGGGCGCGCCGCGACGAAAAGCGGCCCGATTGATCTTGGCAGCCACCTCAAGGGCGACGGCGACCAGGGGATACCGGTAACAGTTACGGCTGACCGGAGTGTAGTCGAACTCCACGGCCTGGTTCGCCTTGTAGTACGCTGTGATCGGGTGGGTTCCCTCCTTGTCCACGAGGTCGCCCCGAAAGGTCGTGAAGGTGTGATATGGACCACCGTCGCGGTTCCGGATGCGCAGGCGCCGGACCCTCAGGAGGAGATCCGCCTGGTCGGGAGCGACGCGGCGCAGGTCGATCCCGGTCTCGCTCAGCACTTTCTCGACGTTCTCCCCGAGCCAGACGAGCTCGTCCGTGCCGCCTTCGACCTCAATCTGAAAAGAGCCGACGTGGACGCGTTTGTCCGCGTCTCCTCGTGCATCCACCACCGCGAAGGTCGTCGGCTCCGTGCGCACGGCCGGTCCCAGAGTCAGTCCCGCCTCGGCCGGACCGTAACCAACGCTCGTTGAAGCCACACAGCCAGGCAGGCCCGCGACCGCGGCGATGAGAATGGCGAGGCGTAAGGTGCGAATACGGCGGGAGTCCATGCGACACGTCTTCGTATCAGCCATGCCATTTTCAGGGAAATCCGGGCTACGCCGTCTGCATGGCACCTCTACAATCACGGCCGCCTCCTTCCGCAAACACCCTCACGTCTTCCTGTACGGCCACGAGGAGTCCGCTCTCTAGCACTGGAGATCGCCAGCGCACCGCTGCGAGGGGGGGCAGAACTCGAGCCGATAGGAATTCTGCGCGGCCACCCTTGCCCATCTCGTGCGTGTGACAATGGTCATTCCGTGAAGTGCGTCCCGCGGTCGCCGCTGGGAGCGCCCGTGACACGCGAAATCGGATGGCTCACGGCAGCGACGTAGCGAACGTGGTCGGCGCCCGTTTCACCTTGTGTGATCTTCAGAAACGAATCGATGATCGAGAGGCGATGTGTGCATCGATCTCGACCGGCATTGCCGCACAGATCGCTGATGCGACTGCTATCACGCAAGGTCGAGGGTCGCATGCTCACCGCCGGCGTTCCCGCCCCTCAGCGCGGCGCGTCTCGTGCGCAGACGCGGACGGGAGCCGCGATCAGGCCGCCTTTCGCTCCTCGGCGGGAGGTTTGAGGCTGGTGCGGATGTTGGAGAGCTGATTGAGCATGTCGAACCAGAACGGCGCGCCCATGCAGATCGCGAGCGCCGTGAGCAGAATGGCGAGGATCTTCTGGGCCCAGCCCCCGCGCACACGGGGCATTTCTGCGACAGGTGATGCGGTACGCGGAAAGCCCCCCTTCCTTCGCGTCCTTCAGGGCCTGCTCGACGATCTGGGGGCGCACGACGGGATCCTGCGAGAGGACCTGCGCGATGCGCAGGGTGTCCACGTTGAGTGCGGCCGCCAGGACAAACCCAAGGCCGAGCAGCACCAACTGCACGTGACGGCGGTACCAGCCGCTCATGCGTTCGGTGGAGACTTCGAAAAACGCCGCGATCGATGCGAGTTCGTCGCTGCCATCCCGTCCGGCCCGGCCCCCGGCCAGGACTGCGTTCGCGAGCGCCGCGAAGCACGAGGTGACTTCGTCGGCGCTCAAGGGTGGATCGGCTGCGGCCGGCGACGCGCCGGCCGCCGGTGCGCCCGACGTTGGGCGCCCTGTCAGGGTGGCGGCGATCACCGGAGCGTTTGCCGGATCCTTCAGCCACGTCACGGCCGAGGCGAAGCGCTCGGAGCCGATGTAGGAGGGCATCGATCCTTCGTCCACCCGGCCGGCCGCGTTCATGGTGCCACGAAACAGCGATGCGATGTGGGGGCTGTTGTGGAAGGCCCCGACAACAGCGATAATCCGGTCGTCCGGAACCGAGGGAAGGGCAGCACGGAACAGTTCCCGAATGCCTTTCTGCAGCAAGGTACCGCGACGTCGAAACAGAGACTCGAGCAATTCCGGCGTATAGTGTGAACGGCTTTCCATAACGCGTGAAGCTGGCGGATAGCGCTCGTGGTCGCCGGAACTGTTCGCCACGGCGATTTGGGGCTTGGTTGCTGAGATCGGGGCTGCGGGCTCCCGATGACGGTCCGCCGGTTTCGTGCTGCGCAGGAGACTCGAGAAGCGGTCTGGACGACCGGAGTTTCCTGCGGCAGGGATGGCGCGATAGGAGAGGCCCGCGGCCGATAAAGTGAAGGCCCGAGGTTACCCGCTCGAGCCTTCCGGGAATCAGCGCAGTGATCGTCGTGTGATTGCCGCCGAACGCCTATAGCGTTGCAGCGACAATGACGCGATCACGGCCGACCCGCTGTCCGGTGTTGTGGCGGCCGGAGTGGTCGTGATCGGGGTCGCCAAGGACCGACTACTCAACTTTGCCCCGTGTCACAAGCAGTTGCGGATCTGCCGCAGTCGCGATCATGGCCAGCGTTACTGCCCTGGCGAATGTGCGCGCATGGCTCGACACGATAGCGTGCAGCGGGCTGGCGGACGGTACCAAGAAACGTTTCGGGGCAGGCTCCGGCACGCCGCCCGGCAGCGCTGCTGGCGAGCGCGCCGGCGCCAGAAAGTGACGCATCACGGATTCTCCGCGACCACTGCGTCTGCCATCGTCGTGGCAACCAGGGAGGGCAACGACGATGCGAACGGGCAACAAAACCGTGGGCGGCCACGCCACGGGAGAGGAAATCACGGGAGGTGTTCTCGATAAACGCCGGCACTGGGTGGCCTCTGTCGCGGGCCGCGGCGAGGAAGCTCTCCAACGCGGCGGCGACAACGGCATACAGCAGCTTGGACTCGGCATGTCGTGGCTCGTAGGCATTCGCAGCGACTGCACCGGTGATCGTCGGCACGACCATCGATGACGCGGTCTGCTACCACGGGTCCATGACGTAGTCGGCATGAATGTAGAGTCGGTAGTGCCGGCCGATCCCGAGCCCGCTCGCCGCTACGACCGCGAAACTCGCTCAACCGCCCGCTGATTCCGCCAAAGACGCGAATCAGAGGCAGTCCGAGCAACTTTCAACCTGAGCTCGCGGTTCGCTGCTCCGTTAGTTCCTTGCGGACCTGCCGAAGAGCCATAATTTTCGAGGCCGCATTCCCCACGACCCACACGCTCGCGTGCCTACGCTTCGCCGGTGACGTTACCGCCACCGGCGCCAGGCTCGCTACCGGCTGGGCGGGCTCACCCTTGGCCGGACGGGATTCGCACCCGCTGGACCAAGATCGAAGAAATCGTCGTGGCGCCGGCAGGCAGCCGCCGCGTCCGGTGACGCTTCGCAGGTCGCCGATCACCCGTCACCGAGCCCAGCCAAACGGAGCGCGTCCCCCGCGCGGTACCCCAAGAGGCAAGAGCCCCCGAGTTGGCCGCGAGGCTCTGGCCGTACCGGCGCCGGATCGATAGTATCGCGCACAGCGAGGGGCGGGATGGATGCGGACGCCGGTCGCCATCCTCCGCCGATGCAACCCTCCCGGAGGACACCATGCGCCGACTCGTTTCGCTCACGCTGATCACCCTGCTTGCGATCACCTCTGCCGCCGTCGCCGCCGACAACGACCACCTCACCTGCTACCGGGCCAAGGATGCCGGCAAGTTCGTCGCTTCGGTGACCCTCGACATTCCCGATGGGAGTCTGGCGGTGCCTGGCGACTGCAAGCTGCTCGGCAAGGCGATCTATTACTGCACGCAGACCTCGACCACGGTGCAGGACTTCCAGGTAGACCGCGCTGCGGGCTTGCTCGACGACGTAGCCGGCTCACCCGCGGGTGCGCGGGTCTGCTACAAAGTGAAGTGTCCGGTCGCGATAATTTCTCCGTTCGCGGTCAGCGACATGTTCGGCAGCCGCACTGTGAGCCCCGCCAAGGTCCAACTCGTATGCACGCCGGCGCTTGCCGGCCAGCCGCCGCGCTCGTGCGCGAGTTCCTGTTCGGGGCACGGTGTGTGCAAGACAGGTGAGTGCTTCTGCATGCCCGGATGGAGCGGCGCCGACTGTGCGGTAGCCGATCAATGCGCCAACGACTGCTCCGGAAACGGCCTGTGCATGTTCGGCCAGTGCATGTGCCAGAAAGGCTGGGAAGGCGACGACTGCTCGGTCACGCAGCCCGCCGGTTGCCTGAACGCCTGCAACGGCCACGGCGTGTGCAGCGGCGGTAACTGCTTCTGCTCCCAGGGCTATACCGGCGCCGACTGCGCCGGTGCCCAGGCCTGCCCCGCCAACTGCAACGATCACGGCATCTGCATGCACGGAAGGTGCTTCTGCCAACCGGGCCGATCCGGCGACGATTGTTCGACGGTGCTCGACTGCTCCGCTACCGCTTGCTCGGGCCACGGCGCGTGCACACGCACCGGCGATTGCCACTGCGATGCGGGCTACACCGGCACCGACTGCTCGGTGAGCACGCAGTGTCCTGGCACACCGACGGCCTGCTCGGGAAACGGCGAGTGCAAATTCGGCAAGTGCTACTGCGACTCCGGTTACAGCGGCACCGATTGCAAGTCGGCGACTGGATGTTCTGGCGACTGCTCGGGCGCCGGCGTGTGCATGCACGGCACCTGCTTCTGCAATCCCGGTCTCACCGGCGACGATTGTTCGCAGCCGATCACCTGTCCCAACGACTGCTCCGGGCACGGGACGTGTTCTTCCGGTACCTGTTTCTGCGATCCCGGCTACGACGGCGCCGACTGCTCGCACCTGACCTGAAGCCGCGAACTCAGCTGCCCGGGACGATGCGGTACACCCTGCCCCCTTCGATGTTGAGGATGTAGAGCTCGCCGCGCGCGTCCTGGCCGAAGGAGGCCACGAAGTCGATCGCGGGGCCGCCCGGTGTGATCTGCGAAGTGCGGTCCTGGAGATTCACCGCGATTCCTCCGCTGATCTCGAAGGTGCGGAAGAACGGCGCGCAGTAGTCCGAATAGAAGTACGTGCCGCCGAGATCGGGCATCGCGCAGCCGCGGTAGACGAAGCCTCCGGTCACCGAGCAACCGGGGCCGTGCGTGTACGAGTCGACCGGGAACGTGAACCCGGTCGGCGGCGACGGACAGGTCGGGTCCGGCGCCGGCTCGAAGCACATGTCTCCTTCGAAAACGTCCCAGCCGTAGTTCTCGCCGCCGGTGCTGGAGGCGGGTTGGAAGTCGATCTCCTCGATCTGGTTCTGGCCGACGTCTGCGATCAGCATGTCGCCGGTCAGCGTGTCGAAGCTGAACCGCCACGGATTGCGCAGCCCCTTCGCCCAGATCAGTTCGGTGAGCTCCGTTCCGGCGGTGTAGCCGGGATTGGTCGGCGGCGCCGCGTAGTACGGGGCGGTCGCGACCGAAACGTCGAGGCGCAGCATCTTGCCGAGCAGCGTCGTATCGTCCTGGGCGTTCTCCTGGGGATCGCCGCCGCCGCCGCCATCTCCCATGCCGACGTACAGATAGCCATCGGCGCCGAACGCGATCTGACCGCCGTTGTGGTTGGAGAACGGCTGGTGGATCTCCAGCACCAATACTCCGCTGCCGGCGTCGGCGAGGTTCGGATCGCCGGCGCTTCGCTGGTAGCGCGCGATCGCGGTATCGCCCTGCTGGTCGGTGTAGTTGACGAAGAAGCGACCGTTGCTCTCGTAGTTCGGATCGAACGCCATGCTGAGCAGGCCCTGTTCGGAACCGATCGAAACCAGATCCGATATGTCGAGGAACGGCGCCGGCAGCACCGCGCCGGTGGCAAGGTCGAGGATCCAGATCGCGCCCGCACGGCTGACGATGAACAAGCGCGTCGGATCCAGAGGCGGGGCCGTCGCGTAGATCGGCTGCGTGACCGCGTCGGTTACCAGCACCGCATCGATGGCGCTGCCGGCGGTCGGCGCAACCCCCGCGCACAGCGCGCTGGCGTTCTCCAGTTCGCAGGTGGCCGAACATCCGTCACCGTCGGCCGCGTTGCCGTCGTCGCACTCCTCCGGATACTCGGCGACGCCGTTGGGACACACGGGCGGCACGAAACAACTGCAACCGGCGAGGCAGTTTCCCGGGCACGCGGCATCGGAGATGCCATCGCACACTTGGGTGGGGCCTACCACGTCGTCACCGCACGCGGGCGACAGCGCCGCAACGATGTCCGTGACGGCCGCTCCGCCGAGCGACTGCACCGCGCCGGCGTCGCCGGTAGCAGTACAGCCGCCGCGAGCGTCGGCTTTGGAGAAAGCATCGTCGAGCTTCGCATCGGCTCGTGTCAGACAATCCTGCTCGAGCAGCGCGCTCTTCTTGGCGCTCTTCGAGTAACAAGTGGAGCGCGAAGCGTAGTGGATGCCGGAGGCTTTGAGCTTCTTGGCTGCGCAGGCGCGCGCCTCAGCTACATCGTCATACGGAAGCGCGGCGAGGAAATCGCCGACGTCGGAGTCGATCGCGGCGCCGGTCGTGGAAGTGTCGGAACTGGTGACGCATCCGCCGCGAGTCTCGGCCTTGGCGAAACCTCTTGACAGCCTGGCCGTGGCGGTAACAAGACAGTCAGAATCCACCGCAGCGCCGTCGCGCACGCCGGCGCCGTGGCAGCGAAGCACGGCCTGGGCATAGCCGGCGGCCGCCTTCAGTTTGGCGGCACCGCAGCGGTCGGCGGCGGAGTCGGCCCGAGCCGGCCCGGCGAAGCAAGAAAACAGGAAAACACCGGCGAAAGCGCCGGCAACGGCCAGACTCGTTCTCTTCACGATCTCCCCCGTCCTTGTGCGCAGCATCCGGCGCCACGAGCAAGGCGCCACGAGCAGGACGCGATGATAGGCACACACCGGTTCGGCAACCAGTAGCTATCTCGCATCGAAGCGAACTTGTGGTAGGAGAACCCCCCATGTCCGGCTCGATACTGGTCTCCGATTTCATCGAAGAACGCTGGGGCGCGCGGCTCGACGGCGCCGCCCCGGGCATGTCGCGCGTCGTCCTTGGACCGCAGGGGCCGACTTCGGACCCGGCGTCGATCCAGGTGGCGTTCTTCTCGGGGGACGTCTACCCCGAGCGCAGCCGCGATTTCCTGCTGCCGCTGCTCGACTGCGCGGGGCTGCGCTGGCTGCACTCGTTCAGCGCCGGCGTCGATCATCCGATCTTCCACCACTTCCTGGAGCGCGGCGTGCGTCTGAGCACTTCGTCAGGAGCCAGCGCAGCGACGGTAGCCGAGACGGTGCTGCTCTACATGCTGTGCCTGTCGCGCGACTACCGGCGCTGGGAAGAGGCGCGCAGCCGCCGTGCCTGGGAGCCGCACGCGGTGCGCGAACTGCGCGGCGCCAGCCTCGCGATCGTCGGCCTCGGCCCGATCGGCGAAGCGGTCGCGACCATGGCAGCGGCTTTCGGAATGGACGTCGTCGCGCTGACGCGCAGCCCCCGCGCCGGCGCTGCCTTTGCCGTGCGCCCGCTCGGCGACCTCGACGCCGTACTGGCCGAGGCCGATTACGTCGTGCTGGCTCTGCCGCTTGTGCCGCAGACCCGGGGTCTGCTCGATCGCCGGCGTCTGGCGCTGCTGCGCCCGACCTCCTTCCTGATCAACGTCGCGCGCGGCGAGCTCGTCGACGAGCCCGCGCTGGTCCAGGC
>JACRCR010000001.1 GCA_016218925.1 Deltaproteobacteria bacterium | reverse complement strand
GCCTACCAGGGCTTCATGTCCGAGCACTTCGGTCGCTGCGCGCAGGGCATCAAGGTGGTGGTCGACTCCGGCAACGGCACTGCCGGCCCGGTGGCACCGGACGTCTACCGCGAGATGGGCTGCGAAGTCACCGAACTCTTCAGCGAGCCCGACGGCAATTTTCCCAACCATCATCCCGACCCGACGGTGCCGGAGAATATCGCCGCGTGCATCGCCAAGGTTCTCGAGCTCGGCGCTGACCTTGGGGTTGCGTTCGACGGCGACGCCGACCGCGTCGGTGTCATCGACGAGTACGGGCGCGTGATCTGGGGCGACGAGATGCTGGTGGTCTTCGCCCGCGACATCCTGGCCGAGCATCCCGGCGCGACCGTCGTTTCCGAGGTGAAATGTTCGCAGCGTCTGTACGACGACATCGAGGCCCACGGCGGCAAGGCCATCATGTGGAAGGCCGGCCACTCGCTGCTCAAGGCCAAGATGCGCGAGACCGGGGCGCTGCTCGGCGGCGAGATGAGCGGGCATCTGTTCTTTGCCGATCGCTACTACGGCTACGACGACGGGATCTACGCCGGCGCGCGGATGATCGAGGTGCTGGCGCGCGGCGGCAAGCGCGTGGCCGAGATCCTCTCAGACCTGCCGGTGGCGGTGTTTACCCCCGAGATCCGCGTCGACTGCCCCGATGATCTGAAGTTCAAGCTTGCGGCCGCCGCTCAGCAGCGCTTTCGCGACCTCGGCTACAACATCGTCGACGTCGACGGCGTGCGGGTCCTGTTCGAGAAGGGATGGGGGCTGATTCGCGCGTCCAATACCCAGCCGATCCTGGTGCTGCGCTTCGAGGCGGACAACGACACCCACCTGGCCGAGTATCGCGCCGTCGTCGAAACCGAACTGGCGCGGCTGCGCGAGCAGTGCGAGAACGCCTGAAGCATCCTGGGCCGGCCTGGTGAGCGACTCGATCGTCATTCGCGGTGCGCGCCAGCACAACCTGAAGAACCTCGACCTGGAGATTCCGCGCGACCGCTTCGTGGTGATCACCGGTCTGTCGGGCTCGGGCAAGTCCTCGCTCGCGTTCGATACGATCTACGCCGAAGGCCAGCGGCGCTACGTGGAGTCGCTGTCGGCCTACGCCCGGCAGTTTCTCGACCAGATGGAAAAGCCCGACGTCGATTCGATCGAGGGGCTCTCGCCGGCGATCTCGATCGAGCAGAAGACCACGTCGAAGAGCCCGCGCTCGACGGTCGGCACCATGACCGAGGTCTACGACTACCTGCGGCTGCTCTACGCGACCATCGGCCATCCGCACTGCTATCAGTGCGGCAGGGAGATTTCTTCGCAGAGCGTCGCGCAGATCGCGGCGCGGGTGCTCGAGTTTCCGGCCAGAGCGAAGGTCGAGATCCTGGCCCCGGTCGTGCGCGGCCGCAAGGGCGAGTACAAGAAGGAACTGGTCGATCTGCGCAAGCAGGGCTTCCTGCGCGCTCGCATCGACGGCGCGATGGTCGAGCTATCCGGCGACATCGCGCTGGCGCGCACCCAGCACCACACCATCGAAGTGGTGGTCGACCGCCTGGTGATCCGCCCCGGCATCGACAAACGTCTGACCGATTCGATCGGCGTGGGTCTGCGACTGGCCGAGCAGAGCATCGTCGCCAAGTGGAGTGCGCCGGGCGGCGAAGAGGGCGAAGAAAACTTCAGCCAGCGCTTCGCGTGTGGGACCTGCGGGATCTCGGTCGCCGAGATCAGTCCGCGTCTGTTCTCGTTCAACAGTCCCCACGGTGCCTGCCCGGCGTGCAACGGGCTCGGCAGAACGGCGGCGTTCGATCCGGCCAAGATGATCGCCAGCGCCGATGCAGCGGTCGAGGCGGGCGCGCTCGCCGGATGGAACCGGCGCCTTGCCGACAAGTATTCGTGGGCAACCAGGGCGATAGCCAAGCAGCACGGCGCGACCGGCAACGGCTCCGCGGCGGCGTGGAAGGACCTGCCCGAAGCGGCGCAGTCGCTGATCCTGCACGGCACCGGTCAGAAACGCCTGCCGGCTTCGCGCTCGGCGATGCGGGTGTTCGCCGGCGTGATCCCGATCCTCACCAAACGCTACCGCGAGTCGGCGTCGGAATGGGTGCGCGCCGAGCTCGAGCCGTACATGTCGGAAACGCAATGCGAGGATTGCGACGGCAAGAGGCTTCGGCGCGAGGCACTATCGGTGCGCGTGGGCGGGCGCGGCATCGCCGAAGTGACTGCGATGCCGCTGGCCGAGGCGCTGGCTTTCCTGGAAGGTCTCGACCTGACCAAGCGTGAGGTCGAAGTCTCCAAGCTGGTCCTGAAGGAAATCACCGAGCGCATCAGTTTCATGCTCGGCGTGGGGCTTTCGTACCTCACGCTCGCGCGCGACATCGGTTCGCTGTCGGGCGGAGAGAGCCAGCGCATCCGGCTGGCCACGCAGATCGGCGTGGGACTTAGCGGCGTGCTGTACGTTCTGGACGAGCCTTCGATCGGGCTGCACCAGCGCGACAACGCGCGGCTGCTGGCCAGCCTGCGCGCGCTGACCGACCGCGGCAACACCGTGCTGGTAGTGGAGCACGACGCCGAGACGATGCTGGCGGCGGATCACTTGATAGACCTCGGCCCCGGCGCCGCCCGGCTCGGCGGCGCCATCGTCGCGCAAGGCACTGCGGCGCAGGTGATGGCGGTCGAAGAGTCGCTGACCGGTCGCTTTCTCAGTGGCCGCGAGCGCATCGAGATCCCGGCCGCGCGCCGCACCGGCTCGGGCGAATCGCTGGTGGTGCGCGGCGCGCGCCATCACAATCTGCGCGGCATCGACGTGGCATTCCCGCTCGGCTGCATCACCTGCGTGACCGGTGTGTCGGGCTCGGGCAAGAGTTCGCTGGTGGTAGATACGCTCTATCCGGCGCTGGCCGCGCACCTGTACCGATCCGGCGCCGAAGTCGGTGCGCACGAGCGCATCGACGGGCTGGGAGCGATCGACAAGGTCATCGACATCGACCAGAGCCCGATCGGCCGCACGCCGCGCTCCAACTCGGCGACCTATACGGGGCTGTTCACCGAGATCCGCGACTTGTTCGCGCTGCTGCCCGAAGCGCGCATGCGCGGCTACGCCCCGGGTCGCTTCTCGTTCAACGTCGAAGGCGGTCGCTGCGAGACCTGCGGCGGCGACGGCATGATGCGCCTCGAGATGCACTTCCTGCCCGACGTCTACGTGATGTGCGACGTGTGCCGCGGCCGGCGCTACAATCGCGAAACCCTCGAGGTACGTTACAAAGGCAAGACGATTGCCGACGTGCTCGACATGACGGTGGCAGAAGCGCTCGAGTTTCTCTCGGCGATCCCGACCGCGCGGCGCAAACTCGAGACGCTGGCTTCGGTGGGACTCGACTACATACACCTCGGCCAGGCGGCGACGACACTGTCTGGCGGTGAGGCCCAGCGCATCAAGCTGGCCAAGGAACTCTCTCGCCGCGCGACGGGACGTACCCTTTACATACTGGACGAACCGACCACCGGCCTGCACTTCGCCGACGTGCGCCGTCTGATCGAAGTGCTCGGCATGCTCGCCGACACCGGCAACACCGTGGTCGTGATCGAACACCAGATGGACGTGGTGAAGACCGCAGACTGGGTGATCGACCTCGGGCCCGAAGGCGGCAACGGCGGCGGCGAAGTGGTCGCGGCGGGGACGCCGGAGCAGGTCGCGGGCTGCGAGGCGTCGCATACGGGGCGGTTTCTGAGGGAGGCGCTTGGGGTGGGGTGAGGCAGGGGGTGCGTCACCGTGCGCTACGACGACGGCTGCTCTCTGATGATCGTCGGCTCGACTATGTGATGGGCAACCGGCGTACCCGCACGCGTTGATCGTCCACGGTTGCGATCGCACCCGCCGACAGTTGCTCTTCCACCTCCGGCAGTACCTTCGCCAGAACCGCATTTACGTACTCGACGCGCGAAGATGCGAGCCGCAGCGAAATCAGCGACGGCGATTGCTGCCGAGTCAACGCGATGATCGCAGAGAAATCCAGGTCTTGGGTCAAGACGATGCGACCGTCTTCGTCGGCGCGTGAAACGATCGTTTCATCCGATGCGTAGGACGGCAAGATCTCGTTCACACGAACGACATCGTGACCGCGCGTGCGGAGGAACTCGACCGTCCGCGGCGAGATGTGCATATCGGCCAGCAGCCTCATGCGATGGCTGAGGTTTTCTCGCTGGCGAGCCAGGCGCCGTACTTGGCGGCCTGGTACACATCATCCTTCTCGAGCTCTGGATACTCGCGCACGATGTCGTCCGCCGTGTAGCCATCGCCCACCAGCTTGAGGACGAAGTCGACAGTGATGCGCATCCCACGGATGGTGGGCTTTCCGTCACAGACCCGAGGATCGACCCTTATTCGATCAAGCATGAGATCGGAACGTTAGGCCCGTCCAGGTCGCTTCGCAAGCGCTTCTGTCATTGGCCGGTTCCTCTATTGCCAGTCAGACCGAGAAGGCTTTGGGCTGGTCATATCGACCCGCAGGAGCGCCGGAAGCCATCACCACCGGGTCGCGGTGTCGCGAGTATCCCGGTCAGCCGCCGGCGATCGCTCCGATGATGAGGAACGGCTCCTTCCCGCAGGCTATCGCACCGGGCAACAAGTCGTCGGGCGATTGATGAGTCAGATCCTTTTCGCAGGCGAAGAAGCGCAGGAACGGGCGGCGCTGCCGGGTCACGTGGTCGCGGATGGTGCCGCGCAGCATCGGATAGCGCGCTTCGAGCGCGTCGAGTACCGATCGCGTCGTGATCGGACCGGCGACGTCGAGCGTGACGTCGCCGGTCACTCGCGCAAGAGTGCGCAGATGCTGGGGGAGCACGATACGGATTGTGCAGGCGTCGCTCATTTCAGCGTCTGGACCTCGACGGACAGGACTGCCGGAAGATCGCGGACGATTGCGCTCCAGGTCTCGCCGGCGTCGGCGGAGGCGTAGACCTGTCCTCCGGTGGTACCGAAATAGATGCCGCACTCGTCGAGCGAGTCCACCGCCATCGCGTCGCGCAGCACGTTGACGTAGCAGTCCTTCTGCGGGAGGCCCGTGCTGAGCGCCTCCCACTGATCACCGCCGCTGCGGCTGCGGTAGACGCGCAGCTTGCCGTCGTGCACGAAGCGCTCGGAGTCGCTCGTGATCGGCACGACGTAGATCGTCTCCGGTTCGTGGGCATGCACGTCGATCACGAAACCGAAGTCGGTCGGCAGGTTGCCGCTTACCTCGCGCCAGGAATCGCCGCTGTCGTCGCTGCGCATGACGTCCCAATGCTTCTGCATGAAGAGCACGCCCGGACGCGACGGATGGATCGCGATGCGGTGCACGCAGTGTCCGACCTCGGCGGTCGGGTCGGGGATGTAGTCGGAGTGCAGGCCGCGGTTGATCGGCTTCCAGGTCGCGCCGCCGTCGTCGGTGCGGAAAGCGCCTGCGGACGAGATGGCAACGTAGATGCGGGCGGGATTCTTCGGATCCACGATAATGGTGTGAAGGCACATTCCGCCCGCGCCGGGCTGCCACTGGGGACCGGTGCCGTGACCGCGCAGTCCGGCGAGCTCGTTCCAATTCTGTCCGCCGTCTGTCGAACGAAAGATCGCGGCGTCTTCCACGCCGGCGTAGACCGTATCGGGATCCGTGAGGGACGGTTCGAGATGCCAGACGCGTTTGAATTCCCATGGACGCTGCGTGCCGTCGTACCATTGGTGCGTAGTGAGCGGCTTGCCGGTTTCGGCGGAGACGTCGTACGCGAACTTGTTGCTGCCGGGTTCGGGCGGCGTTCCCGGTGCGGGGGGCGGCTGGCCGGCCGGCATTCCGGGTTGATGCCACGTCCTTCCGCCGTCGTCGGAGCGCTGGATGATCTGTCCGAACCAGCCGCTGGATTGCGATGTGTAGATGCGATCGGGATCGGCTGACGATCCCTTCATGTGGTAGATCTCCCAGCCCGCGAAGTGGGGGCCTTGGACCTGCCAGTTCTTGCGCTTGCCATCCGATTCGATGACGAACGCGCCCTTGCGAGTGCCAACCAGAACTCGAACCTTGCTCATGCGGGTGTTGCCTCCGGCAAATTGCGCCGTCTCTCGTAGACGATCCTGAACAAGAGAAATTGCCGGTTACGCAGGCGCTGATCAACAGTTGCGCGACGTCGCACCCACGGGCTGGCGGCGCCGCGTGCGCGCCGGCAGCGTCGTTGTGCTCTCGAGGCGACGACACGCAGTTGCGTGATTTGTCACTATCGCCAAGGCCGCACGGGACCACGACGCACGCAGGACGGCGGCGGACTGGCTCATCGCCGAGCCCGGCGCAGCGAAGCGGCAATCTGCTGCCGAGCTCGCAGCGTTTTCGCCGGCGCGGTCGGTAGTGTAAGCGACGACTGCACACAGATTCAGGAGGAGAGAGCATGAGCACAGGGATCGATGCGCGACTGGCCGCGCTGGGAATCGCATTGCCGCCGGTCTCGAGGCCGGTTGCGAACTACCTTTCCTGTAAACGCGCCGGAGACGTGTTGTATGTCGGCGGCCACGGTCCGGTGACGGCCGCCGGAGTCACTTGCGGCAAGGTGGGCGGCACGGTCAGCCTCGAGGAGGCACGCGCCGGCGCGAGGGCGGCGGCGCTGTCGATGCTCGCAACAGTGCGCGCGGAACTCGGCACGCTCGACGCCGTCGTACAGGTCGTCAAAGTGTTCGGGATGGTCAACTGTGCGCCCGGCTTCAACCGCACGCCCGAGGTCATCGACGGGTGCTCTGACGTGCTGGTGGAAGTCTTCGGCGAGGCGGGACGCCACACTCGCTCTGCTGTCGGCATGGCAGAGCTGCCGTTCGACATCAGCGTTGAGATCGAGATGATCCTGCAGGTGGCGTGAGCGCCGGCCCGATGGCGAGCCGCTGCCGGGTCTTGGTCGCTGCCGGGTGCGCCGCAAGGCGGTCGCGCGGCGCCGTTTTGCCTCGCGCTCGACGGCGCTGCAGCGTGCGGCAGTTTTTCCCCACCGGGAGGCGCCGTTGCACGACCTGGTCCTCCGACAAGGTTGCTGCTACGGAATTCGTACAGAGGCACTCGGGCTCGTCTTTCCGGTCGGTTCGAGCGTGCACGCTGATCAATTCCTTGCGGGGCTCGTCAGGGTAGACCAACCTTCGCTCCCGGTACTTCCCGCTCAACTCGCGTCTGCCGCGGCTTGTTTCCTGCTGGCACGCAGGAGCTGGACCGCGCTTCGCGAACGAAGGAGCGACGTCTTCTTCACGACAGTCGGCGCGTATTCTGGTTTTCGGTTCGCGATCGAGTTCGTTCGTGCGGATGCGGCTCGGAATCAGTTCGCTGTGCTGTCGACCTCGCAGTGGGTTGCTCTCGTAGTTCTCAGTGCACTCGCGGGGAAGCGTGTATGGAACCGCTCTCAGGTCGACTGCGAGTGGCAGTAGGTGCGGTTTGCCGAACGCTTATCCTAAGGCTTCTTTCTTGGTGTATCGACAACGCCCTTGCTGCGTTGGAGCCAGGCCAGTAAACCCGCCGTCGCGTCGCAAACAGGGTATCTTCCAGTCTCGCGCTTGTCCTGTGTGCACGGATTCTCCGAGAGGTATCTTATGAGCTGCTCCCGTCCGGTCTCTGTTACTGCCAGCAAGGAGGGGGTATCGTCGCGATCCTGCTTGTTGTCCAGCCGTATCAGCGAGCGCCATTCCAATATGCTCGAAGCGATGTTCTGATGTTGACTCGCACTCCCAAGCCCTCGTAGAGTGCGCCCGCGTCTGGTGCCCATCGCCCGTGAACCCGGGACAACAGCGGCCTTCGCGAAAAGCGCCTGCAGTCCCTGTATTTCGCTCAGGAGAAGCCGATGATGTTTCGCCCTCGCCGTACCATCACGACTCGCGTTCTTTGCCTACTGCCGGCATGTGCCGCCGCGCTGGTCGCACGCGTGTGCGTCGCGGATGCGGGCGACACGTGCTCGGTCGGATTCCAACAGGTGGTGACCGGGTACCAGCACACCTGCCTGTTGCGTGACGAAGGTACCGTGCTGTGCTGGGGCAACAACGACCTCGCCGAAGCCGAAGCGCCCGAAGGAACGTTCACGCGGATCGGTGCAGGAACGGATTTCAACTGTGGGCTGAGGCCCGACCATTCCATCTCGTGCTGGGGAGCCGATTACTACGGCCAGTCCGAGCCGCCCGAGGGAGCGTTCGCGCAGCTCGCGGTCGGCTTCGGCCACGCCTGCGGTATCGATGAGGGCGGCCATACCAAGTGCTGGGGATCGAACGACGAAGGAGAGTCCACGCCGCCCGAGGAAACCTTTGTGCAGCTTGCAGCCGGCGGAAGGCATACCTGCGGCATCAAGTCCGATGGTTCGGTCGTGTGCTGGGGCCACAACGGCTACGGTCAGAGCACACCGCACGACGGCACGTTCACCCAGATCACCGCGGGCTTCTGGTTCACGTGTGCCGTTGCTTCCGAAGGCCCCGTCCAGTGCTGGGGAGACGACTCGCGCGATCAGACGACGGCTCCCGACGAAGTGTTCACCCAGCTCGAAGCGGGCGACGACTTTACCTGCGGCATCCGGCCCGACGGTTCCGTGGCCTGCTGGGGATGGAACGCGTTCGGCCAGAGGCAGCCCCCGCAGGGGAGCTTTGCTCAGATCGCCGCCGGCGGGACTCACGGTTGCGGCATCCTGGAAGACGGCGCAGCGGCGTGCTGGGGCGGCGTGCAATTCCAGTGGAGCATCTCTTTCGGTGAGTCCACGCTGCCGGAGGCCACGTTCACCCAGGTTGTCATGAAGTACGAGTCCCCATGCGTGCTGCACCCGGACGGCTCGGCGCTCTGCCTGGTCTTCAACGACTACGGCGAAGCGTGGGTACCGGACCAAGCCTTCACGCAACTTTCAGGTGGAAGAGAATTCAATTGCGGCCTCACCGGTGACGGCGCGATCCTGTGCTGGGGTGAGCCGTTCGACGACGTGACCACGCCGCCCGAGGGTTCGTTCACGCAGGTAACGGCAGGCCAGTATCACGCGTGCGCTCTGCGCAACGACGCTTTCATCGTGTGCTGGGGCGACAACGGCTACGACGGACAAGCCACACCGCCCGAGGGAACCTTCGCCCAGATCGCAACGGGAACGCTGCACAACTGCGCGATCCGCACTGACGGCACCGTCGCGTGCTGGGGCACGAACGACTATGGCCAGTCCTCGCCGCCGGCAGGAACCTTCACGTCTCTTTCAGCGGGAATCGAGCACACGTGCGGACTGCGGCCAGACGGCTCCGCCGAGTGCTGGGGAAGCGACGAGGACGGTCGTTCCACACCGCCCAGCGGAACCTTCTTGCGGCTGACGGCGGGCCACCACACCTGCGGTCTGCGTCCCGACCATACTGTCGTCTGCTGGGGAGGCAATGCCGCCGGAGAAGGAGAGCCCCCGCCGTCGACATTTACGGACATCGCCGCCGGGCGCTACCAGAGTTGCGGAGTTACCACCGGCGGCGCCCTGCGTTGCTGGGGAAAGTATCCGCTGCTGCTGCCGCCCGGCGACTGCGCAGCCGCCGTCTGCGGAAACGGCGCCGTCGAGGCCGGAGAGCAGTGCGACGACGGAGACACCGAATTCGGCGACGGCGAGATCTGCAGCGACCTCTGCGCGCAGGTGCCCTGCGGTAAGCCGACGAATTCCTCCGGCGTCGCCCCGAAAGCCACCGATGCGCTGTTCACGCTGCGTGCGGCCGTGGGGCAAGCGGCATGCGACAAGAGTCTCTGTGACGTCAACGACAGCAACACCATCACCGCCCTAGACGCGTTGCTCATACTGCGCGCCGCGGTCGGACAGGCGGTCACGCTCGACTGTCCGGTGTTCCTTGCCTCCGTCCCTCTGCTGCGAGAAGCCACCGGCACGACGCCGCCAGTGTCGATATCGACCGCACGTGTCCAGCGACGCTCACCTGCGCGCACCAGGGCGGCATCCAGATTCGCGCACCCGGATTGATCGGCTCGGCGACAAGTCGGCATCGCGCCGCAGCGCCGCGGGCAACTCCTCGAACCGGTAGAAGCTGACGCCGAAGCCGCTGCGCCGGCTACCCTCGCCGCAACTCGCCGTGCTACGCCCGCAAAGCGCGACGTAGCGCGGCAGTGTTGCGCAACACAGAGCTTCTCCGCGCCACCATGGTGTCGCTCGTTTCGCCATTAGCGCGCGACGCCGGCCAGCATGCACCCTTTCATGCTCCGATGAGGCCATGCGCCGTTGTGAAAGCGGCGACAGTGAGTAGACAACACGCAACTGGCGCTCACGGTGAAGCGCGTGGACTGCATGGGGCGGGCGGTAACAGACATTTCACGCGCGAGGCGGGCCGACCGAAGCGCGATGGGATGTAAGGAGTTGGAGTATGGATTATCGACGCGATCCGCCGCTTGCAGACCATTCCAGCCGTCGGACCGCCGACATCCACCACGATCTACGCGTGGGTCGGCGACGTCTCGCGGTTTCCCAACGCCAAGGCATTGGCGGCCTACGCAGGGTTGGTGCCCGAGGTCCGGCAAAGTGGAGGTGCGAGCCATTTGGGCTCGATCACCAAGATGGGAGCAAAGGCTCTGCGAAGTACTCTGGTGCAGGCTGCGCACGTGCTCATGAGTCAGTGTCGAACCGCCGAGGCCGTCCCGCTGCAGGCGATCGCGCAGCGCGTACGTGGATCACGGGGTCGGCGCAAGATTGCTGTCGTAGCGCTTGCCAGGCACCTGTTGCGCATCGCGTACTACATCTTGCGCGACGAAACCGAGTACGAGGCGAGCAGACTCGAGCACGCGGAAGATGATCGAGCCGTGGCCTGAGTCCGTCGTACCCGCACCACAGCGTAGCGTCCAAGGCCGCCGCCGGGGGAGCCAGCTCGGACCAGGCCGCATTTTTCCTTGGCTCTCCCACCGGGAAGCCGTCGGATAGATTGGTCGGTCCAACTCTCGTAAGGCAACATGTGCCGGGCCATGAGCTCGAGCACGAATGGAAGGATGGAAGCTCCTGGCGCCGCCCCGCCGGCACTACGCTGCAGAGAAGTGATTGTGATCGTGTAGATCTTCGGATCGGCCGCGGCAGCGGTGTGCCCGAAACTCGTATCGG
>JACRCR010000117.1 GCA_016218925.1 Deltaproteobacteria bacterium | reverse complement strand
GGGGCGACGCTCGCCGAGCACCAGAGAGGCGACCACTCCGCCGAGCAGGATGACCAGAACGGCGGCGAGGATCCAGAAATTGTAGTCCTCGCCGAGAACCATCTCGATCCATTTCCCGGCCAGCATCTTGACGCCGATCAGCGCCAGCACCACCGCCAGGGACTCCTCCAGATAGTGGAAGCGGTTCAGCATCCCGGCCAGCGCGAAGAACAACGAGCGCAGCCCCAGGATGGCAAACACGTTGCTGGTGAACACCAGGAACGGATCGGCGGTGATCGAGAAGATCGCCGGGACCGAATCGATCGCGAAGACGACGTCGCAGGTTTCCACCATCAGCAGCGCCAGCGCCAGCGGCGTCAGCATCAGCGTTCCGGGCTTGGCGTTTTCGACCGCCGGATCCAGCGCGGCTCTTCCTTCGGAGTCGATGCTCTCGCGCGAGGCCTCGGAACCGGCGTGGATGTAGAAGTGTTCTCCGTGAAAATGCCGCGTCACCGGAAACAGTCGCCGGGCCAGGCGCACCACCGCGTTGTGGCCCGGTTCCGGAGCTTTGACGTTGAAGCGGAGCATTCCGTAAGCGGTGTAGAGCAGGAACGCTCCGAACAGGTACAGGACCCAGTGGAAACGGGCGATCAGCGCCGCTCCGGCGCCGATCATCGTGCCGCGCATCACCAGCGCGCCGAGTATGCCCCAGTAAAGGACGCGGTGCTGGAGCTTGCCGGGCACTCCGAAGGACGCGAACACCATCGCGATGACGAACAGGTTGTCGACGCTCAGCGACTCTTCGATCAGATACGCGGTGAGGTACTTGATCGCGGCGCGCGCGCCGTCGTTGATCATCCCATCGGCCGGGTCCGGGTGCGCTCCGAGTCCAAGCCACTGGTGCTCGTAGCCGAAATAGACCGCGACGCAGAAGAGAACGCCGAGGCTGATCCACAGCGCCGACCACGAGAGCGCCTCGCGCACTCCGACGACGTGCGCGCGACGGTGCAGAACGCCGAGATCCAGCGCGAGCAGCGCAAGGATGAGTGTGACGAAACCGAAATAGAGCCAGAACATTTAAGCAGACGTAGGATGCGCCAGAGTCGTTCGTGTACCGGTCGGATTGGCGACTTGCAACCTGCCAAAGCCCGCGCGTCAGCGCAGCGACAGGTCGCGCCGCTGCCAGGTGGCGCTCGGGGCGCGGAAGATCAGTAACTGGTGACGGGTGGCTACGGTGGCGAAGTCGGCGCGAGTGGTGAGGCCATCGACCGGTTCGCGCGGACCGATCTCGGTCTCGGAGAATCCACCTCCGAACGCCGCCACGCCGAGCGCACGGCGGTTGGTTACCACGACCGCGACGTTGAGGTCGACGGCGGCGTCGATCACCTGCTCGCGGGGCGCCAGTTCGGTTTCGACCAGTGTGCCGGCTACCGCTTCGAAACCGATCGCGCGCTGGTCGGTGAGAACCAGCGCCACCCGCGCTCCCAGCAGGGCCGCGCGGGGCGGCTCCTCAGCCAGCCGAACATCTGTCGCAGCCCAACTCGGCGATATGGTCGTAACCGCCAGGATTCGCCGATTGGTCAGCACCACCGCGACGCGGCCGCGGCTTCCCGACCACTGGACCTGTTCACCGACTCCGAGGGTCTGGCGCACTACACCGCCCGCGTAACCGTCGATCGCCAGCAGTTCGCGGTCGCGGATGACGACCTGAAGGAGATCCGGCAGCGGAGCCAGATCGAACGGTTCATCGAGAAAGACCCGCGCGCCCGCATGAGGGGCCAACCAGTGACCTGCCACAGCCGGGCCGGCTGCTGCCACCACGAGGGTTGCGGCGAGCACGAGCCCCGCTGCCGATGCGCCTGTGGCCGTCAAGCGGCGTTCGGCGCGGCGCCGGATGCGGCGCTCGACCGAGGTGGATCGGAGATCAGCAGGGTTCCTTGAGCTACGCATACCAGTCGATCGCCGTTGGTCACGTCCACTCGTACCACGGCTGAACGTTTCCCGCACGAGAGAACCTGCGACTCGGCGCGCAGGGTCCCCCCCTTTACCGCTGCCAGGTAATTGATCTTGAACTCGGTAGTTGCGGCCCACTGGCCTTGCTTCATCAACGGATAGAGCACGCACCCCAGGGCATGGTCGACGAAGCCGGCCATCACGCCGCCGTGGATGGCGCCCATGACCGTGAGCAGTTCCTCGCGGATCGGCATGGTGGCCACCAGCCAGCCGGGCTCGAGCGTCTCGATCGCGATGCCCAAGTAACGGGGAAGCCCGGGGATCTTGTCGTTGGCGGCGATCATCGACTGGGCAATCGCCGGATTGAATTCGGGAAGAGTGACGGTGGTTGCGTTCAATGGCGCAGCTCCTGCGAGGCTGCGACCCGGCGCTGCGGGGTCGCGGCCTCGGTCATGTTCGAGGCGCTTGAAAACTGCGGGCGGCGGCCGCCGCGCCGGTTATCAGGATCAGCAGCCCGCCAAAGGTGCAAACGATCGCGGCGCCCGAGGGCAGGTCATAGCGAAACGAGAGGTACAGGCCGGCGAGGCCGCCGGCGAGCGACAGCACCCAGCCGATCAACAGTCGCTTGCGCAGCGACCGGGCCAGAGCGATTCCGCACACCGCCGGCACGATCAGGTAAGTGAAGACCAGCAGCACTCCGGCGATGCGCACGAAGCTGGTGACCACGAACCCGAACGAGGCGTAGAACAGGAAGTCCCACCACCGCACCCGCAGCCCCTGCCCGAAAGCCCGTTCCCGCTCGAACGAGGCCAGCATGAACTGCTTGCGCGCCAGCACGTGAAAGACCCCCACGGCCGCGAAGAGCCCGAAGCAGCGCCAGACTTCGCCCGGGCTCACCAGCAGAATGTTGCCGACCAGCATGTTCTTGATCTCTTCGTCGCCTTCGGCAGCGCGGCTCAGTAGCAGTACCGCGGCGGCGGTGGCGACGACGTATGCGATGCCGATCACCGCCTCCTGCGGCACTTCACTGGTGCGCTTGCCGGTGAAGGAGAAGATCGCCGCACCTACCAGCGTGAAGCCGAGTGCGATCGCGAAGGTGCCGGGACCTTCGAGATCCATGTGCAGCAGCACCGCCATGCAGATCCCGAGCGACGCCATCTGCGCCATCGCGATGTCGATGAAGATGATCCCGCGCTGTACGACGTGGATTCCCAGATAGACCAGCAGCCAGGGCAGCACGACGCATGCGACACTGGGCCAGAACATCACCTCCCACACGGCTACTGTTCTCCCAGAGCCGCAGCCAGCCGTGACACCAGCGCGTCGATCAGTGCGACGTAGGTCTCGGTGTTCGGCAGCGCGCCGGGGTACTGCGCCGCGTCGACGATCCTCGCCCCGGTGGAGGCGGCGACCTTCTCGGCGATCTTTCGATTCTGGAACGGTTCGACGATGATCGCTTTGATCTTCCGAGCGTTCATTTTCTCGATGACTTCGGCCAGATGTGAGGGCGACGGGGGAATGCCGGGCTTGGGCTCGAGGAAGGTATCGATCGTGACGCCGAAGCGGTGCGCGAGGTACGGCCACGAATCGTGATAGGCGACCACGCTGGCGCCCTTGAACGGCAGCATCGCCTTGCCCCATTCTTGCAACTTGGTGTCGATGGTACCCGCGAAGCCGGCGTAGTTGGTGTCATAGATCGCCGCGTTGGCCCCGTCGCAGGCCGCGAAGGACTGCGCGATGCGCTGCGCCACGGTCTTGGCGATGATCGGATCGATCATGTAATGCGGGTTGCCGAGCGCGTGGACGTCCCCGGCCGCGCGCGTTGCGCCCACCGGGACGTTCATCAGGATGATGCCCTGTGAGGCGACCACGCGCCCCGGCGCGCCGATCTCGATCTTCTCGTTGCGCGCGTTCTGTAGCAGCGGCGGCAGCCAACCGAGTTCGAGCTCCGCTCCGCCTTCGATCAGTACGTCGGCGTTGCGCAGCTTGACGACGAAGCTCGGTCTGGCATCGACGAAGTGCTCGTCCTCGGTCGGCTTGGCCAGGACCGTGACGTCGACATGGTCGCCGCCGATCTGTGTCGCGAGCGCGCCGAAATCGGCGAGGGTGGCGACCACCTGTAGTTTGGCGTGGGCGGTGGAGCCGAGGGTCAGTAGCAAGGCTGAGGTGAGCAGGAGAGGGGCCGTGTGTTTCATATCGTGTATGGGTCAGAACTTGTGCGCAGCATGCGCACCGAGGCTGAATTCGAATTGCAGGAACAGCGAGTCGGCGTCGTCGCTGCCGAGGAAGTGATTGGCTTCGAGGAAGTCGTGGTTGTACTGGAGCCGGAACTTGGAGAACTCGGTCGGAAACCACGTCACGTTCGGTGACAAGCGCCAGCGGCTCTGACGCTGCGGATCGTCGGTGACCGCCGACTCCTCCATGTGCAGGAAGTCCGTGCGCAGCGCACCGGTCCACCCCTTGCGAAAGCCCCACACGATCTGCGAGTACGCGCCCCAATCGTCGAAGGTTTCGCCGACCGGAAAAGCGTCGGCTACCCCGCGCCCGGCCTCGAAGCGGCGCATCAACGCTTCGCTTTGCCACTTCACGAACGGCCAGCCGCCCTCGGAATGCGCCGACTTCCACTTGTAGAAGACGTCGACCCCGTAGATTTCGGTGCGCGCGTCGGTGCCGGTGTCGTTGGGTCCGAAGGCGCCGGATGCGCCGACCAGCAGCGTCTGGGTCGGGCTCAAGTCGACGGAATTCTCCAGACGCGGGACGAAGACCAGGTCTTCGACGCCGCCGAGACGGCGGTCGAACGTCGTGCGCCCGTAGAAGATCCCGTCGTCGCCGCCGTTGCGGAACGAGTACCCGGTGCCACCGTTGCCGTTCTGCACCGCCAGCGAAAGCTGCGAGTACCAGGGCAGCGGGGTGAGCCAGGCAACTTGCGCGCCGGTCCCGCGCAGCCCGTCGGGGCCCAGCAGTCTGCCGCTTACCAGCGGCGCGTCGACGAAATCCCACGCGTGCGGATGTTGTTGGTTGACGCGGCCCAGCGGTGCGAAGAACTGGCCGCCCTTGGCCTGAAGGTTCCATGGCAGCGTAGTGGTCTGCATGAAAGCCTCTTCGACCTCGACCGAGGTCTCGTTGTCGTTGTCGAGCTTGAAGACGACGTTGGCGAATCCCTCGAAGTACGGGTCGACCGCACCGTCGAGTGCAAGCTCGAGGTTGCGCGCGTTGAAGCCGCGCTGCTGCGGGTCGTGATCGCCGACTTCGAGGGCGTCCAGATTCTTCTGACTCGAGGTCGCCGCGGAGAATTGCCCGTCGAACGAAATGTTGAGGACGCTCCTGGCGCCGCCGGCGATCGTGATCGGCCCGGTCAGCCGAGGCGCGGCGGCGGCCGGCGGCGCGGAGGTCACCGACGCGTCGGTGGTCGGGAACGCGGCTGGAGCCGCGGCCTGCGGACCGCGCGCCGCGGGTGCGGCGACGACGCTCGCATCGCCGGTCGGGAACGGCGCGTCCGAACTCGTGGCCGGCGCGGGCTCGGCGCAACCGGCCGCGCTCGCGCCGGGCGTCGCCGCCGTCCCGCGCAAGTTCGCGATGGTTCGGTGGAGGTTCTGGACCTGCGCTTTCAGGTCCGCGACCTCGCGCCGATGCTCTGCCTGCAGGGCCCGGAGCCCGGTCTGCATCTGCAGCATCTGCGCTTTGAGTGATTGCAGGTCGCCGGTTTGCTGCGCAGCGGTCGCAGGCGCGGACGATGGGCCAGCGGGAGGTGCCTGGGCCGAGGCCGCGCCCACCGAGAGCAGCGCGAGGCCGAGGATGGTTTGAAACAACACGGAAGTATTCAAGATGCGCCTCCTGATTGAGGCAGCGCGCACGGCACGCCATCGCGTGCCCGCTCGTTGCGAACGAAACAAGCCCGGCACGAAAGGGCCGGGGTCGATCAGCTCGGCAAGAGGTCTGGAGGCCCGTGCCGTAGAAGCCGGCAACGCAGGAAGAAGGATCCCGTATTTCCCGCTTCGCAGGGTGGGAACTTCGCGATCGGTGTGGCGACCGGCTCCACCGCGTCGACGACGCCGAGAACCGGTTCGGACTGGCCCGCGTGCAGGGTCGTCGCCAGACACACGTGCTGGCTCTGCTCTGCGTCGTGGTGGAAGAAGTCGTGGAGTTGGGGGGAACTTGCCAGTGCCAAGCCGAGCACGTACCCGGCAAGCACCGCACCCAGCAGTGCGGCGCGCGCGGTAGTTACGTAGCCGTGGCCCCAGCGCATCGATTTACTTGTAGCCGAAGCGCGAGGGAGGCGGAAGCGCCAGCAACGGCGCGGCCGGTGTGCGCGGGCTGCGCCGTCGGTCCGCGCGAATTTCTCGGGGGCTTTCGCCTCCGCTATCGTCCCGCGGTGCGCGCTGCGGCGGTCCTGTCTCTGTTCTGGTTCGCCTGCTTCGGCGCTCTCGGCGTCTTCTTTCCATTGTACTCGCTATATCTGGCCGAGAACCTGGGCCTGAGCGGCTCCGAGGTCGGGCTGGTGCTGGCGATGCTCCCGCTTACCGGCATGTTCGTGCAGCCGCTGTGGGGCATGCTGGCCGACCGCACCGGATCGCGTGCGCGCATCCTCGCGCTGCTCTCGGCGGGTTCGGCCGCGGGGTACGCGAGTCTGACCGGCTATCAGAGCTTCGGCGGGGTCCTGGCAGGTACGGCAGCGCTGGCGCTGTTCTCGACCTCGGTGCTTCCGATGGCGGTGTCGGTGGCGCTGGCAGTGTTGCGCAACCTGGGGCCGCACGCTTTTGGCGTGGCACGCTCGTTCGGCACGCTCGGGTATCTGATCGCTGTGGTCGGCTTCCCGCCTCTGTTGCACCTGGTTTCTCCTGCCGCAGGTCCGCAAGGGCAGAGCTCGACCGGACCGTCGGAGCCCGGACTCGGAATGATGCTGTGGGTGACGGCCGCCGCGATGGCCGCAGCAGCGCTGGTCGCGCTGGTGCTTCCGCGTACCGGCGCGGTGGCGTTGCGGGCAGAGAAGGGCGACTGGCGCCGCCTCAGTCACAACCGGCCCTACCGGCGTCTGGTGGTGGTGGTGTTCCTGACCTACGTCTTTCTGCAGGGACCGCTGGCGCTGTTCCCGATGTTCGTGCGCTCTCTCGGCGGAGGGCTCGACGTCGTCAGTCGCATGTGGCTGTGCATGCTCGTCTTCGAGATTCCCCTGCTGGCCATCGCCGGCGGGCGGCCGCTGCGCCTGGATGCGCGCGGGCTGCTCGGTATTGGCATCGGCGCGGACGCGCTGCGCTGGCTGGTATGCGCGCTGTCGCCGAGTATCGCGGCGATGTACGCCGTGCAGGTTCTGCACGGAGTGGCGGTGGCCGGCTTCGTCGTCGGCAGTGCGCTGTACGTCGAAGCCGTAGTTCCCGGGCGGCTGCGTTCCACAGGCCAGAGCGTGGTCTACATGATCGGCGTCAGTCTGGGCGGCATCGTCTCGACACTGGCGGCAGGGCTGCTGCTCGATCACTTCGGCCCGCGGTCGCCGGCGCTTTGCGGAGGCATCGGCGCGGCGCTGCTCGCCGCGGCACTGCCGCGCCTGCTTCCGAGGGTTGAATTCCCGCGCTCGCGCGGCACCGACGTGCCGGTCCAGTCGCTGGCGTTGCCGGTGCCGTGATCGGCGGCTGGCCGTCGCGTCAGTTGGTCAGGCGGCGCCGGATCCGGCCACGCGCGTAGAGCAGCAGCAATGCGCTCAGCACCAGTATGTAGGTGAGGTCCCAGGCGACGCGCAGCGGCTCCGCGCCGCCGTGGAACGCAGCGCGCGCCAGACGCACCGGGTGCAGCAGCGGGAGCACTTCGGCGACCGTGAGCCACGCCGGGCTCAGCCGTTCCTTCAGCGGGAAGAAGACGTCGGAGAACAGGAACAACGGCGTCAGGAACATCGTGAAGTAGTAGCTGAAGAAGTCGATGGCCGGCAGCCGCACGCAAAATGCGAGCCCGAGCGCGGCGAACAGCAGCCCTGCCAGCGCCAGCACCGGAACTACCAGTAACGAAGCCGGGAGCGGTGCCAGCGAGGCGGCGACCAGGATCGTGTAGAAGCAGCCGCCGTAGATCATCGACCGCGTGATCGCCCACGTCACTTCGCCGACCAGTACGTCATCGGGTTCGATCGGCGTCGTCAGCATCGCGTCGTAGGTCTTCTCGAAAGCGAGGCGGATGAAGACGTTGTAGGTTACTTCGAAGCTCGCGCCGTTCATCGCCGCCACGCACACCAGTCCGGGCGCGAGGAATTCAACGTAGCGCAGTCCGCCCATCTGCTGCACGTAGGCACCGACGCCGATGCCCACCGAGGCCAGGTAGAACACCGGCTCGAAGAAGTTCGGCAGCAGGTTGAGTTTCCAGGTTCGTGCGTACATCGAGGCGTTGCGCCTCCACACCGCCAAGGCGTGTTGCGGCGAGACGCTCACGTGCTCGCTCCCATCGCACGGCAAGTGCTCACGCACTTGCCTCCAATGTCATCCCGGTCAGGTGCAGGAAGACGTCTTCGAGGTTGGTAGGGCGCACGATCAGGCGGCGGTCGGCGACGGAGTCGCGGCCGCGGATGTGCGAGACCAGCGCCGCGGCGTCTTCCAGATGCACCACCGCGCGGTTTCCGGCCTGCATTCGGTTGGTACTCTCTTCGTAGCCGCTCAGCAGCTGAGCGGCTTCCTGCTCGGAGGCTTCGATCTCGACGGTGTCGCGCGCGAGCAGGCGCGAGATCAGTTCGCGCGGTTCTCCTTCGACCAGCACAGCGCCGGCCGCCATGATCGCCACCCGGTCGCACAGTCGCTCGGCTTCGTCCATGTAGTGCGTCGTTACCAGCACCGTGGTTCCGTGATCGCGCAGTTCGCGCACTTTTGTCCACAGCGCCAGCCGCACGGCAGGATCCAGCCCGGTAGTCGGTTCATCGAGGATCAACAGCTGCGGCCGCGCCACCAGCGACAGGGCCACCGCCAGGCGGCGCTTGAACCCGCCGGACAGATTGCGCACCGGCACGTCGCGGTGCGACCCGAGTTGCAGGAAGTCGATCAGCTCGTCGATGCGAGGCCTCAGTTCCGCATCCCTCATCAGGTGGTAGCGGCCGAAGACCATCAGGTTCTCGACCGGGGTGAGGGCCTCGATCAGCACGCTTTCCTGAAGCGTGACTCCCAGGCGTGCGCGTACCGTGCGGCTGTGGGTTGCGACGTCGAGGCCGAACACCTCGATGCGCCCGCTGGTCGGCCGCGTCACCCCGTAAAGCATTCGCAACGTCGTGGTCTTGCCGGCTCCGTTGGGGCCGAGCAGCCCGAAACAGCAACCGGCGGGAACGTCGAGGTCGAGACCGTCGACGGCCATGCGATCGCCGAAGCGCTTGGAGACGCCGCGGGCGCGGATGATGCCCTTGGGGGCGGGAGGAGGAGGAGAGATCATGGCTGCGTCGCCGCAGGCTGCCATACGCCGTGCGCCGCTTGAATCCCACCGGCGGCGCTGCTTTGAGGGAGCGATGGTTCGCGTGCTCTTCGTCTGCCTCGGCAACATCTGTCGCTCGCCGACCGCGGAAGGCATCTTTCGCGCAATGGTTGCCGAGGCCGGCCTGGCGGAATCGATCGAGGTCGAGTCCGCAGGTACCGCGGCCTACCACATCGGCGACGGCGCCGACCCGCGCTCGGTCCGGGCCGCACGCGACCGCGGCTACGATCTGAGCCGTCACCGCGCCCGGCAGGTCCACGGCGCCGACTTCGAGACCTTCGACTACGTGCTCGCGATGGACCACGAGAATCTCCGTGAGCTGGAAAGCATGCGCGAACTGCGCGCCGTGCGGCGGGCGCAAGCGCAGGCTCCCGAGGCGGGGCGGCAGCTCGCGCAGGTGAGCCTGCTGCTCGACTTCGCTCCGCAGCTGCAGGTTCGCGAAGTGCCCGATCCCTATTACCGCCGCCACGACGGCTTCGACATCGTGATCGACATGGTCGAAGACGCCGCGCGCGGACTGCTCGAACACATCCGTAGCCGTCATCCCTGAGCCCCGCGATGGACGCCCGGCTTCGCGAGCGAATTGCCGTGCTGCTCTCGGCGCAGGTGGCGGCCGCGGCTCCGCTCGGCGGCGGTTGCGTCGCGGAGGTACTTCGCGTCGAGCTCGGCGACGGCCGCAGTGTGGTCGCCAAGGTGTCGGGCAGAGGCGGACTGGAGTGCGAAGGCTGGATGCTCGGCTATCTCGCCGCGCGCAGCCGGCTGCCGGTTCCGGCGGTGCTCTTCTGTGACGAAAACCTGTTACTGCTCGAGTACATCGAGAGCGACGGCAACTGCGGCGCCGACCTGCACGCAGCCGAATTGTTGGCGGCATTGCACTCGATCCAGAGCGACGGTTTCGGACTGGAACGCGAAACGCCGATCGGTGGGCTCCCGCAGCCGAACGAATGGTCGAAGGACTGGCTGTCGTTCTTTCGCGATCGCCGCCTGCTCGAGTTCGGACGTCGAGCTTTCGATGCGGGGCGACTCGGCCCCTCGACGCTGGCAAGGGTGGAAACGTTGGCCGCGCGCCTGGACCAGTGGCTGGGTTCACCCGCGCGCGGCTCGCTCATTCACGGAGACGTGTGGCAGGGCAACGTGCTGGCGAGGGCAGGGCGTGTAGCTGCATTCGTCGACCCGGCGATCTACTATGCGGATCCGGAAATCGAACTCGCCTTCACGACGCTGTTCTCGACGTTCGGCCAGACGTTCTATAGCCGCTACCACGAACTGCGCCCGATCGCTCCGGGCTTCTTCGAGGAACGCGCGGCGCTCTACAACCTCTATCCGTTGCTGGTGCACACGCTGCTGTTCGGCGGAAGTTATGCACACTCGGTCGATTCGACGCTGCGCCGCTTCGTGGGCTGAGGCGGCGAGCTGCCAAAGCTCGGCCGCAATGGCTGGCGTGAGCGGGACACCCTCGCGCTACGCGGGTAGGCATTCCGTCGTCCGTTGTTTCCGGCTCTGGGGCGCCGCTCGGGAGACTCTCGCTCGAGATGTGTCCCGCCCGCAGCGCCGCAGCAGCCGTGCCACCGGGTTGGCGAATTCGTCGACAGTCCCCCATGTTACGCGGCTGGCTGCGACGGCGCCGGTCAGGGGCATCGCGCCGGGGTCGGTCGCGAACGATTAGGATCGCATCGGTTCGTGATAGGCGTCGGGGTAGCTCCGCGAGTCGGCGGTGTGTCAAGGCTCCAATCGGCCGGCTCGCGCAAGGTTCCATTCCGGGCCTGTTCAGAGCTGTGCGAAAAGGGGAGGCCACGACATGAAACAGTCAAGCTCACGATCTGCGCGCACGAAATCCATCGCCGCCGGGCTTTGGGCGGTCGCCTGCTTCGTGTTCGTTCCGCTACCGGCGTTGTCGTTTCAGGTGCTGCTCGAGGTTGACCTCCCGGCCGGCACCGAGTCGGCACTGTTCACCGACGATGACCTCGATGGTGTCATCGCCTTCGACACCACCGTGGGTGGCGCGTTCTACGCGAAAGGTGAGGTCAAGCAGGACCTCAACCCGATTCTCAAGCAACTCACCATCGCCCCGACATCGCCGGACGCCGCTGCGATATTTCGCAACGTAGACTCCGCGAGTCGCGCGTTTCGGGTAACCGTCACCTCCGACGCCTTCGATCCGGAACTCGCGGCCCCGGTCGGCTGGAACATCTTCTACAACGCGACGGCCGGCGATGCTTTTTCCGGTGTCGTAGACATTCCGAGCCATTCCGTGAAGGGGCAGGTCAACGCGGGGGCTCTGCTGCTGGGGGAGGCCGCCGGGTCCGCGATTTCCGCGGTCAGCGCGATCGAACTCGAGGCCAGCGCCATCGATCCGACCAATGCGGCCGCGGACATGACGATACTCTTCTCTTTCACGGCCGGACCGCAGGACGAGTTTCTGGTGCCGACAGACGGTGGATTCGACGGCACGTCGATCCAGTTCGAAGTCTTCAATCAGGACCAGCGCTGCGTCGACAAGATGAACAACGATGCGCGCAACGTGGCCAACAAGGCTTACGTCAGCGACTACAAGTGCATCGCTCAGACCGAGAGCAGCGACGTTGCCACGTGTGTTGACGAGCCCCAGGAGACAAAGACCGAGCAGAAGGAGACCAAGCTTCTCGAGCACTTTACCGATTTGTGCGATCCGGTTCCGGCCTGGGGGGTCAATCGGCGCATGTGTTGCAACGGCGGCAGTGCCGACGGCGCGCTGTGCAGCGGCTCGCTCCCGTGTGCCGGCGGCGGAACCTGCACGCCCGGAGCCTGCATCAGCACCGCGGCGGAGAACGGGGTCAGCGACCTGGCGCACGACCTCTTCGGTGCGAGCGTGAACGTCGGTGCGGATCAGGTGCAGAAGTGTCAGATAGCGGTCAGTCGGTTCGCCGGCTTGCTACTGGTGGAACGGTGGAAGGTTTTCCGCCTGTGTAAGCGGGACGGTTTCGCCGCGATTCTCGACGATGGCGACCTGATCTCGACTTGCCTTGGTCCGCCTCAGCCCGATCCCAAGACCAAGATCGATAAGAAAAGAACCAAGTTGACGCAGAAGATCCAGAAGGCGTGCCTGGAAAAGGGCGTCACGCCGGTTGGCGGATCGTTTCCGGGGGCGTGCACGAGCAGCGACGACGCCACCTTCGACGACTGCGTGGATCGCCTGGTCGCGTGCAGATTCTGTCGTTCCGTCAACCGAGCGGACGCCATCCTGCCGGCGCTGGCCTGCGACGTGTTCGACAACGGGTTGACCGACTCGAGCTGCTCACCGTAGACGTCTTTTCGTCGCAGAGGGGGGCATCTGCGCGCAGGGGCCCCCCTCTGCGACGGCATCCGACGAAAGTTCGCAGGAGATGCGAGAGCGGCGCCGTCAGTACGGGCCGGCGCTCACGGGTACATGATGCGGGTGATCCAATCGGCCACCAACGCCGGCTTGGACTGGCCGTCGATCTCCATCGTCATGGTTCGCGTCGTCTGCACCCAGGGTTCCTTCAGCTCCACTTTCGCCAGGACGCTGCGGGCGCGAACGCGGCTGCCGACCTTGACCGGGTTGACGAACCGCACCTTCTCGAAGCCGTAGTTCAGGCCCATCGCCATGCCGGCATAGCGCGCGGGATCCCCCTTGGGAATCGAGGTATCCAGGTGCGTCAGCAACGACAGGGTCAGGAACCCGTGAGCTATGGTGCTTCCGAACGGCGTCGTCTTGGCGGCTTCAGGGTCGACGTGGATGAACTGATGGTCGAGGGTGACGTCGGCGAACTGGTTGATGCGAGCCTGGTCGATCGTGAACCATTCCCCGACGCCCTCTTCCTGGCCCACGGAGGGCAGGAACAGCTGGTAGGCCTTCTCTGCGTTTGTGCTCATAGTGGCAGGACCCTACAAAAATAACCCACAAGTGTCGACTACGGCTGCGGGTCCGCGAGTCGATCATCCGGCGCACTGAGGCCTACCCTCGTGCGGCGGTCAGTATGAGCCGAAGCGGCGGCTCAGGCTGCGCGGGATCGCGTTCTTCTTCGCGATCTTCTTGAAGGCTCGAACACTCGGTCTGGCGATGCGATCGAGGGTCACGGGATCGTAGGCGAACAGACCGAATCGCGGGTAGTAGCCCGACACCCATTCGAAGTTGTCGACCAGCGACCAGTGGTAGTAGCCGCGCACGTCGGCGACTCCGTCGGCGATCGCCTGCTCGAGCACCTCGAGATGCCGCACCAGATACGGCCGGCGCAAGCCGTCGTCGGAGTCGGCGAGGCCGTTCTCGGTGATGTAGACCGGCAACGAAAAACCTCCGGCGGTCTGCAGGACCTGGCGCAGTCCGGCCGGGTACATCTCCCAGCCGAAATCGGTGCAAGTGGAGGGGCACGCGGGTGCCGCGGGGTTCTCGGGCGTGCGGTATGCGGTGATCGGCAGGAAGTCGAACAGCGGCAGCAGCGGCGTGAGGGGCGAGCCCAGGCCGTGCGTCCTGCCGCGCATATAGTAGTTGACCCCGATGAAGTCCGCCTTGCCGGCCAGGTCGGCGCGGAACTCGCTCGGATCGCTGATACCATCGGCGTTGGGGTCGAGCTCGCCCAGCACGACCGAATTCAGCAGCAGGCGGTTGAAGAGGTACTCCGCGTGTGCGGCACCGAGCTCGTCCTCCGCCGCCGGCGTCCTGGGCTGGAAAGCGACCATGTTGTGTACGATGCCGACACTCGCAGCCCCGCCATCTGCGTCGGCGTCCACCGCGTCGGCGGCCCTCAGCGCGTCGTAGGCCGCCGCTTGCGCTTCGATCTGATTGGTCAGCGCGGTCATGAGGCCGACGTAGGTGAACGCACCGGGCGGGAAGTTGCCCGCGTAGACGCCTGGAATGTTCATGTATCCGCCGGTCGCGACCACGACCGGCTCGTTCAGCGTGACCCAGCGATCGACGAGATCGCCGAACTTCCAGCCGACATAAGCGGCGTACTTCTCGAGTTCGTCGACCAGCGCGGCGTCGAGCCATCCAGCCGGACCGAAGCCGGTTGGCAGTGGGGCTGCCGGGTCGATGCCGGCGAGCGCATCGCGCGTCGCGATCGGATCGTGGGCCCAGAGCGGAAGCGTGAAGTGCACCAGCGTGACGAGCGGGATCATCTGTTGCGCCCGGATGGCCTTGAGCACGTCGCGGTAATGCGCGACCGCGCTCTGGTCGGCGAGCGCATCGAGTTGTTGCAGCGTCGCGAGCGTGATGCCGCCGGAGGTGTCTACGCCGGCAGTGGAGGCAGGAAAGATCCGGCTCCATTCGAAGCCGATCCTGATGGTGGTCGAGCGCAGCCTTCTGCGAGCCGCGTCGACGTCATCGGTGTACCGTGAGTACGAGCCGGGACCGTTCTCGGGAAGATCGCCGCTGACCAGACCGCCGGCGATGTTGTCGGCGTCGTGCACCCACACCCACCAGTCGCTGCCGGCGTCGTCGTCGGCGGCGCCGGCGCCCATCTCGGTCTGGAATCCGCTGGCCGCGGTGCCCCAGTCGAAGCCTGCCGGGAAGCCCGCGACGGCGGGCCGCGCGGCCAGAGCGGAGACGATCAGTACGGAAGCGATGACGATTGAGCGAAACGCGGTGTGCAGCACGGCGCAGATCCTCCTCTGGCGAACGTTGCTGTGCCCGGGATCGAAGCGGCGACGGCGGGCGTGCAAGCGCGCGCAACCTAACACGCCCGCCGAGGCCGAAGCCAGAGGGGGCTCGAGCCGCGGCTTGCGACGTGTCGGCTCGACCGGTCGGGGTTCAGACGAAGCGTGCAGCGTCCCGGCGCGCGATCAGAAGTAGCCGCCCCCCGTCTCCTTCTTGGGGCGCACCGCGCGTCGCGAGCGGATGAACTTGCCGGTGAGCATTTCCTTGTAGGCCATGCCGGGACCGATCATCGGGTAGACGTGGGCGTTCTGGTCGACCATCACCTCCAGCAGCGCAGGGCCCTTGAAGGCGACGAAATCGCGCAACGCCGCCGCGACTTCGTCCCTCTTTCTCACACGGCGCGCGAAGCCGATTCCGTCGGCTTCGGCGGCTTTGACGAAATCCTTCTTGTGAAGGGTCTTGTCGGTGCCCGAATAACGGTTGGCGTAGAAGAGGTCCTGCCACTGCCGCACCATGCCGTCGCCGTTGTTGTTGAGCAGCAGCACTTTGACGGGGATGTCGTAGGTGCTCAGCATCTCCAGTTCGCCGACGTTCATGCGGATGCTGCCGTCGCCGTCGACGTCGATCACCAACTTGCCCGGATTGGCGAGCTGCGCGCCGATGGCAGCCGGCAGACCGAAGCCCATCGTTCCCATGCTGCCCGAGGTGATCCAGTGCCGCGCCTGCTTGAAGTCGAGGTACTGCGCCGCCCACATCTGGTGCTGGCCGACGCCGGTCGAGACGATGGCCTCACCCTTGGTGATCTTGTTGAGCTCGCGCAGGACGAACTCGGACTGGACGCGCTCGCCGCCGGTGTTGAATCCCAACGGGTGATCGCGTTTGAGCGCCGCCACGTGCTCGCGCCACGGACCGAAATCCTTTTTGAAGGACTTGCCGGCTTCGAGCAGTTCGGTGAGTCCGCGTTTTGCATCGCTCACGTACGCCCAGTCCACGCCCTTGACCTTCTCGATTTCGGAAGCGTCGACGTCGAGGTGGGCGATCTTCGCCCCGTGCGCGAATTCCGCCACTTTGCCGGCCACCCGGTCGTCGAAGCGCGACCCGACAGCGAACAGGAAATCGCAGTCTTCGACCGCGTAGTTGGCGTAGGCGGTGCCGTGCATGCCGAGCATGTGCAGCGCCAGCTCTGAGGTGGTGTCGATGGCACCGATTCCCATCAGCGTCGTCACCGCCGGGATGCCGAAACGCGCGGCGAAGCGTCGCAGTTCGGGTGCGGCGTCGGCGTTGGGCACGCCGCCGCCGACGTACAGCAACGGTCGTTCGCTGCTCTCGAGCATGTCGAAGAAGGCCCTTGCCCGCTCGGGTTCCAGACGCGTTCGCGCCTGCGCGGCGCTACGCTCGTCGTAACCGCGCAGTCGCAACAACCCCTCGCCCTGGAAAGTTCCCTGGCTCAGTTGCACGTCGCGCGGAATGTCGACCACCACCGGACCCGGACGGCCGCTGCGCGCGATCTCGAATGCGGTGCGCATGGTCGCCTCGATCTTGGTTTCGTCGGTCAGCAGGAACACGTGCTTGGCACACGACGACATGATGTTGAAGATCGGCGCCTCCTGAAAGGCGTCGGTTCCCATCGCCGGCCGTGGCACTTGGCCGCAGACGAGCACCACCGGGACCGAATCCGCCTGGCAGTCGCGGATCGGCGTCACGCAGTTGGTCGCTCCCGGTCCCGAGGTCACCAGGAAAACGCCGACTTTGCCGGTCGAGCGCGCGTAGCCGGCGGCCATGAATCCCGCGCCCTGCTCGGTGGCCGGCACCAACAGGTTGATGCGGTGGCGCGGGTTGGCCTCGTTGTAGCGAAAGACCGCGTCGTAGGTCGGCAGGATGGCCCCGCCGCTATAGCCGAAGAGGGTGTCCACGCCCTGGTCGGCGAGAACCTGTACGACCATGTCGGCCCCGCTCATGACGGTGCCGGCCAGACGGTGCCTGGCCTTGGTCGGGTTCTCGACGAGTCCCAGATGCTGGGCTCCGGAGGTCTTACGGCGGGTCATGATTCAGCTCACTCCTGTTGTTTGTTACGCCCCGGCGGGCGCTCGTCCGAGCGCGGCACTATGCCGCATTTGGCGGTCATTTCCTACGCGGATGCTGGTGGCCGGCGAGCGCCGATCGCGCCGTGGCGTGGCGCGGTAGACTCTGAACGCGTTTGGTGGGATGCGCGGCGAAGCTGGCGAAGGTCCAGGAAGGGGCGATACCCGGCGCGAGCCGGCAGTCACACGGGGCGGCCAATCCCGGCAGTCGAATTGCCCGGCAGAAGCTGCCAGTCGAGTTGAGGAAGCAATCATGAAGAACCACGTTGTTTCTTTGTCGGCCGTGGCGATCGCTGCCGCGGTTTTTGCCGGCGGTGCGGCCTGCGTGCCGGCAGCCATGGCTGCGGACGCGTCCCCTGCGCCGATGCCGCTGGGGCTGCAGGCCGGGGCGCTTCGAACCCCAGCCGACAACCCCATCACCACGGACAAGGTCGAACTCGGCAAGTTGCTGTTCTTCGACACCCGCCTGTCGAAGGACGGCACCATCAATTGCGCTACCTGCCACGCTCCGGAGTTCGGCTTCGCCGAACCGCGCAAGGTTTCGACCGGTATCGGAGGCGCGCAGGGCGGCCGCAACGCCCCGACCGCGATCAACTCCGGGTTCTCGTTCTTTCAGTTCTGGGATGGGCGGGCTCCGAACCTGGAAGAGCAGGCGAAGGGGCCGATCGCGAACCCCATCGAGATGGGGCACACTCTCGAGGACGCAACGAAAGCGATAGCTTCGGTGCCAGGATACAAGCCATTGTTCAAGGCGGCCTTCGGTGACGAGACGGTAACGACCGACCGCATCGCGCAGGCGATCGCCTCTTTCGAGCGCACGCTGCTGTCGGGCAACTCGGCGTGGGACCGCTTCGCCGTGGGGCACGACGAGAGCGCGCTCAGCGACTCGGCCAAGCGCGGCCTGAGACTCTTCGAGGGCAAGGCCAAGTGCTCGCTGTGCCACGCCGGCTTCAGCCTGTCCGATGGCATCTTCCACAATCTGGGGGTCGGGATGGCCGCCGCCGAACCGGACCTGGGCCGCTTCAAGGTGACAGGCCAGCCGGCCGACAAAGGCGCCTTCAAGACCCCGACGCTGCGCGACATCTCCAAGACTGCGCCGTACATGCACGACGGCAGCCAGGCTACCCTCGAAGAGGTGGTCGATTTCTACAACAAGGGCGGCGAGGCCAACCCGACCCTCGACGTCAAGGTAGTCAAGCTCGACCTTTCTGCGCAGGACAAAGCCGACCTGGTCGCCTTCATGAAGTCGCTGGACGGGGACTGGAAATTCGCGCGGCCGACCGCCTCCCCGAAGTGAACTCATCCTTTAGCTTTTGGCTAATTTGTAATTAAAAAGAGGCCGTTGCGTGCCCGCGCAGCGGCCTCTTTTTTGTCTGCGAGCGGAGGTTGACGCATTGCATTATCGGCGTGTCGGCCCTACCTTCGCGACGTTGTCAGAGGTGGGCCTGGCGCGGCCGGGCCGGATGTGGCGCAGGGAGGAGCAGGCAAGTGGACATCAAGGAAGAGCTTCGCAAGTTGGTTCCCTCCGGAGCCTTCGGGCTCCTCGGAATTGAACGTGCCAGCACCGAGCCGATCGGCGACGCCGACCTCACCCTGCTTTTCACCGACATCGACGACTACGCAGCCATCACCGACCGCCTCGGTGACGACGCCTCGCGCCGCCTGGTAAGGGCGCACGACGCCATCGTCAGGGCCGGGCTTGCCGCCGCGGGCGGGGTCGAGGTCAAGCACACCGGCGACGGTATCATGGCCTACTTTTCCGCTGCTTCTCGGGCGCTGGGGTGCGCCGTCGCGGTGCAGCGTGCAGTGGCCGCCCATAACGCCGAAGGCGCGCACGCGGCCGAGCTGCGGCTGGCCATCGGCCTCAACTCGGGGGCTCCGATCGCCGAGGACGGCGATCTGTTCGGCACCGCCGTGATTACCGCCGCGCGAATCACCGACCGGGCCGACGGCGGGCAGATCCTGATCTCGGACGTGGTGCGACAGCTCGCCGCCGGCAAGGGCTTCCGGCTGCGTGCGCTGGGCACCGAGTTTCTCGCAGGACTCAGCGAACCGGTTCCGCTTTTCGAAGTGCTGTGGCAGGAGGAGGGTGTAGCACCGGCCAGCGCCGCGGCTTGACCCTCACCTTGATGCAGGAGCGACGAATTTGGAGCAGAGCCAGCCGCGCACGATCTACCGCAACGACTACCGACCCCCCGACTACCTCATCGACAGCGCAGAGCTCCGCTTCGAACTCGGCGAGACCGGGACGCTGGTGCGGTCGTTGCTCACGATCCGCCGCAATCCGCAGCGGCCCGACGCATCTGCTGACCTGTTCCTGGACGGGGAGGGGCTCGAACTTCGCAGCTTGCGGCTGAACGGTGCGACCCTCTCGCACGACGAGTACGAAGCGGGCGACAAGGGACTGACCGTGCGAGCTGTGCCGGCGTCGTTCACGCTGGCCAGCGCGGTCTTGATCCACCCGGAGCAGAACACCGCGCTGGAGGGTCTCTATCGCTCCGGCGGATTGTTCTGCACCCAGTGCGAAGCTGAAGGATTCCGCCGCATCACCTACTTCATCGACCGCCCCGATGTTCTCGCCCGGTTCACCGTGACGGTGGTTGCCGACCGCGAGCTGTATCCGGTGTTGCTCTCCAACGGCAATCTCGACGGCGAGGGCGAACTGACCAACGGACGCCACTGGGCGCGTTGGCGCGATCCCTTTCCGAAGCCTTCGTATCTGTTCGCGCTGGTGGCCGGCCGGTTGTCTTGTCTCGAACACGACTTCGTCACCGCCAGCGGCAGGCCTGTGGCACTGCGCATCTGCGTCGAACCCCGCAACGCCGACAAGTGCGCGCACGCGATGACGTCGCTGCTCGAAGCGATGGCGTGGGACGAGCGGGTCTACGGCCGCGAGTACGACTTGGACGTTTTCCACATAGTGGCGGTCGACGATTTCAACATGGGCGCGATGGAGAACAAGGGACTCAACGTCTTCAACTCCAAGTACGTGCTCGCGCGACCGGATACGGCCACCGACGAAGACTACAGCGCGATCGAAGGCGTGATCGCGCACGAATACTTCCACAACTGGACCGGCAACCGGGTTACCTGCCGCGACTGGTTCCAACTCAGCCTCAAGGAAGGCCTGACGGTCTTCAGGGATCAGGAGTTCTCGAGTGACGTCGGCTCTCGCGCGGTCAAACGCATCACCGACGTGCAAGGACTGCGCGTGCTACAGTTCGCGGAAGACGCCGGGCCGATGGCGCATCCGGTGCGGCCGGACGCCTACATCGAGATCAACAACTTCTACACGTCGACCGTTTACAACAAGGGTGCCGAAGTGGTGCGGATGATCCACACCTTGCTGGGTCCCGAACGTTTCCGTGCCGGAACCGATCTCTACTTCCAGCGCCACGACGGCCAGGCGGTGACATGCGAGGATTTCGTCCACGCGATGGAAGACGCGTCGGGGGTCGACCTGGCCCAGTTCCGTCTGTGGTACAGCCAGGCCGGTACGCCGCTGCTGCGTGTCGAGCGCTGCTACGATCCCGCCGAGAAGGCACTGATTCTGGAGATCGAGCAGCAGTGCCCCGAAACTCCGGGCCAGACCGACAAACAACCGATGCACATCCCGCTCGCGATGGCGCTGCTGGCCGGCGACGGCTCGGAGATGCCGCTGCGACTCGAGGGCGAACCGGTCGCCGCGGGGACGACGACCCGCGTTCTGGAACTGCGCGAGCGGCGACACAGTTTCCGGTTCGTCGACGTGGAGAGTGAGCCGGTGCCATCGCTGCTGCGCGGGTTCTCCGCGCCGGTGCGGATCGAGGGCGCCTACGACGACGCCGACCTCGCGTTCCTGGCGGCCCACGACCACGATTTCTTCAACCGTTGGGATGCAGGGCAGCAATTGGCGCTGCGGCGAATGCTCGAACTGGTCGAAGAACGCCGCGCGGGTCACCCGCTCGGGCTGCCGGACGATCTGGCGAAGGCTTTCCGCCAGACGCTGTCGGCGACTGACTTGGATGAAGCGCTGGTTGCCAAAGCGCTGGTGCTGCCTTCGGAAGCCTACGTCGCTGATCACATGTCGGAGGTGGATGTCGACGGTATCCACGAAGTGCGAAGCTTCCTGAGGCGAAGCCTGGCCACGCAGGCTTACGAGGATCTGCTGGTGCGTTACTACGCCGGTCGTTCGGACCCTTCGCGCGGGCAACCGGCACAGGATGCTTCGGCGGTGGCGCGGCGTGCGCTCAGCAACGTCTGCCTGGCGTATCTGTCTCGCGTGGAGGGCACCGAGGCGCAGGCGCTTCCGTATCGGCAGTTCCTCGGCGCCGACAACATGTCCGATTCGCTGGCGGCGCTCGCGGTGCTCGCGAATTTGGACTGCCCCGAGCGCGACGCAGCTCTCGAAGCGTTCTACTCGCGCTGGAAGAACGACCCGCTGGTGGTGGACAAGTGGCTCTCGGTGCAGGCGACCTCCGAGCTCACAGGTACCCTCGACCAGGTGAGGACACTGACCGGCCACGAAGCCTTCGACATCAAGAACCCGAACAAGGTCCGCGCACTGCTTGGCGGTTTCTGCGGCGCCAATGCGGTGCGCTTCCACGACCCGTCGGGCGCCGGATACCGCTTCCTGGCCGATCAGGTGCTGGTTCTCGATTCTCTCAACCCGCAAGTGGCGGCGCGGATGATCGGAACGATCAGCCGCTGGCGGCGCTACGATTCGCAGCGCCAGGCGCTGCTCGGGAGCGAACTGCGCCGGGTCGCATCTCATCCGTCGCTGTCGCGCGACGTCTACGAAGTAGTGAGCAAGAGCCTGTCATGAACAAGCGAGCCGAGACGTCTTCGATGACTCCTTCCGCATCAGAGCCTGCGACGTCGATGCCGCGCGCCGCGCTGACCGGGAGCGAACGGAAGTTCCTGAGAGGGCTCGCCCATGAGCTGGAGCCGATCGTTCATGTCGGACGCGCCGGAGTCACCGAAACGGTGCTGGGCGCCATTCGAGCGGCGCTCGCGGATCACGAACTGGTCAAGGTGAAACTGGCCGCCGAGCGTGAGGAGAGGGGCCGCATGGCCACTGCGATCGAGGCCGGATGCGACGCCGAAGTGGTCGGCCTGATCGGAACTATCGCCGTCGTCTATCGCGCCAATCCGGATCCGGAGAAACGCAAGATCGCGCTCGTCCGGTGACGCGGGCTGCGTCGCGACGCGCTGCCCGTGAGCAGCACGCCGCGACGGCGCACCGGTAGACGCCACGTTTCGCCGCGGCAGTTCAGGACTGTTTCGCGTACTTGCGGATCTCGAGCCTTCCGATCTGGTCCTGGTGCACTTCATCGGGACCGTCGGCGAGTCGCAACGTGCGGATCCCCGAGTAGGCCTTGGCCAGGAACGTGTCCTGGCAGACGCCCATCCCGCCGTGCAGCTGGATCGCACGGTCGATTACGCGAAGCGCCATCTGCGGGGCGATGACCTTGATCTGCGCGATCTCCGAGCGCGCCGCCTTGTTTCCGACCCTGTCCATCATCGACGCGGCCTTGAGTGTGAGCAGCCGGGCCTGCTCGATCTCCATGCGCGACTGCGCGACGTTCTGTTTGGTGATACCCATCTCGGCCAGCGTGCGTCCGAAAGCGACGCGGCTGATCGCCCGCTTGCACATCGTCTCCAGTGCGCGCTCGGCGATGCCGATGGTGCGCATGCAGTGGTGGATGCGGCCGGGGCCGAGCCGGCCCTGGGCGATCTCGAAGCCGCGGCCTTCCCCCAGCAGGATGCTGGAGGCCGGCACCCTGACGTCCTTGAACTCGACCTCGCCGTGGCCGTGTGGCGCATCGTCGTAGCCGAAGACGTGCAGCATGCGCTTTACCGTGACGCCGGGCGCGTCAATCGGCACCAGGATCATCGATTGCTGCAGATACTTGGGACCAGACGGGTCGGTCTTGCCCATGAAGATCGCGATTTTAGCGCGCGGATCGCCGGCGCCCGACGTCCACCACTTGGTGCCGTTGACGACGTACTCGTCGCCGTCGCGAACGATGCTGGAGCGGATGTTGGTGGCGTCCGACGATGCCACGGCCGGCTCGGTCATCGCGAAGCAGGAGCGGATCTCGCCGGCCAGCAGAGGCTCGAGCCACTGTTTGCGGTGCTCGGCGCTGCCGTAGCGCACCAGGACCTCCATGTTTCCGGTGTCGGGCGCCGAGCAGTTGAAGACCTCGGGGCCGAAGGGCGAGCGGCCCATGATTTCGCACAGCGGAGCGTATTCGAGGTTGGTCAGCCCGGCGCCGTACTGGCTCTCGGGCAGGAACAGGTTCCATAGCCCCTGTCCCCTTGCCTCGGCCTTGAGTTCTTCCAGCAGCGGTAGGGCTTTCCATCGGGTGGCGCCGGCATCGAGCTGCTCCGCCAGCGCATCCTCGTTCGGATAGACATGCGCATCCATGAACGCGGTGACGCGGGCCATCAGTTCCTTGGTCTTTGTCGAGTACTCGAAATCCATCTGGCTCCTCCTCGGGGTCTTCGTCGGACTGGGGCTGGATCGGCACGAAACCGTGGCAGTTTTGCAAGGCTATGTGATCATCACAAACGTCCGTTGGCCAAGGGGCTTCAAATCATCCGCTTCGGCGGCTACAGTGACGCCCGACATGGAAGACAGACAGGTTTCGTTCGGACTGCTTCTGCTGCGACTGGGCGGCGGCGCGCTGCTGCTCTACGGCCGCGCCTGGGAGAACCTGGCGATGCTCAGGAACGGCCACATCGTCTTCCCCGATCCGTTCGGTCTCGGAGCCGAGACGAGCTGGGCGCTGGCAGTTTTCGCCGAGTTCTTCTGCTCGATCTTCGTCATGCTGGGCATCCTGACCAAGCTGACGGCAATGCCACCCCTGCTGGCCATGTTGCTGCTCGAGGCCGTGCTTCCGCCGGGGACCCCGTGGTCCCAGCGTGGAATTTTCTTCCTGCACGCGTTGCCGTTCCTGGTACTTACCTTCACCGGGGCGGGCGACTATTCCTTCGACGCGCGGGTCGTCTCGTCTCGCTCGACTTTTCGCTCCTGAACGCGGCGTTTGCCTTTCCGCCGAGCCGGTCCAGGTTTTCCCAGTGAACGACCGAAGCGCTCTGGCGGGAATCGGGCTGGTCTCGGTTGCGGTGTTTTCGTTCCTGTTGTGGCTGCTGTACTTGCGGCCGCAGACCGCCGGCGCATCGGACTCGCTGGCCTGGGTCCCGGCTGCCAACGCGGCTTTCAACGCGGCTTGCACCGCGTGCCTGGTGACCGGATTCGCTGCCATACGCCGCGGGGCGCGGTCCCTTCACGTAGTCTGTATGCTCGGAGCGCTGCTGTTTTCAGCTTGCTTCCTGGCTGGCTACGTCGTCTACCACTTCGACCACGGCGATACGCACTTTGCGGGCCGGGGGTTTGTTCGCCCCGTATACTTTTCCATGCTGATCTCCCATGTGGTGCTGACGGCGGCGACGTTACCGATGATCCTGACGACGGTCTACTATGCTTGCGGCCGGCGTTTCCCGGACCATCGGCGAATGGCGCGGCGGACCCTACCGCTATGGATCTACGTTTCGGTCACCGGGATTTCGATCTTCGCGATGCTGCGGGTTTGGGCGTGACGTCGCGGGTGTCTCGAACCCGCTGCCGGAGAAAGCACGCGCTGGCGGCGTGGGTATGCGCCGTGGCGCTGGTCGCCGTCAACGGCACTGCCTTGGCCGCGGTTGTTGAGGTGACGACCCTGGAAGACCGCGGCCCGGGTTCTCTGCGCGCGGCGATCGAGCACGCGGGTGCGGGCGATACGGTGCGCTTCGCCGTTACCGGAACCATCCGTCTGACCAGCGGCGAATTGGTGATCCAGCGCGCGCTGACGATCGAAGGACCGGGCGCGAGCGCGCTGACGGTGTCGGCCGGCGGAACCTCCTGCGTCATGAGCCTGCCGGTGCATGAGCCGGCGCCCAAGGTGCGCATATCGGGTCTGACGCTGGCCGATGGCCGCGGGGCCGAACGCAGTGGGGGTATCGCCAACGCCGCAGATCTGGAACTGACCGGCTGCGTGCTGGCGCGCAACAACGGAGATCTGGCGGGCGGCCTCTACAACAGCGGTCGCGTTGCGGTCCGCGACAGCGCGATCGTCGAGAACCGCGGCTCGCTCGCCGGCGGTGCATACAACTCGGGCGACGCCACCTTCGTCAACGTGACGGTCAGCGGGAACTACGGGGAACTGAGCGGAGGCGGCATCTACAACGGCAAGGAAGGCGCCGGTGCGGGACCGATTCCGCGCGTCGAGCTGAAGAACTGTACGATCGCCGACAATCGGGTCGGAGCGGACGGGGCCGGGATCTTCAACCTCGGTGGCGTAGTGGGACTGTCGAGTACCCTGGTGGCCGAGAACAAGCGTGGCGGCAATTGCCTCGGATCGATGACCTCCAGAGGGCACAACCTCGACGACGACGGTTCGTGCGCACTGTTCGGTGAAGGCGATCTGCGCGCCCACGGCACCGTCGCTCTGGCGCGGCTCCAGCTCAACGGAGGGACTACGCCGACCCACGCGCTGTCGGCGGGCAGTCCGGCCATCGACGCCGGCGACGCTGGCGCCTGTCCCGCGACCGATCAGAGGGGCCAGGCGCGCGACGTCGACGGCAACAACGACGGCAAGATCGCCTGCGACATAGGTGCGTTCGAGGCGCTCGAGACGGCGTGCGGTGACGGTCAGTTGCAGCCGGACGAGGGATGCGACGACGGCAACAAGGTAAACGGCGACGGCTGCGATACGAGCTGCCTGGTAGAGACTTGCGGAAACGGAGTCGTCCAGACTGGCGAGGAATGTGACGATGGCAGCGGCATCGGAGGCGACGGCTGCGATCCCCAGTGCCGGCGGGAAGCGTGCGGCAACAGCGTCGTCCAGAGCGGCGAGGAGTGCGACGACGGCAATACCGCCGGCGGCGACGGTTGCGACCCGCGATGTCAGCGCGAGCCCTGCGGTGACGGCACGATCGGCACGGGGGAACAGTGCGACGATGGCAATCGCGCCGACGCCGACGGCTGCGACTCGCGCTGCCGCATCGAAGTCTGCGGCAACGCCTACCTGCAGACGGGTGAAGAATGCGACGACGGCAACGCCCGCGGCGGTGACGGCTGTGATGCCCAGTGCCGCAAGGAGATCTGCGGCAACGCGATCGTCCAGGAACACGAGGAGTGCGACGACGGGAATTCCCGCGACGGCGACGGGTGCGATGCCGGGTGCCGGCCCGAGGTTTGCGGCAACGGCGTCGTCCAGGCGGACGAAGAGTGCGACGACGCGAACCGCTCCCCTGGTGACGGCTGTGACGCCGTGTGCCGGCGCGAGGTGTGCGGCAACGGCCTGGTTCAGAAAGGCGAGGAGTGCGACGACGGCAACAGCCGCGACGGTGACGGCTGCGACGCCAAGTGCCGCAGTGAGGTGTGCGGCAACGGCGTCGTCCAGAAGAGCGAAGAGTGCGACGACGGCAACCGCGTGCAGGGAGACGGTTGCGACACCCTCTGCCGCCGCGAGCTGTGCGGCAACAAGATCGTGCAAGTTCCCGAGAGCTGCGACGACGGCAACACCAGGGACGGAGACGGCTGCGATTCCAAGTGCCGCAACGAGGTGTGCGGCAACGGCGTCGTCCAGAAGGGTGAAGACTGCGACGACGGCAATTACGTCGGCGGCGACGGTTGCGATCCCGAGTGTCACAAGGAGGAATGCGGCAACGCCATCGTCCAGGTAGGCGAGGAGTGCGACGACGGCAATCGCAAGGACAAGGACGGGTGCGATTCGCGTTGCGCGGTCGAAGCGTGCGGCAACGGCCGGGTGGATGCCGGCGAGCAGTGCGATGACGCGAACGCGGCTGCAGCCGACGGCTGTACCGGTTGCAAGCGCGACGTTTGCGGCGACGGGGTGGTGAACAACGGCGGTGTCGAGCAGTGCGACGACGGAAACGTCAAGGCCGGTGACGGTTGTTCGGCTGCGTGCGCGCGCGAGCGGTGCGGCGACGGGATGGTCAACAACGCCGGTGTGGAGCAGTGCGACGACGGCAACGTCACGGACGGCGACGGCTGTACCGCACTGTGCGTCAAGGAGACCTGCGGCGACCGGGTGGTGAACAACGGCGGGGTGGAGCAGTGTGACGACGGCAACGCCAAGAGCGGTGACGGCTGCACTTCGGGCTGCATCGAGGAACTCTGCGGCGACCGGGTGGTGAACGACTCCGGCACCGAGCAGTGCGATGACGGCAACACCAAGGACGGGGACGGTTGCACCGCGGTCTGCATCAAAGAGACCTGCGGCGACGGGCTCGTGAACAACTCCGGCGCCGAGCAGTGCGATGATGGCAATTCCAAGAAAGGCGACGGCTGTACTCCGGCGTGCATCAAAGAGTTTTGCGGCGACGGCGTCGTGAACGGTGGTGGCGCCGAGCAGTGTGACGACGGTAACGCCAAGAAGGGCGACGGCTGTACCCCGGCGTGCGTCAGAGAACTTTGCGGCGACGCCGTGGTGAACAACGCCGGGAGCGAGACCTGCGACGACGGCAATACCCGCGACGGGGACGGCTGCACCGCCACCTGCGCCAAGGAATCCTGCGGCGACGGCGTCGTGAACAACGGTCGCACCGAGCAGTGCGACGACGGCAACGGCAAGGACGGAGACGGCTGTACCGCCAGATGCGTAAAGGAGCTGTGCGGCGACGGCGTGGTGAACAACGCCCGCACCGAGCAGTGCGACGACGGTAACGCCACGAGCGGCGACGGCTGCACCTCGGCCTGCGTGCGCGAGTCGTGCGGCGACGGAGTGCTGAACAACGCCGGCACCGAGCAGTGCGACGACGGCAACACCAAGGACGCGGACGGCTGCACTTCGGCCTGCGTACGATAGCGCTGCGGCGACGGTGTCGTGAACAATTCCGGGAGCGAGCAGTGCGACGACGGCAATCCGAAGGACGGCGACGGCTGTACCTCGGGCTGCGTCCGAGAACGTTGCGGCGACGGTGTGGTCAACAACCGCGGCAGCGAGCAGTGCGACGACGGCAATGCCAAGGACGCGGACGGCTGCACGCCGGCCTGTGTCCGGGAGCGCTGCGGCGACGGCGTGGTCAACAATTCGGGTGCAGAGCAGTGCGACGACGGCAACGCCAAGGACGGGGACGGCTGCACGTCAGCCTGTGTCCGGGAACGCTGTGGCGACGGCGTGGTCAACAATTCCGGTGCCGAGCAGTGCGACGACGGCAACGCCAAGGACGGGGACGGTTGCACGCAGGAGTGCCGCAAAGAGACCGTCCCGGCGCCTGTCGCGAAGGCACCGGCCGAGCCCGCGCCGGCTTCGCCGCTGGCCGAG
>JACRCR010000116.1 GCA_016218925.1 Deltaproteobacteria bacterium | reverse complement strand
GACGCTGCTGCCCGCTCACCTGCACGATGGTATCGCTACGTAGCCACCATGCGCTGAGCGCTTCGCCGTACACGCAGCCCGAGTCGAGGCCGCGGGTGTTGTGGGTGCGGTGCAGGCCCTGGCGCGCCCAGTGGCCGTAGGCGACGATGTCGGCGCCGGCGTAGAAGTCGTACCACGGACGAAAACCCGCGGGGATGGTTTCGCGGTGTCCGTCCCAATCGGGCGGGAAGTTGCCGCGCGCGTCGCAGGCGCGCGCGGTAACGAGGAACGCGCGCGGAGTATCCTGCGGCGGGAGCACTGGATGCAGTCCGCCATGCACGGCGATCCAGCCCCGGCCGCGGCGCCAGTGCGGCCACTGTCGTATCCAGTCGATCCACGCCTGGCGCTGCGGCGATCCGAGCAGATCGTGCGGTCGCGACCTGCGCGTCAGCCACGCCGCTTCCTGCCCGGCGTCGACGACTTCGAGCAACTTGGTCTCGTGATTGCCGAGGATCGGCTCCGCACCGAGACTGCGCAGCAGTTGCAGCACGCCGAGATTGTCGGGGCCGCGGTTGATGGTGTCGCCGAGCGGGATCAGCCGATGACGATCGGGAGAATAGTCTGCCGCGCGCAGCAGGCGTTCGAGCGGCTCGCTACATCCCTGGATGTCTCCGACGAAGAGAATGTCTTCAGCGCCGGAGTCCGTCATCGTCATGCGCGAGCGTTGACGGCGTCGGCGGCCGCGCTGGGACTGCTGGCGGTGTCCTTCACCCGCAGCAGCAATTCGAGGTAGCTCGCGATCGATCGCTCGGAGCCGAAGTCCTCGGCTCGCGCCAGCAGCATCTGGCGGTCCGGCGGGTCATCGAGAGTCTCGGTGATGGCGCGGGCCAGCGCGGCATCGTCGCCGACCGCGACCAGACGTCCGAAGCGACCGCCGTCGAGAATCTCGGAGGGGCCGCTCGGGCAATCGGTACTGACTATCGGGCAGCCACAGGCCAATGCTTCCATCAGCACTCCGGGCAGGCCTTCCCATGCCGACGACAACGCCAGCATCGCTGCGTGCTTCATGTACGGCGCGGGGTTGCTGACGTAGCCGGCCAGTTGCACGTCGGCGGCGACGCCGAGTTCGTTTATCAGTTCGGTCAGACTCTGCAGCCTCTTGCCGTTCTTGGCGCGTCCGAGAATCAGCAGCCGCAGCGGTCGCACCGCGCGCACCATCGCGAAGGCGCGCACCAGAGTCGGGAAGTCTTTCTGTTTGACCAACCGGCCCACGCCGAGCACTACCGGCGGCTGGCCGGCTGCGAACCATGGGTGATCCAGCGGCATCTGCGCGCGCTCGCGCAAGTCGTCGGTCAGGATCGGGCTGTAGATGGTATGGACGCGCGCCTGCGGGTAGTCGATCGAATGGACGAGATCATCGGCGACCCCCTGAGAAACCGCGATCACCGCCTTGGAATCGGGGTACAGCTTGCGAGCCAGACGCCGCGCGAACACGCGCCGGTTCGGGGCAACGCCGCCGGCTCCCGTGCGCGTGAGGTGATTGCTCATGCGCAGAACCACCGGGACCTGGCTTCGCGCCCATCGATGCGCGAGCAGCACCGGGACGTGGACGTGGCTTGCCGCCGACAAAAAGACCTGCGGCGGAGTGAGCCTGAAGTACCTGGCCAGCGCCGGCAGCGCCAGGAAGAGTTGAACGCGACGGGGCAGGCGGGCCAGCGGATGGCGATCGTGCCAGTTGGTGAGTTCGACGACCCGCACGCGCGGGCTCACGTCCGGGCGCAGCGGCCCACTGGCGGTAACGACGACGAGTTCCACCCGATGGCCGGCTTCGGCGAAGCCGTTGACCAGCGTGACCGTGCGGCGCTGTGCGCCGCCGCCGCTCGGACTATGAATGAAGACCGCGATCTCAGCTCGCGCTGCCGGTACCGCCACGTTCGCCCTCCGCTCCCGCGCTCTCCCGTCCTTCTACTGTGCCGTCGCCGCGGCGTCTATCGTGAGGCACAGATCGCGTAGGACGTGGATCGGGCGCACGCCGGCATGTCGGGGTCTGGTTCGAGCTTCGCGCAGCGCCGCGAGTCTGTCGCGGGCGAGGCTGCTCGGCGAGCAGGCGGCCGCGAAGCGGGCCTCGCGGCCGCGGTGCGGGTGGTTACTGCGCGACCGGGTCGTCGCCGAAATCGTCGTCGGGCAGATCCGGGTCGGCCGGGGCCTTCTCGATTTCCCGCTTGACCAGATTCTGGTGCTCGATCTCTTCGTCGCGGAATTCCTCGAAGAGGGTGCGCACGTCGGCGTCCTTGATCTGCGGCAACGCTGCGACGAAGAACCCGTGTGCCTTCTCTTCGGAGCGCAGCGCCGCACGCAGCGCTGCGCGCTCGCTCATGAAGGCGCGGGCTTCGTCGTAGTCGGGAGCCTCGACGTCGAAGATCATCGCGCGCGTGACCGCGGACGGCTCGTCGCCGAAGCGTTCGCTGCGGCGCGCGGCGAGCTCGGCGCGGTGCTTCTCTTCGTTGCCGGCCATCATACGGAAGAAGCGCGCGGCTTCGCGCGTGTGATGGATCTCCATCTGGTCGGAGAACTCTTCGTAGCGCTCGCGGGCCTCCTCCTCGATCAGCACGGCAAGGTCGAGCGCGTCCTTCAGAGACAAAGTGGCGAAATGGATGCCTTTGGTCGGACTCATCGCGGCTTCCTTCAGTGCTGCACGAACATGTCGAGGATGCGTTCGCGCGGAGCGGCTTTGGGCATCAGCGCTTCGTGACGCTCGCGTACCAGCGCTCCGAGGGTCGGAGGCGGGTTGGGGTCACGGAAGAAGACGCCGGTGAGCAGCTCCTGGCCGTAGGTCTGAGCCTTGTCCAGCGCCTGGATGCGGCTGGTCGCGTCGTGCCCGACGCTCTCGAGTTTCTTCATCACCGCCTTGTGATGCTTGATCTGCTGGTCTTCCTCGCCGTAGGTGACGCACGGCGACTGGACGTTGACGAACGCGAAGCCGGGGAAGCGGATCGCTTCCTCGATGATCGCGGTGAGGCCGGGGATGTCGGCCGGCGTGCCCTGAGCCACGAACGAAGCGCCGTAGGCCAGCACGTACATCAGCGGATTGACCGGATTCTCCAGACTGCCGTGAGCCGAAGTCACGGTACGCGATCCCCTGTGGCTGGTGGGCGAGAGCTGTCCCTTGGTCAGTCCGTAGGTCTGGTTGTCCATCACGATGTAGGTGAGGTCGTCGTTGCGGCGGATGGCGTGCGGAACGTGACCGCCGCCGATCGAAAAGCCGTCGCCGTCGCCGCCCGCTGCCAATACCAGCAACTCGGGGCGCGCCAGCTTGAGGCCCTGGGCGATCGGCAGCGCGCGTCCGTGCACGCTGTTGAAGCCGTAAGCCGTCGTGTAGCCCGGGATGCGCGAGGAGCAGCCGATGCCGGAGATGAACGCGATCTCGTGCGGCGGCCGTCCGATCGCCGCGAGCGCGCGATAGATGGCTTGCAGGACGCCGAAGTCGCCGCAGCCCGGACACCAGATCGGCTTGAGGTCGCTCTTGAAATCCTTGGAAGCGAAGGTCGAAGCGGAACTCGTTGCAGTATCCATGGGGTTTCCTTTCTCAGCCTGCCGTTACTCTTGGGGCTGGCGGGCAGCCGCGCCGTTCTGCTGGAGATCGAGGGCGTGATCGTGCAGCTTGCGAACGATCTCGGAGGGGTGGAACGGGTTGGATCCGGAGCGGCAGAACGGCTTGATGCCGCTCGGAACGTCCAGATTCATGCGCAGCACGTGGTAGAACTGTCCGAGATAGGACTGCTCCACCACCAGGCCGGCCTTGATCGTCTTGAAGAAGCGCCGGTAGACGCCTTCGTTGATCGGGAACAGCATGTACGGCACCAGCAGCTTGACGCGCAGGCCTTCGGCGGTCGCCAATGCCAGCGCTTCGCGGCAGGTGCCGGCCACCGATCCCCAACCGATCAGCGCCAGCGGCGCGTTCGGGTCGCCTTCGATGCGGAACAGGTCGTCGCGTTTGCGCAGCCGATCGAATTTGTGGATGCGCTTCTCGTTCATGTGCTCGTGGATGCGGCCGCTGGCGGTCGGATCGCCGTGCTCGTTGTGCTCGATGCCAGAGCCGAGATAGTTGCCGCCCTTCATGCCTGGGTGCGAGATCGGGCTGATTCCGCTCGGGGTCAGGCGGAAGCGATCGTAGGACTCCAGGTCTGACGCCGTCGGAAGCAGCCGATTGACGATCGTGAAGCGCGAGGTGTCGATCACGTCGATGACTTCCTTGCGTTGCGCGATCTCCTGGTCGGACAGCACCACTACCGGGGTCTGATAGTACTCGGCGATGTTGAATGCTTCGACGGTGATGTCGAAGGTGTCGGACACGCCGGTGGGCGCGAGCACCGGTCGCACTACGTCTCCGTGCGCGGAGAACACGGCCTGGAACAAGTCGGACTGCTCGGCCTTGGTCGGGATGCCGGTGGAAGGGCCGCCGCGCTGTACGTTGACGATCACCAGCGGGATTTCGGCGATCGAAGCCAGGCCCATGATTTCGGTCTTGAGCGACACGCCCGGGCCGGAGGTTGCGGTCATCGCTTTCTTGCCGCCGAAGGACGCGCCGAGAGCCGCGCCTATGCCAGCGATCTCGTCTTCGGCCTGCAGCACCGCTCCGCCGTACTTCCACACTTCGCGCGTGAAGAACTGCATCACTTCGGTGGAGGGAGTGATCGGATAGCCGCCGAAGAAATCGCAGCCCGCGAAGATCGCCGCGGCTGCGCAGATGTCGTTGCCGTCGGTGAGCATCTTCTGCCCGGTGCGGGTGGGCGGTTCCATGCGGCGGGATTTCTTCAGAGGATTGGCTTCCGCGTACTCGACGCCCATCGCGAACGCCTTCTCGTTGGCTTCGATGAGCTCGGTGCCCTTCTTCGCGAACTTCTTGCGAATGCCGTTGATGATGGCTTCGCCGCCGATGCCGAACCAACCCGCGAGCAGGCCGAGCACGACGGTGTTCTTGCCGCGATCGCTGCCTGTGGCCTTACGGGCCATGTCGCCGATCGGTACCGAAAACACTTCAGACGGAGAGACGCCGACGAGTGGCAGCGCATCGGGCGCAACACCGGTCTTTGACTCGTAGATCACCACGGTATCGCCGTCGACCGGCAATTCGGCTCCGAACTTGAGGAAGTCTTCCCAGTTGAGCGCAATCGCGACGTGCAGTGCGCCGCCCGGGTTGAGGACCGGGCTGGTTGCCATCCTGACTCGGCACGATGACTCGCCGCCACGGATCTGCGATCCGAAGCTCTTGGTCATCATTGCGTGATAGCCGACTGCGGCACATGCCGAGACGAGCGATTCGCCGGCGCTGACGATGCCGTCTCCGCCAGAGCCGGCCATTCCGATGACGAGATCCTTGATCATGAAAATCCCCGCTGTGGCTTAGCGCTTGCGGACCCGGCGTCAGGTTTGCCGCTGTCTGGGCCCCCGGGGGCAAGGGTCCCCAGTGCGCAATAATAATGAAGGCGCGTCCCCAGCACGGACGCGCCGACCGATAGAGAGCAAACACGGTGCCAGTCTTGCCGGGCCCGTCTAAACCACGCGGCCCGCTCCACGCGGCGCTGCTAATGCAAGCATCGCAGCGCGCCGCGTGCCGGTAGGCGCCGCAGGTTCGATGGGCTCGTGACGTCGGGGTTCTTCCTACTCGTGACACGGATAGAAGGCCAATTCCCGGCTTTGCGACATGGGCCGCGCGGGCTCGGGCGGCTCCGCGCAGCGGTCCACTGGCCCCGGCTCACAGGCACGGCTCACAGGCGCAGGCTCACAGGGCGACGCTCACAGGCTCGGGCGCGTGGGCTCGGCCGATGGGCCTCACCCCGAAAGAGGCAGCGCGGCCAGGGGTCCCAAGGCGGCCTTTGCGATTCCCAGGTCCGGTTCTGCTGCAACGTAGCGGGAGCGGGCGCCAACCGCCGCCGCCGGGCGCAGGTCGCGGCTCAGTCCAGGCCGGTGAAGAGTTCTTCGATGGACAACTCGAGTTCGGGTGCCACGCGCGAGACGAGCGCGCCGCTGCGAAACACACGCGCCGCGCCGAATGTTTCGCCCTCGCGCGCGAAGATTTCGACGGTGCTGCGGCGCGGATCGACGAGCCAGTATTCTTCGACGCCGCAGCGCGCGTAGACCTTCTTCTTCTCGACGCGGTCGCGACGCGCCGTTGACCGGGACAGCACTTCGACCACGAGATCAGGCACGATTTCAAGAAAGGACCCGTGTCCCGGCTTCGGACCAGCCGCCAGGCGAGCGGCCGACAGAAATGTTACGTCGGGTTCGAGTGTGTCGCCCGATGGCAAGTTGAAGCCCGCGCTCGATTCGAGAACCAGGCCGCTTCCGGTGGCGTGAGTGTACCGACTCAGCGCGTATACGATCCGCGCCGCCAGCGCGCTGTGGCTGAAGCCCGCCGGCGGGGTCATCAGGATGCGCCCGCCCATCAGTTCGTAGCGATTGATGTCCGAAGCCCGCAGGCCGCGCAGCCATTCCAGGAACTCGCCCTGGGTGAAACGTTCCTCCGATCCAAACGCCGTGTGCATCGGCATGGCCCTCCGAACCTACTCCAAAACATCGCGCCGGCAAAGGTGGACTCTGACCGGGGGCCGACGGTCGGGCTCCAGTCGCACCGCCGAACGCAATCCATTGTGCGGGTAGCAATACCGCCGCAACGCCGCGGCCGGCGACGACAGCGATGGAATGTTCCGCGCGACGGCCGGTCCTGTCTCGGCGTGCCGGAACTAAAGAGGCCGCACCGGTTGCCCGGTGCGGCCTCTTGCTCTTCACGCGCTCGTGCCCCGCGCGGTGCGGGTATCGCGCCGGGCTACTTCGCCAGCGCCTTGATCTTCTCGGTCATTTCCGGGACCGCCTGGAACAGATCGGCCACCAAACCGAAGTCGGCCACCTGGAACACCGGTGCTTCGGCGTCCTTGTTGATCGCGACGATGACCTTGGAGTCCTTCATGCCGGCCAGGTGCTGGATCGCGCCCGAGATGCCCACCGCGATGTAGAGCGTGGGCGCCACGACCTTGCCGGTCTGGCCGACCTGCAGGTCGTTGGGCACGTAGCCCGCGTCCACCGCCGCGCGGCTCGCGCCCATCGCGGCGCCGAGCGCGTCGCACAGCGGCTCGAGCACGGTCTTGAAGCTCTCCGCGCTCTTGAGACCGCGTCCGCCCGCTACCACGCGCGCGGCCTCGGTCAATACCGGGCGATCGGACTTGGTCTCTTCCAGTGAGCCGAACTTCATCGCCTTGGCCGGAGCGGCGAACGAGACCGAAAGGTTCTCGATCGGCGCGCCCGATCCCGACGCCGCGTCGAACGCGGTGGCGCGAACCGACACGACCTTCTTCGCTGCCGTCAGTTCGACTGTGGCCACCACGCTGCCGGCCCACATCGGTCGCACGATGGTTCCGTCGGCGTTGACGTCGATGATGTCGCTGGCGATCGACGCGTCGATCATCGCCGCCAGACGCGGCGCGATGTCGCGGCCTTTGCTGGTCGCCGCGAACACGACCGTGTCGGAGCCGGTGGCCTCGGCGGTGGCGGCGAGCGCCGCAGCCGTGATGTCGGCCAGGTGATAACTGAGCAGCGGATTGTCGACGACGACGACTTTGTCGGCGCCAAGACCTGCTCCCGCTTGTGCGACGTCGCCAACTCCGGTTCCGAGTACCGCCAGGATGGCCTGGCCGCCGCCGATGGCGGCGAGTTTCTTGCCTGCTGTGACAGCCACCGCGGTGGCCTTGGGGAGCTTGCCGTGGGCGTGCTCTGCGTAGATCAGTACGTTGCTCACTGTCCGGTTCTCCTTACATCACCTTGGCTTCGGTCTGCAGCGCGTTGATCAACTCGTCGACCGACTCGACCTTGCGGCCTGCCGTGCGCGCAGGCGGAGGCGCCAGTTTCTTGATGCGGATGCGTGGTGTCAGGTCGACGCCCAGTGAAGCGGCGTCGAGTTCTTCCATCGGCTTCTTGCGCGCCTTCATGATGCCCGGCAGCGACGCGTAGCGCGGCTCGTTCAGGCGCAGGTCGGCGGTGATGATCGCCGGCAGTGCGAAGCCGATCGTCTCCATGCCGCCGTCGACTTCGCGAACGCACTCGACCGCGGCCTTGTCGCCCGAGAACGTCAGCTTCGAGATGAAAGTGGCCTGCGGCCAGCCGAGCAGGTGCGCGAGAATCTGACCGACTTCGTTCGAGTCGTCGTCGATCGCCTGCTTGCCGAGGATGACGAGATCGGGCGTTTCCTTCTCGACGATCTTGACCAGGATGCGGGCGACCGCTGTGGTGTCGGGCTTGTCGGCCTTCACCAGGATCGCGCGGTCGGCGCCCATCGCCAGCCCGGTGCGCAGTTGCTCCTGCGACTCGCCGACTCCGACGCTGACGACCACGACCTCGACGCCGCCCTGGGCTTCCTTGATGCGCAGGGCTTCTTCGATCGCGATTTCATCGAACGGGTTTACCACCCACTTCAGACCGGACTCGACGATGCCGGCGCCATCGGGGCTCACCTTGATCGACGACTCGGGGTCCGGCACTCGTTTGACGGTGACCAGGATCTTCACGTTCTCGTTTCCTCCCTCTTTGGAAGTAAGTCTTGCTGCCCGCTACGACGGCTTAACGCAGAGCAGCGAACCCGGCGCGGGTACCATGCGATGCGTTATGACGCAAATGTAAGTAGATCTAGGGGGTTGGGCCGGTCGAGCGCGGGCGCCCGACCGGCCCAACCGATGGCCGCGGCTCACGGAATGTCCAACCGAACGACCGCCTTCGACTTGAAGCGCCGCCCGCTGTTTTCGCGAACGCTGGTCGCGTCGTCGAACGTCGAATCCCAGCACTGGCCCTCCGAGTTGACCAGTTGGATGACGACCGCCGGATCGAAGTCGAAGTACTTCTCTTCCGAGAACCGCAGCGGGATCGGCAGGCAGCTTCCCACCGCCTTGAGCGTGACGCTGGCCTTACCGCTTTCGTCGGGAGTCAGGTTGACCCCGGCGATGCCCTCCTGGCCGCAGGTCTTGTCACGATACCAGTATCCCTGGTCGCTGCGGATCATCCATCCGGCTCCGCCGCCGACGTCGATTCCCGAGTCGGCGCCCGGGAATTCGGCGGGGTCTGCTTGCGGAATGCTGAACACGCCGCCGCTCTGGTCGTAGATGCACAGCGTGTATCGGGTATCGGTGAGCGGGTCGCCGAACGCGGCCGGGTCGGTGGCCTCGCCGCGGCGCCACTTCCACTTGATCTTGCTACGACCCCTTGCGTGCGAGACTACGGCGGCGGTGTCGGCTGCCACGCGGCAGTTGCCGGGTTCGACCTGGTCGTCGCTGCGCCGCTGGGGCTCGGGCTTGCTGTCGCACAGACCGGTAGCCGGATCGCAGGAGTCCTGCGTACACGGCTCGCCGTCGTCGCATGCGATCGGGCTGCCGGATGTGCACACGCCGGGGCCGTCGCAGCTATCTCCGCTCGTGCACAGGTCGCCGTCGTCGCAGGGCTGTCCCACCACGCCGGCGCACTGCGCCAGCAGGTTGTCGCAGGTCCCGTTGCAGGTCGGCCATCCCGAGCACGGATCGCCGGCGTGCAAGGCGCAGGTTCCGCCCGAGCAGGTATCGGCGCCGTTGCAGAAATCGGCATCGTCGCATGCGGCGGCGTTGGCGGCGTGGTCGCAGCTATCGGCGCTCTCATTGCACGAATCGTCGGTGCACTGGTTGGTGTCGTCGCACCCGCGCGGCTGGCCGGCGCACGCGCCTGCCGAGCAGACGTCGCCGTCCGTGCAGAAGAGTCCGTCGTCACACGGCAGCGTGTTGTTCTGGCTGGTGCAGGTGTCGGCGATCTCGTCACAGGAGTCGGTCGTGCAGAGGTTGGCGTCGCTGCAGTCGCGCGGCGCGCCGCCGCAGGCGCCGGCGGCGCACGCGTCGCCGGCGGTGCAATAGAGCCCGTCGTCGCACGGCAGCGTGTTGTTCTGGTGGGCGCACTGGTCGGTGCCGGCGTCGCACGAGTCGTCGGTGCAGGGATTGGCGTCGTCGCACGCGAGCGCCGGCCCGCCGGCGCAGATTCCGCCGGAACACACGTCGCCATCGGTGCAGTTGAGGCCGTCGTCGCACGGCAGGGTGTTATTCAGGTGATCGCACGCATCTCCGGTCTCGTTGCACGAGTCGTCGGTGCAGCCGTTGGCGTCGGCGCAATCGCGCGACGATCCTGACCCGCAGGCGCCGCCCGCGCAGACTTCCCCCACGGTGCAGTAGAGCCCGTCCTCGCAGGGCGCCGTGTTGTCGGCGTGGTCGCAGGCATCCGTGGCGTCGTTGCACGAGTCGTCGGTGCAGCCGTTGGCGTCGCCGCAGTCGCGCGGCGCTCCCGAGGCACAGGTCCCGGCGGCACACACGTCGCCGTCGGTGCAATACAGGCCATCGTCGCACGGCAGCGAGTTGTTCAGGTGATCGCACGCGTCGCTGGCCTCGTTGCACGAGTCGTCGGTGCAGAGGTTGGAGTCCGCGCAATCGCGCGAAGGTCCGCTGCACACGCCGCCGGCGCACACGTCCACCGTCGTGCAATACAGCCCGTCGTCACACGGCATGGTGTTGTTTGAATGGTCGCACGCATCGCCGGCCTCGTTGCAGGAATCGTCGGTGCAGGCGTTGGCGTCGCCGCAGTCGCGCGGCGCACCGGCGCAGGTGCCGCCCGCGCAGACGTCGCCGGCGGTGCAGTAGAGTCCGTCGTTGCACGGCAGCGTGTTGTCGGGATGAACGCAGCTATCGGCGTCCTCGTCGCACGAATCGGTGGTGCAGACGTTGGTGTCGGCACAGTTGCGCGCAGCTCCGCCGCAGACGCCACCCGAGCAGACGTCGCCGGTGGTGCAATAGAGCCCGTCGTCGCACGACAGGGCGTTGTTGGCGTGAACGCAGGCATCGATCGTCTCGTTGCACGAGTCGGTGGTGCAGACGTTGGCGTCGTTGCAGTTGCGCGCCGCTCCCGCGCGACACACGCCGCCCGAGCAGACGTCGCCGTCGGTGCAATAGAGTCCGTCGCTGCACGGGGCGGTGTTGTCGGGGTGCCCACATGTCCCCGCGCCGTCGCAGACATCGTCGGTGCAGACGTTGGCGTCGGCGGTGCACGGGCTGCCGGCGGTTTCGGCCAGGCATGTCGCCGAGCAGCAGTCGCCGTCTACGGTGTTGCCGTCGTCGCAGTCTTCGCCGGCCTGGGGGATGCCGTCGCCGCAGCCGCGCGTCCACACCGGCGGCGTGGATTGCCCGTAGCCGTCGTATCCCCAGCACGCCAGGCTTCCGTCGTCGCGTACGCCGCAGGAGTGAAAGAACCCCGACGACACGTACGTGAAGATTCCCGCCGGCGGCGTCGCCTGTCCGTAGGCGTCGTATCCCCAGCACGCCAGGCCGCCGTCGGTGCGCAGACCGCAGCTATGGTATCCACCCGGCGAGACCTGCGAGAAGGCTGCCGGCGGCGGTGTCGCCTGGCCTTCCGAGCTGCGGCCCCAGCACACGACGCTGTCATCTTCGTGCAACCCGCAGCTGTGATACGCGCCCGAAGCGACATTAGTGAAGATGTCGGCCGGCGGCGTAGCCTGGCCCGAATCGTCGTTACCCCAGCACTGCGCGGTGCCGTCCGCGCGCAGCGCGCAGGTGTGAACGGCGCCGGACGAGAGTTGCGTGAAGGTGCCGGAGGGCGGCGACGCCTGACCTGAGGCATCGTATCCCCAGCACGCCAGCGTGCCATCCGGGCGCATTGCGCAGTTGTGATCGCCGCCGGCAGAAACCTGCGTGAAGGTTCCCGCCGGCGGTTCGCACTGGAGGTGGGAATTGTCGCCCCAGCACACGACCGCGCCGCTCTGCAGCAGGCCGCAGGTGTGCAGGCGTCCGGCCGAGACCTGGATGTAGGTTCCCGGCGGCACTGTCGTCTGGCCTTCCAGGTCCCGACCCCAGCAGGTGACGCTGCCGTCCTCGCGCAGTCCGCACGTGTGATAGAAGCCGGCCGCGACCTGCGGCGAAGAAACGACGGCTGCGCGCGCTGGTCCCACCGCCGCGAGCAGCAGGCACACCGTGGCGATGCACGCTTTGTGGAGTGTTCCGATCATGATGGCGTCCCTCCTGGTTGCTCGCGCGGCCGGCCCGCTTCGGAGCGGCTGCGCCTGTGTCGGTGATCAATGTCGGGCGGGTCTCGCCGCGGGTCCGCCCCACGCGGAAAATGGAGCACGCGAGCACGTTGTGTCTGCTCAGTCGCGGTCGCGGGTCGGGGATCTGTCGGGTCAGTCGGCAGTGATCGCCGGCGCTGATCTGTCGTATCAGTTCGTGACGCCGTGGGTGTCGCGCCGGCCGGTGAGTCTGAAATGCGCGGCGCCGCAGCGCCCCGTACGGAAACGGGAAGGACGCTCACCTGGTAGCCCTCCGCCACGTCGCCCTCTGACGTGGCACTGTGGATGGCTCGCGGGCAGTCGCGGCAACGACTCGCGTACCGCGCAGCTATTACCATGCGTCGCCACGTTGTCCAACGCGACCGGACCGCGCCGCATGTCAGCGCTCGGGAGGTCGCGGATCTACCGGATCTTCCCCTGCACGTGAACGACAGGACAGGCATCGAGAGAAGTGCCGCGCGGGTGTCCATGCCACCCCTGGCACTCCGGTCAGGCAGGAGCTGAGGCTGTCGATTAGTGCACCTCGAGGGGAGTGTCTAAGCGCCGTACATTTCGGTGATCATTCGGCGCAGGGCCGCCGCTTCGTCTTCGCTGAGCGAGCCGATCTTCGTGCCCAACCTGGCCTTGCTGATGGTACGGATTTGATCGACCGCGACCTCCGCCGGACGACCGCCGCACCGCACCTGCATCCGCGACCGCCAGGTTGGGTGCAACTGACTGGTCAGAGGACACACCGTCACCGTTTCCAAACGTCGGTTGAGGACATCCAGACTGACGATTACCGACGGCCGCGTCTTGGCCATCTCGGCGCCCGCCGCCGGATCAAGGGTAGTCCAGCGGATCTCGTAGCGTTTCATCGTCGCTTGGCGGCTGGCGCCTTCACGCGCGTCGGCGTGCGTGCGTTGGTGCGGCGGCTTGCCGGCGGCTCGGCGACTCGAGGAGGATCACTGCTCCGCCACGGCAGACCCGCGGTGCCATCGGCCGCCGTAGCATCCCACTCGCTCCAGTCCTCGCCGGTCGCAGCCATCGCTTTCGCGGTTTCCTCCCACGAGAGCTTCGCGACCGCGGCGCCAGTCGGCCGCAACAGGATGCCTTCGCTTCGTTCTTCCATCACGACGGTTTCCCCGATGCGGTAGTGCCGCAGCACGGCAGCCGGCAGGCGCACGCCGCGCGAGTTGCCGATTCGTGCCACTTTCAGCGTCGTCGTTGCCATGTAATCACTGTAATAACATGCTCGAAACCCGCCGCAAGGTTCCACTTGGCGCCACGCGTAGACGCTCGATCGCAAGATGCGCCGACTGGAGGTCTCCGAACTCGACGATGGTCGCTTCCGGCGTGCGGCTCCGTCCGGTCGCAACGCAGCGCGGGCGTGCGCACGGCAGCGCTTTGCCAGGCCGGCGCCGACGCGGCAAAGGACGAGGTATGGCGAAGATTCTGGTGTTCGGTCAGGCCCAGTTCGGGCAGCGGGTGTTTGAGGGGGTTCTTGCGCGGGGGCATGGGGTGACCGCGGTGTGCGTGCCGCCCGACGGCGCCGGCCGGCCGCCGGACCCGCTCAAAGCCGCAGCGCTGGAGAAGGGCGTGCGGGTCGTGCAGCGAAAATCGTATCGCGGAGCGGAGGCCGAGGCCGAGGTGGCGCCCGGCGCCGCTGACGCCGGCGTGCTGGCCTACGTTACGCAGATCGTGCCCGGCAACATCCTGGAAGCGCCGCGGCTGGGGTCGATCTGCTTCCATCCATCGCTGCTGCCGGCCTACCGGGGCGGATCCGCGATCAACTGGCAAATCATCAACGGAGAGAAGACCGGCGGCGTCACTCTGTTTCGTCCCGATGACGGGATCGATACCGGGCCCGTCTATCTTCAGAAGACGATCACGATAGGAGCCGACGATTCGGCAGGCTCCTACTATTACGGGCGCGTATTCGAGGCGGGGATCGCGGCGACGCTGGAGTCGATCGAGCTGGTTTTGTCGGGGCGCGCGGTTGCGCGTGAGCAGGAAGAGGCGCTGGCCACCTACGAGCCGCTGTGCCGCGACGAACACGCGGTGGTGGATTGGGGTCGCGGGGTGCAGCAGGTGCACGATCTGATCCGCGGCTGCGATCCGTCCCCGGGTGCGCACTGCCGCAGCGGCGACGCGATGGTGCGGATGTACGGCTCGCGCGTCACGTCGCGCCTCCATCGCGCCGAGCCCGGGACTGTGCTGGCGATCTCCGAGGCCGGGGTCGAGATTGCCACTGCCGGTGGCAGCGTGCTGCTGGCCAAGCTCGGCGTCGGCGGCAAGAAGCTTGCGGCGGCCGAAGGCGCCGGCGCGCTGGGGCTGCAAGTCGGGGCGCGGCTGGCCGCAGGCACGCTCCCCAGAGCCTGACGCCGGCGCGACGGCCTTGGGTCGCGGTCGCCGGATTCCGACGAGCCAGCGCTACGGTCCGCAGGAACGGTCGCCAGATTCCGACGCGAGCGCTAGAGTCCGGCGCGGGCGGCGCAACACCTCGCGCCGCCCGCCGGGCGCATGCGCCGGCACTAACCCGCAGGAGCAACACGCATGGGAGCATTGGACGGACTTCGCATCATCGACCTGACGCAGTGGGAGGCGGGAACCTCGTGCACCCAACTGCTGGCCTGGATGGGCGCCGACGTCGTCAAGGTCGAACCGCTCGAAGGCGACCCTGGGCGCCGGATGATTGCCGAGCGGCCCGATGCCGACTCGGTCTACTTCGTCCTGTTCAACTGCAACAAGCGTTCGGTAACGCTCGACTTGAAGAGCGAGCGCGGCAAGCAACTGCTGCTGCGCCTGGTGGCCAAGGCCGACGTGGTGGTGGAGAACTACGCGGTCGGAGTGCTGGAGTCGCTGGGACTGGGCTACGAACAGTTCGCAGCGGTCAAGCCCGATCTCGTCCACGCTTCGGTAAAGGGTTTCGGCACCTGGGGGCCGTGGTCGTCATACAAGAGCTTCGACATGATCGCGCAGGCAACCGGCGGCGTGATGTCGGTGACCGGAACGCCCGATACTCCGCCGCTGAGACCCGGAGCGACCTTCGGCGACAGCGGTGCCGGCGTTCACCTGGGAATGGCGATCCTGGCCGGAATCGTCGAGAAGCTGCGCACCGGGCGGGGCCAGCACGTCGAGGTTTCGATGCAGGACGCGATGTTCAACTTCATGCGCTCGGGTCTGGTGGGGCACTACCTGACCGGCGGCATGGCGGCGGCTCGCTACGGCAACCGTCTGGGACTGCTGTCGCCCACCGATCTGTACCCGACCAGGGGCGGCGGCCCCAACGACTACATCTACATGATGATCACCACGGTGCGGATGTGGCATGGGCTGCTCGGCGTGATCGGGCGTGCCGACGTGATCGGTGACGAGCGCTTCGAAGACCAGCGTGAGCGCGGCAACTACTGGGACGAAGTGCGCGAGATGATCGAGGCGTGGAGCCGCGGGCAGGACAAGTTCGAAGCGATGCGATTGCTCGGTCAGGCCGGCGTTCCGTGCGGTGCGGTGATGGATTCGGTAGACCTGTTTGGCAGCGAGCACCTGCGAGCCCGCGCAATGGTGGCTGGCATCGAGCATCCCAGGCGCGGGCCGATGGAAGTTCCCGGTGCGGCGATCAAGATGGGAAATACGCCGGAGGTCGCGGTGACGGCTGCGCCCGAGCTCGGAGCGAACAACGATGAGATATACCGCGAGCTGGGTTTGAGCGCTGGCGACATCGCAGCACTGCGCGCGGCACGCGTGATCTGAGCGCCGGCGTCGCGCGCAGCGGCACCGCGCACGTCATAGGCGCGCGGTCGGGCCGGCTCGCAGCCGGTCAGCTCTTCTTGCGCGCCGGCGCCGCCGCGGTCTTGCGCGACTTCGCGGTTGGCGATGCGGATGCCGTGGCGTTCTTTGCCGCGCGCGGCCTGGCTGCGCGTCGCTTGGCGGACCCTTCGCTGGCGGCCAGTTCCTCGAGCGTCCGCGACGCGATCCTGCTTTCGTACTGGCTTCGGAAAGTCTTCCATTCCCGGTGAAGGACGCATCCGGTCGAGTCGTGACAGCGGCTCATTCCGAGAAGGCACTGACTCGCGGCGTTCGGAACTCCATCGACCGCTGCCGAAATATCGGCGATGCTGATCTTTGCAGGAGAGCGCGCCAGCGCGAAGCCACCGCCGGGGCCTTTTTGCGAACGGACGAGTCCCTTCAGCCCGAGTTGATGGAGAATCTTGGAAAGGAACTGCTGCGGGATCTTCTCGGCGCCGGCGATGTCGCGTGCGAGCACGGGGCCGTTATCCGCGTGCTGGGCCAGGTAGGAAAGGGCGCGGATCGCATACTGGCAGGTCGGGGAAAACACTTCGTGCGTCGCTCCGGGGAAAATCTGACTCCCCGCTCCGGTACTGTGCACTTCACCGCCATGCTGTGCAAGGCGACCACGTCCGTTTGCTGCGCGCGCCTGCAGGTACGGGGGCACGAGCAACCGCAGGCCCGCGCATGTGCGCAGCTCCGCTTGCCGGCGGAGCGACCGGGCGCCGGCGAAGCGGACCCGCCGCGGGCGAGCCGAGCGGGGAGCGGCTCGTGTGTTAGCGTTTCTGCCCGCAGACATAAGCAACGCAGGGGCAATCGCGTGCGTTCAGGCGCAAGAGTGCGGTTGGCGGGTGCGATAATACTTGACTAACGGGTCCGAAATTCGGAAACTCCGCGGCGAGGGCTTTGGGGCGTGGCGATCGTCGAGAGCGAGGGCGCGAAGACGGGCGGGCAGATCGCCGCGCCGGTGGGCTCGCCGCCCCTGACCGAGCGCTCCGGCGGCGGTGCCCTCCAGGTTGCCGTCCCCGGCCCCGACTACCACCGCGACCTCGTTTCGTGCCAGAGGGCCTGTCCGGTGCACACCGACGCGCGCGGCTACGTACGTGCGATCGCCGCCGGCAACTTCGAAGAAGCTTATCTGCTCGCGCGTGGTCCCAATCCTTTCGCGTCGATCTGCGGGCGCATCTGCGGGGCGCCGTGCGAGGCCGCGTGCCGGCGAGGGCGGATACCGCGGGTGGACGACGACGGCGCTTACCTCGGCGAGGATCGCCCGATTGCCATTCGCGCGCTCAAGCGTTTCGCGTGCGAGCAGGCCGGCATCGACAACCGGCCGCTCGAAGAAGTCTACCATCGGCTGCGCGAGTACGTTCCGGAAGTCTGCGCCGACGCTGAGGAAATGGCGGCGCTGCTGCGCGCCGCGGTTGCCGACGACGTGGCGGTCAAGAACGCGGAGAAGAATAGCGGGAAGGTTGCAGTCATCGGCGCCGGCCCGGCCGGACTCTCGGCTGCCCACGATCTGGCGCTGCTCGGGTTCGCGGTCACCGTCTTCGAGGTCGAACCGGTGCCGGCCGGGATGCTCTACGTCGGTGTGCCCGAGTACCGGTTGCCGCGCGAACTGATCCGTCGCGAGGTCGCGGTCATCGAGGCGCTCGGCGTCGAGTTGCGCTGCGGTGTCGAAATCGGACGCGACGTTTCGTTCGCCGAGCTGCGCCGCGACTACGCGGCTGTGGTGGTGTCGGTGGGTGCGAAACGCTCACGCGGGCTCGGCCTTCCCGGCGAGGCCGGCGCTGGCGTCCACGGCGGTGTCGATCTGTTGCGTGCGGTGGCGCTCGGCGAGTCGCCTCCGCTCGGACGCGACGTGGTCGTCATCGGCGGCGGCAACGTCGCCTACGACGTCGCGCGAACCGTGATCCGGCAGGCGGCCTACGACACTGCGCGCACCGCCGCACGTCTTTCCGAAACCCGCAGCGTGTATCTCGTCTCGCTCGAGACCCTTGAAGAAATGCCGGCCGACACGGTCGAGATCCGTGAGGGCGACGAAGAGGGCGTCGAGCGGCTCGGCGGTTGGGGGCCCGTCGAGATCCAGCGCGGCAGCGACGGAGCCGTAGAGTCCGTGCGGCTGCGTCGCTGCCTGCGCGTCTATGACGAGCAACGCCGCTTCGCGCCGGTGTTCGACGACGCCGACCAGCGCGTGGTCAAGTGCGACACGGTACTGATCGCCGCCGGCCAGAGTCCCGACCTCGCGTTCTTCGGCGAGGCCGGTGCGGACATCGAGCAGCAACGTCCCGGTTGGCCGCGGGTCGACGCCACCTTGGCGACAACCGCGCCGGGAGTCTTCGTGGCCGGCGATCTCGCCCACGGCACGCGTCTGCTGATCGACGCGGTGGCGTCGGGAAAGAAGGCCGCTCGCTCGGTGTACCATTTCATCACCGGCCGCGAACTCGCCGCGCAGTGGTTCGAGACCCACCAGGTGCTCGAACGCTACCGCCGTGAGGCCGGGTACGAGAGCGTTCGCCGCGCCGAGATTCCCACGCTGGAGCCCGCGCGCAGGCTCGAAGACCCCGCCGCACTGGTCGAGGTCGGATATCCGGCTGCGCTGGCGTGCCGCGAGGCATCGCGCTGTCTGGACTGCGGGGTGACGCCGGTGTTCGACGGTACGCGTTGCGTGCTGTGCGGCGGTTGCGTGGATGTGTGTCCGACCTTGTGCCTGAAGTTGGTGAGTCTGGCCGATCTGGCATCGAGCGCGGAACTCGACGCGGTGATCAGAGACGCCGTCGGCGGCGATGCCGACTACCGGCAGAACTCGGCAATTCTGAAAGACGAAGATCGCTGCATCCGCTGTGCACTGTGCGCGATGCGCTGCCCGGTCGACGCCATTTCGATGGAGCGCGTCAGCTTCTCGGCGAACTGGCAGATCGGCCCGGCGGCTGCGCCCGCACACGGCGCCGCGGGCGCAACCCGGAGGACCACTCCATGACCGTAAAACCTCATCCGCCAAGCGAAGCCGCCAAGGCTTCGCGCCTGGATAGCGAAGCCGTCAAGGCTTCACGCCTGGATAGCGAAGCCGCCAAGGCTTCGCGCCTGGATAGCGAAGCCGTCAAGGCTTCGCGCCTGGATGAAGAGCCGATGCCGCGGCGCGATTTTCTCGGCAGGGCCGCCCTCTGGTCGGCCGCTTCGGCGATGTTCCTGGCGGTGCTCGGAGTGGCACGTCTGCCGCGCGCCGCGGTACTGCCGTCGCCGTCGAAGAAGTTCCGCGTGACGTTGCCGGCGTCGATGGCCGACGGCACTGCGTTCATTCCGCCGGGGCGCTCGGTGGCGATCGTTCGCGACGCGGAGGGGATGTACGCGATCTCGACCGTGTGCACGCACCTTGGCTGCATCGTCAAACGCACGCAGGAAGGCTTCGAGTGTCCGTGCCACGGCTCGCGCTTTCGAGGCGACGGCCAAGTGGTGCGCGGGCCGGCTCCCAAGGCGCTTTCGTGGCTGGCTCTGCAAGATACCGGCGGGGGCACGATCATGATCGACGAAGGCAAGATGGTCGCGGCCGGCACCAAGGTGAAAGTCGCGTGAGCGCGCCGATCCTCTCACGCTCCGCCGCCGATGGCCCGACATCGACGGACGCCGCAGACGATCAGCGACCGGCCCTGTCGCGCGCGCTCAGCAACCTGAGAATGGCTCCGCAGCGGCTGCTGCAGACGATGTTCCGCTCGGGACCGCCCAAGAGCGATCGCAGCCGCTCCAGTTTCGTGTTCGGCAACGTGTTCCTGCACCTGCACTCGGTACGGGTGCACCGCTGGACGCTGCGCTGGTCGGCCACCGCCGGGCTCGGCGTGCTGACGGTGGCGGCTTTCCTGATCGCGCTGGTTACCGGCGTGCTGCTGATGTTCTACTACAAGCCCTACCCGGAGGTCGCCTACCTGTCGATGAAGGACATCCACTTCGTCGTGCCCACCGGTCGCTTCATCCGCAACATTCACCGCTGGTCGGCCAACATCATGGTCGTCGGCGTGCTCATCCACATGGCGCGCGTCTTCTACACCGGCGGCTACCGGGCTCCGCGCGAGTACAACTGGATCATCGGCATGGCTCTGCTGGTGGTGACGCTGGGCCTGTCCTTCACTGGCTACCTGCTGCCGTGGGACCAGCTCGCGTACTGGGCGATCACGATCGGGGCCAACATCGCGCAGTCTCCGCGCGAAGTTACCGACGCACTCGGTGTCACCGAGTCGTTCGACCCCGGCGGTTTCCAGCGCCTGCTGCTGCTCGGCTCCGACACGGTCGGCGAGGAGGCCTTGATCCGCTTCTACCTGCTGCACGTGATGGTGCTGCCGCTGGCGCTGCTCGCGCTGCTCAGCGTCCACATGTGGCGGGTACGCAAGGACGGCGGGATCGTGCGTCCCGCGGACGCCGACCAGCGGCTGGCTCCGATCGGACACGACACGTATCCGGTCTTTACCCAGGCTCCGCAAAAGACCTACCAGCTCGCGGCAGTCGTTCGTGGGCGCACTGCCGCGGTCGGCAGCGGCCCCGAGAATACCGTGCCGGCGATGCCTCACCTGTTTTACGCCGAGGCGGCGGTGTTCATGTTCACGGTGCTGCTCTGCGTCGTGTGGGCTCTGTTCCAGGACGCACCGCTCAAGGAGCTGGCCAATCCGAACGTGCCGGAGAATCCGGCCAAGGCGCCGTGGTACTTCCTTGGACTGCAAGAGCTGGTCGCATTCTCGGCCTTCATGGGCGGCATCGGCATTCCGAGCATCGTGCTGCTGGGCCTGGGTCTCATCCCGTTCCTGGAACGCGAAAAGGAAGGCACCGGCGATTGGTTCGGCGGACCCGGCGGCGGCCGCCTGGTGCTGGGTTCGATCGTGTACGGCCTGGGCGCCGTTCTCGCGGTAGAGGCTTTCGCGATCCAGTTCGGATGGATCCGGCAATGGTGGGTCGCCGCGCCTCAGCTTCTGATCACCGCGATCAATCCCGGCACCGTGCTGACGGTGCTCTACGCCGGCTACTCGATAGCGATGATCCGGCGTTACAACTCGACGCGGGCCGGCGCCGTCGGTCTGTTTACGTGCTTCCTGTGCGGCTTCCTGGTGCTGACCATCATCGGCACTCACTTCCGTGGACCCAACTGG
>JACRCR010000115.1 GCA_016218925.1 Deltaproteobacteria bacterium | reverse complement strand
TGACGCTCGACGATCGGCGCGGCGCCGTCGTCGTCACTGCCTGGACGACCGGCGATCGACCGGCCGGCGCGGCAGTCACCTCTCCGTCGCCGACCTTCTGGAACATGTCCACAGCCGACGCCAGCGCGCAGCGGCGGGAAAGACGCGTTCCAGCCAAGCCGCCGAGACGTGCGGAAACCGAAGCGGAGTGCGACCGCAGGTTTCGTTGATACGCAGTGTTAGCGGCTCGCATACTCGGAGATACCACTCCACAGGCCCCTCCTGACGCGCCACGTCATTGCTCGCGTGCGGGGTAGGCGAGAAGTCGAACTGTTCGCGAACGGCGCTCGCCTCGTCGTCGCACCCGCGCCGCCGGCCAGACGTGACTAATCGGGCGTCACAACGACGTGGTGAGGCGCCGCGTTACCCTCCGAACCTGCCGCGGGCAGACACAATCGAAACGTCGCACCCTTCCCGGGCTGCCCTTCTGCCCACACGCGGCCGCCGTGACGCCGGACGATACGCTGAACGATAGCCAGACCGATCCCCGTCCCCTTCAGCTCGGATTGATCGTGCAGGCGTTCGAAGCGTCCGAACAGCTTGCCGGAGAGCTCTGTCGCGAACCCGATGCCGTCGTCGCGCACGAAGACCCCGCGCTGCCCATCGGCCAGAACCTCGCCGATCTCGATCCGCGCCGGGTCGCGCTCCCAGGTGAACTTCCACGCGTTCGCGATCAGATGTCCCAGCGCGATCCGCAGCAGCCTGGGATCGCCGTGAGTTCGCAGGCCGTCGGCGATCGACACGTCGACGCGGCGCGCAGGTTCGGCCGCGCGCCGCTCCGCGAGAAGTTCGCGCGCGATCGCGCTCATGTCGACTTCCTCGGCGACCATCGGAGCGCGCGTCACGCGTGCCAGCGTCAGCAGGTCGTCGCCCACTACGCCGACGCGCACGGCCGACTGTGCGATGCGCACGAGGTAGCCTCTCCCGGCCTCGTCGAGCACGCCGCCGCACTCTTCCAGAGCGAGCTGACTCAGCCCGTTGATGACACGCAACGGGACGCGCAGATCGTGCGATACCGAGTGCGTGAATCCTTCGAGTTCCCGGTATGCCTCTTCGAGGTTCCGGTTGGCGACGACCAGGTTCAGATTGGAAGCTTCCAGGTCGCGGTTGGCACGGGCCAGGTCGATCGTGCGCTCGGCAACGCGGCGCTCCAGTGCGTCGTTGAGCCCTCGCAGTCCACTATCGGCACGCCGCACCTCGATGAGGGCTTCGGCCGCGGCTCGCCGCCGTCTTGCTTCCAACGCTGCCAGATACACCGACCCGGCCATGCTCACGCAATACGCGAAGACGCTGTTCGGGGTCACCACCGTGCCCCAGAGCCCTTCCACCCGCAGGCCGTTGATCACCACTGCGGTACTCAGGATCGCCACCGCCGTCGCCTGCGCCCAGGCCCCCCACGGCAGAAGCGCGGCACAGCCAAACGCCGTCGCCATCGATATGACCACCAGCGGGGTGAAGTCGCCGCGCAGCGGACCGATCATCGCGGCCGTGCCGGCCAACATCGCTACGAGCCCCAGTGTCACGCGCGTGGCAACGCCATCTTCGCGCGGTCGCGAGAAGTACGCTGCCGCAGCGCCAAAGACGACGAACCGCAGGAACTGGAGGCAGACCACCGCAACGACATTTTCTCCGCCACGGCGAGCATCGCCGACAATCAGCAGCGCTGAAGCCGTGCAAAAAAACAGCATCCCGAGTCGCGCTCGCTGCGAGAGGCTGGGGAGCAGGCGATTCTCGAGCGTATCCTCGGCGACGCGCACCGGCGTCGTCGCGGCGGTTGCCGCATCTCGCACCCGTTGCTCCACGCGGCATAGATATGCCGCGCAGCGCCCGCTAAGCAATCGCGGACCCACTCGCGCGGCGGCGGTGAGAAGCGCGCGCTCGTGCACGACTCCTGAGTGTGTTGGGATCGGTCGTCGCCGTCGCTTCGTCTCGTCTCGCTACCAGTGCACGCCGGGAAACAGCCGCGCGAAGACCTTGCCGAGACTGCTCGGTTCTTCGTCGCTGTAGGCCACTTCGCCACGCGCCGCCGCCGAGTCGGGGAACAGGCGGTAGGCGAGATACAGCGCGACATCGAACAAGCCGGGCGCGACACTCGAAGTCACCTGACCGACCAGACCGAGCGTCGAACTGACGTGTTTGGGACGCCGCACGATGGCCGAGCACAGAAGGTCCGCAGCCTGGGCCGGAGTGATCACCGAGAACGAATCGTACAAGCCGGTCGGCGCGATCATCTCGGTCTTCACCAGCGGCATGTAGACGGTCGTGATGTCGATACCGTCGCCGAGCAGCTCGGGAGCCACGCACTTGGAGAATCCGTCGAGCGCCGACTTCGACGCGATGTACGCGGAGAAACGCGGCGGACCGACTTGCACCCCCATCGACGAAACGTTGATGATGTGGCCGTTCTTCTTCCTGCGCATCGCCGGCACCAGCCCGAGGATCAGTCTGAGTGCACCGAAGTAATTGATCTCCATCGTGCGCACGAAATCGTGAAAGCGATCCTGCGACAGACGCAGCGAGCGACGGATGGAACGCCCGGCGTTGTTGATCAGGACATCGACGCAGCCGAAACGCTGCAACACCTCGCGACACAGCGCTTCCGCGCTGGCGGCGTCTGTCAGATCGGCCGGCATCGCGGTAGCGGAGCCTCCCACTTTCTCGACCAGACGGCGCACCACCTCCAAGCGCTCGCCGTCGCGCGCTACCAGTATCACGTGGGCACCGGCAGCACCGAGCTTGAGCGCGGTGGCGCGGCCGATTCCCGAGGAAGCCCCGGTAATCAGCACCGTCTTGCCTCGCACCGTCTTCTCCAGCGCGCGGCCGTAGGACGCGTTGATGTTGAGGCTGCGCTGCCAATAGAGCCACAGATGACGCGCGTACGACTCCAGCGACGGCACCGCAATTCCGGAACCCGACAGTGCCGCCGAGGTGTTGCGGCAATCGAAGGACGTCGCGTTGCTGGCATAGTCGAGCGCGCGCAGCGGAAGCCCGACGGCCTGCCCGAGCAATTTGCCGGCGGTTCCATCGGCGTTGCGTGCCAGAAATCCGGTGACAGGAGTCAGCGCACTCTCGACTGCGCCGATCCTCAGCGAGAACTGCGGCGCGCCGGCCGCCTCGGCGAAGACATCGAGGGTGTCGCCGAAGCTGCGCGTCTCGGGATCGACGAGATGGAATACCTTCCCGTCGAGTCCCTCCTGATGCGCGATGTGATCGATGGCGGCGGCGACGTAGTCGACCGGCACCAGGTTGAGGAAGCCGCCCTCCACGCGCGGAAGCGGAAGGATCGCAGGCAGGCTGGCCGCGAGCTGCTCCAGTATCGGGAACAGGTAGTAAGGGCCGTCGACCTTGTCCATCTCGCCGGTCTGCGAATGACCGACCACCAGCGAGGGGCGGTAGATCCGCCACGGGATCGGACACACCGATCGCACGATACGTTCGGATTCGTGTTTGGTGCGGAAGTATGGGTCGTCCAGGCCTACGGCCTCGTCGAACATCTCTTCGGTAAAGGTTCCGCGGTAACGACCGGCCACCGCGATCGAGCTGACGTGATGAAAGCAGCGAGCCTCCATCGCGGCAGCGGCGTCGACGGCGTGCGCCGTCCCGGTGACGTTGGCCTCGGCAAGCGCGTCGGCGCTCGCGCTCATGTCGTAGCATCCAGCAACGTGGAAGAAGGCGCCGACCTTGCCGCGCAGCTCGCCGAACTGCGCCGGTGCGACTGCGAGTCGGGGCTGTGCCAGATCGCCGATGACCGGGATCACGCGTTCGCCCGACGCGTTCCAATGGGCCAGGCGCTCCTTCATGCGCGGAAGCGAATGACGGCGCACCAGCAGGAACACCCTACCGGTGGGTCTGGCCAGCAATCGCTCGATCAGATGGCGGCCGATGAAGCCGCTGCCGCCGGTCACGAAGCTGTCGATCGTCTGGTTCTTTCGCTTTGTGGGTGCCATCGAAGCGGGACCTTGCCGGGACGCAGAAGCGGAAGCAATACCCGCGAGACATTTCCCGGGCGCTTCCCGAGGCGCTCACGGACCTGAGCGAATTGTCGGACGTGGTGGTGCCCGTGCCGGCGCGGTGGTATCCAGCGCCCTGCCCGGCTCCTCGCGCCCCGCCGAGACACCCGCGATGCATACGACCACGATCGCCACCGCTCCGTGCGACACGCCGCGCGAAAGTCCGCGCAGCGGACCCGCCACAGATCTGAGCGCCACATGATCCGCGACGTCGAAGTCAGGCTCGCACCCGAGCAACTCGGCGACGGCGACGTGCTGATAGCGGCAACCGCGCGCAGCCTCGGCGTAGCCGCGTCGCGAATCACCCGCGCTACGCTGCTGCGTCGCTCCATCGACGCGCGTCATCGCCCTCCTCTCTACGCACTGCGCGTTCGTGTCTGGGTCGACGAAGCTGCGACAGCCGAGACACCCTTTGAGCTTCGCCTGGAAAACGTCGCCGGCGCGCGCCCGGTCGTGGTCGTGGGCTCGGGCCCGGCCGGACTGTTCGCGGCTCTGAGACTCATGGAAGGCGGCCTGTGTCCGATCGTGCTCGAACGCGGCAAGGACGTTCGCGGCCGCCGTCTGGACGTCGCGCGTCTGAACCGCGACGGCGTCGTCGACGGCGAGAGCAACTACTGCTACGGCGAAGGTGGCGCCGGCACGTTCTCCGACGGCAAGCTCTACACGCGCGCGACCAAACGCGGCAACGTCGAGCGCATCCTGAAAATCATGGTTCGGCACGGCGCGGACCCAAGCATCCTGATCGACGCACATCCTCACATCGGCACCAACCGCCTGCCCGCCGTGGTTCAGGCGTTGCGCGATACGATCCGCGCTCACGGTGGCGAAGTGCTGTTCGGTGCTCGCGTGACCGCGCTGGTGCGCAGGAACGGTGCGGTAGTCGGCGTCAGCACCGCGCGTGGAGATCGTTACGAAGGCGCCGCGGTAGTGCTGGCGACTGGACACTCGGCGCGCGACGTGTACGCGATGTTGCACCGCGAAGGAGTCGAACTCGAAGCCAAACCCTTCGCACTCGGAGTGCGGGTCGAACATCCGCAGGCCTTGATCGACACCATCCAGTACCATTGTCCCACCCGACCCGAGGGACTTCCGCCGGCCGCGTACGCACTGCTACATCGCGCCGAAGGACGCGGCGTGTATTCGTTCTGCATGTGCCCGGGCGGTGTCATCTGTCCGGCCACCACTGCGCAAGACGAAGTGGTGGTCAACGGCTGGTCGCCGTCGCGACGCGACTCGCGCTGGGCCAACTCGGGGATCGTCGTCGAGACCGACCACGGCGACACGCGCTCGTTCGTCGAACGCCGCGCCGAGGCGCTGGCAGGCGTGGCGTTCCAGTCTTCGATCGAACGCGCGGCGGCGCAGGCCGGCGGAGGCTTTGCGGTGGCTCCCGCCCAGCGTCTGATGGATTTCGTCGAAGGGCGAGCCAGCGCCGACCTGCCCGATTGCTCCTACTTGCCGGGGCTGCGCGCCGCCGACGTGGCCGCCGTGCTTCCGCCACCGATCGCCAGCGCGCTACGCGAAGGGATGCGCGCCTTCGGCACCAGGATGCGCGGATATCTCACCAACCAGGCCGTCGTGGTGGGCGTCGAGACACGAACCTCGGCACCGGTGCGAATTCCGCGCGACCGCGACACCTGCATGCATCCGGGCGCCCCGGGTCTCTATCCCTGCGGAGAAGGCGCCGGCACGGCCGGCGGCATCGTCTCGGCGGCGATGGACGGCGAGCGTTGCGCGCAAGCGATCGTGCGCGCGGCTGGCGGCAACTGAGACCCACCATCGCCACTTCCTGCGCCGGCGCTTGCCGGGGACGGCGCGTGGGGCCGCCGCCGTCAGGTCCCGCGACGACCCAGATCGTCGTCGGCTCAGCGGTCACGCCCGGACGCGACGGCCCCGCGCGTGGCCTCGCCGAGAGCCTGCGACGCCGCCGCCTATCCATCTCATTCGCGCTCATTCGCGCTCATTCGCGGCGCGGGCGCGGATTGGCCAATTCCCGGTTGACGGATCGGCGAAGGTTTGCTAAGTGACTGACTCACTCACTTTCAAAGGAGTCGCCATGCCCAGACCGCCCGCCACCGACCGCCTCCCCGAGCTAGTCCGCTGCGCGGGCGACGTGTTCCTGGCCAAAGGGTACCGGCGCACCCAGATGGCCGACGTAACTCAGGCGATGGGGCTGTCGGCCGGGGCGGTCTACCGCTACGTGACCAGCAAAGAGGCCCTCTTCGACCTCGTCGTGCGCTGCGAGTACGCGCCGTCCGAAATAGAGAGCGCCGCTGCCCTGCCGCTGCCCACCCCGCAACCCGGAGCAACGCTGGCGTTCCTGGCCGCGCTGCTCGGACGTGAGACCGCCGTGCCGCTGCTGCACGCGGCCTCCAGCGGTGCAGCCCCCGCCGACGTCGAAGCCGAGGTCGCCGGCATTACCCGCGAGCTGCTGGTGCCGATGAGAGATCGCCACCGCGGGCTGAAGATCATCGAGCGCTCGGCGCTGGACTGGCCCGAACTCGGAGAACTGTGGTGGGGCCGTGCGCGCCGGGGCGTGCTCGATCTGCTCGGCGCGTACATCGAGCGACGCACGGCCTCCGGACATTTCCGGCCGCTGCCCGACACCGCGGCCGCGGCGCGCGTCTTCACCGAAGTCACGGCCTACTTCGCGGTCCACCGGCACTACGACCCGCGCCCGACACGGATGACCGACGCGGTCGCCGAGGAGACCGCGGTAGCCGTCCTGGTGGGCGCCTTCGTCAAGGAGAGAAACCGATGATCCAACACGGCCAACCGGCATCGCGCGACGACCAGCGGCGTTACGACATCGACTGGCTACGAGTCCTGGCGACCTACCTGCTGTTCGTCTTCCACGTCAGCAAGGTCTTCGACGTCGCGCCGTTCTACCACGTCAAGAACGCCGAGCTGTCGCCGAATCTGGACCTGCTCACGTTCTTCATCCACTTCTGGCACATGCCGCTGTTCTTCGTTCTGGCAGGCTGGTCGGCGCATGCCTCGATCCGCCGGCGCGGTGGCGCCGCATTCGTCCACGAACGCCTGCGACGGCTGCTGCTGCCGCTGGTCGCGGGCACCGCGCTGTTCGGCCCGGTGCTGAAGTACTACGAGCTTCGCAGTGGCTTCACGCTCGACATCTTCGGCTATCGCCAACTCGACGCCGCATTCGAAGAGCCGTTCCTGACGTTCCTGCCGACCTTCTACAGCGACTTCACGCGCTTCACCTGGTCGCACCTGTGGTTTCTCGCCTACCTGTTCACGTTCTCGATGCTGTATCGTCCGCTGCTGGTGCGGTGGCTCGACGGTGGCGAGCGTTTCGCGCCGCAGCTACCGGCCGGCGACTCGGCGGCGAGCGCCAGCCCGGCGCGCCGGCTCTGGGCACCACTGGTGGTGCTGTGCGCCATCCAAGTCACCCTGCGGCTGGTGTGGCCCGGTGGCCAGAACCTCATCAACGACTGGGCGAACTTCGCCTACTACAGCACCTTCTTCCTGCTCGGCTTCGTGTTGGCCCGCCACCCGGCGTGGCAGCTCGAGATCGACCGCCAGTGGAAAACCGCCGCAACGATGGCGGTGATCTCCTACGCTGCGATGTACGGCTACTGGCGCGCGACCGACGGGAATCCGTGGCCGCAGCAGCCTTCGCTCAGCGCGATCCTGGCGCTGCTGCCGGTGCTGGCGCTGACCGCGGTGGCTGGCTACGCGATGGTCGTACTGCTGCTCGGCGCGGGTCACCGGCTTCTGCAACGAGGAGGCGCGGCGCTCGACTACCTCGCCGAGTCTTCGATGCCGGTCTACATCCTGCACCAGGTGGGCGTCACCGTTACGGCTTTCTACATCGTCCATTCGTCGCTCGGCTTCGGCGCGAAGTACGCTCTGACGCTGCTCGCGTCGATAGTCGCGACGATGGCGGCGTACCACTTCGTCGTACGCTGCAATCCCTACCTGCGACCTTTGTTCGGGATGAGACCTGCCAGGCTGGTTCCGTTGGACGCCCCCTCCAGGCGCGGCGCCGCTGCGGCCGCGATGGTAACGGCCGGCGCGTTGCTGCTCGCCGCATTCAGCGCTGCCGCAGCGGTTGCGCCGCAGCGCTCCGATCTGGATCCGATCGGTATCTGGTACGCCGACGGTGGCGCCGCGCGCGTGGAGATCCGCCGTTGCGGCGAGCAACTGTGCGGGCGCATCGTCTCGCTGCAGCACCCCTACGACGACAGCGGGTGCCCGCTGCGCGACGCCCACAATCCCGACGCCTCCGCCAGAAAGCGCCCCGTCGAGGGACTCGACATCGTCGGCGGCCTCAAACCGAGCGACGAACCCGGAGTGTGGAGCGGAGGCTGGATCTACGACCCCGGAAGCGGGCGCACCTACAGTTGCACGCTGTCGCAACTATCGCCGGAGCGGCTCGATCTGCGCGGTTACCTCGGCATCTCGCTGCTCGGACGTACCACCACGTGGTGGCGCGTGGGCAGCGAAGCGCAGCGCTGCGAACTGCCGTCATCGTGAACTGCGGCGCTGGCTGGCACGGCCTCGCGCCCGCCCCACCGGATCCGCCTCGCTAAGGCATCCGAACCGCGCGAACCGCGCGCGCGGTACTCTTTGCGCGGTCGTCGGCGCGACCGCGCGAGAACTCGACGACCCACGCCAGCGAAGTGTTGACGGCTGCGGTGGTCGACGACCAGTAGTCGGCCAGCGCCGTGCAGCTACACGCGGTCACCGCACAACCCTCGGGGCAGGCGCTTTGGAACGGCGGAGCGACCGATGGATCGACTCTCGAGAAGTCGACCAGACTGTCGAGCTCACGACGGTTGGGAAGGCGCCAATCGTTGTGGCCGGCGAAGCCGGCCCCGTCCTCGGTGTTCATCAGTCCGAGCCAGTCCCAGACCGTATAGGTGCCGGCCTTTGACCAGAAGTAGGTGCGATCGAGGTCGTGGATGCTGCCGTCGTTCGATTTCTTCTCCCACATCAGTCCGGTGTTGAGATCGGTGATGGTACCGTCGCCGTTGTCGAGAAAACTCAGCGGCGACCCTGCCTGCACCGCGCCGTCGTCCTCGACCGCCTGGCCGCTGGAGAAGAACAGGTCGGCCGGATACGAGACGGTCTGGCCGGTGGCCGGGTAGGACTGGCGGCCGCTGCAATCGCTGAGGTCGTGATGACGGCACGAGGCATCGCAGCCGAGCGTGCCCGCGGTGAATCCGTAGCTGTCGCAAGTGAAGGGACCAACGTTGGCGCCGTCGCAGTACTCGCGTCCGTTGATGATGCCGTCCCCGCAGGTGGGAAGCGCTCCATCGGACAGCAACGCGGCGATGATGTCGGTGTCGACGCCGATCTCGTCGTGAATGTCGGCTTCGTCACCGGTGGTCGGGCACGCCAGTCCGCCGACGAACTCGGCGCTGGCCCACTTCTTCGAGAACGCGCCGTCGCACTTGGTGAAATCGGTGAGCGTGCCCTTCTTCACCGAGTTCGAGTAGACCCGCAGGCGGCACGAATTGTAGGAGCGAGCCGTTTCGAGCTTCCTGACGTGACAAGCGATGGCCGGATCGGCGGCGCCGGCGGCGGGCATCGCGGTCGCCAGTTCGGCGACGACGACGGTGGCAGCGGCAACCACGAAGAACCTGGACACAACGGACGACTCGGTACGCATACATGACCTCCCGGAGTCTTGCCGCACTGGGTGCCTCGGCACGGCCGGCGACCAAGCCTCGACAGAGTTACCGAGTGTAGGCGACATCTGGCTGCCAGCAACCCCCCATCGGTCTTCGGAGACGCCCGCTGGCGGATACCTGCTCGACCTTCGCCACTGGGCGAGGTAAGCAGCGGCCCATGAGCAATCCCGACACCGTATCTCGCCGCGACTTCATCGGCTTCGGCATCGCCGCGCTGGCGGCCTCGCCGCTGGCGGCCTCGCTGCTGAGCGCGTGCGCTGGCCCGGCCCAGCAGGGCGTGCCAACGACCAAGGTCGACGAGAACGATCCGATCGCCAAGGCGATCGGTTTCAAGAACGACGCCGCCACCGTCGACACGGCCAGGTTCCCCAAGCGCGCCGGCGAAGGGGGAGCCAGGCAGTTCTGCTACAGTTGCTCGCTGTACCTGGGCAAACCCGAAGCCGAGTTCGCGGCCTGCACGATGTTCCCGGGCAAAGCGGTGCCGCGCGGCGGCTGGTGCAACGCCTGGGCGCCAAGACCGTCGTAGCGCGTTCGCGACGATCCTGGCGCAGCGCAGCTACCCACCGGGTCGGTTGCCGGCGTCGCGCGCGGCCCGGTCGGAACGGAGTAGCGACAAGCTGTATACATAGGCGGCCACCAGATGGACCTGACGCTCGCCGAGCAGGCCGGCGTGGCCCGGCATCTGCGAGCTGCGACCACTGCGCAGGCCGTCGGCAATGAACTCCGGCGTGCCTGCGAACAGCCAGATGTCGTCGGTCAGATCAGGCGCTCCCAGGACTTTGTTGCCCTTGGCGTCGGCGCCGTGGCAGACCGCGCACACGCTCGCGAAACGCGCCCTGCCCTGCTCGACGGCTCCGGGATCGGCGTCGTGCCCGCCAAGGCTGCGCACGTAGGCAACCATCGCGGCGATCCCCTCTTCGCCACCGATGCTCGCGGCCAGCGCCGGCATCATCGCGATGCGACCACTGAGAATCGTGGCCTCGATTCCCTCGGGGGTACCTGCAAACAGCCAATCCTGGTCGGTGAGGTCGGGGATTCCGATGGTGCCGCGCCCGCCGGCGCCGTGACACCGCGCGCAGGTGGCGGCGAAAATGCGCGCGCCGATCTCGAGCGCGCCGGGTTCGACCGCCATATCCGCAATCGCCATCGCCGCGTAATGTTCGTAGAGCGGCCCGTAGCCGGCTTCGGCCGCCTTTATCTCCGCGTCGTGATTTTCACTCCACGAGCACCCGCACAGTCCCGCGGCCAGGCAGGCGATCGCCAGCGCGACAACGCCGGCCGTCACGCTCGATCGCCCGGTGCGGAACCGCCGACCGGGCGGGCGTCGCGACAGCAGGCCGAGCATACCGTCGACTCCGAAGTGCGCGATCGAGCTACGGCGGCGCCAAGCGCCCTATTGTTGCGGTGCAGCCCCGTACTTCGCTTCCACCGACTGGCGGAACGCCATGTGGCAGGCCTGGCAATACGCCATCGTGTCGCCGAGCGAGCGCAGGATCACGTCGACGTCGTGGCTGCGCACGGCTTCGACGGTCTTGTCGACGCTGCCCTCGAATCCGCGCTCGAGGTCTCGGAAGATGGTCGTCGAAACCCCCGGCCGCGCGGCCACCGGCCCTTCGTGCGCGAGCTTGCGCAGCGACACTTCAACGGCAGCGAAGTCTTTGTCCGCCAGCGCCACGAGGGTATTGCGCAGCGCAACCAGATTGTTCCGCATCTCGCCCTTCTGACGCACCGCCTCCTCGGGGGTGACCTGGACAGGATAGCGCGAGTCCGGACCCTGCGCCGCGGGTGGCTGCTCGCCGGCTTGACCGCTGAGCGGAATTGCCAGCAGCACGATCCCCATCACCATCTTGTTGAAAGCGCGCATTCTGTTGTTTCCCCGGAGCCGTTTCTCGCTCGCAGTCGCTGGAGTCTGCGGCGGCGGGGCGAACTTTAACCCCGTTGTGCGTGGTTTCGCAACGCTCCGAGCGCCGGAAACGGGGGGGCGAGACTGTGTGGCCACGCGACGTTTGCGGCCGTTCGACCTTCGCCGCCGCGCGGTGTAATCGAGAGCCGCCATGAAAAGCACTGACAACGTATCCCGTCGCAAGTTCCTCGGCTTCGGCTTGACCGCTCTGGTCGCCGCACCGGTGGCAGCCTCGTTGCTCACCGCACGTTCGGCCACGGCGCAAGCCGACCTACCGAAAGTTGACGAGGCCGATCCGGTCGCTCAGGCGCTCGGATTCAAGGCCGACGCAGCCACGGTCGACGTCGCCAAGTTCCCCAAGCGTGCCGGCGAGGCAGGCGCCAAACAGTTCTGCCATAGCTGCGCGCTGTTCCAGGGCAAGGAAGGCGACGAGTTCGCGCCGTGCACGATGTTCCCCGGCAAGGCCGTAGCAAAGGGCGGCTGGTGCAACGCGTGGGCGCCCAAAGCGGCCTGATCTGATGCGCGCATACGGCCCGGCGCACGGACCGCGTGCGCGCCTGAGTCGCGCGGCTCGCCGCAGCTACTGCTGCTCGGAAACCGCGGAGTCGGAATGGCCCGCGCAGTGCTCGCTCGCGCCTCGAGTTCCCGGCAGCGGTAGCAGTCCGGCGCCGGCCAGTGTCCAGACCCCGAACGCTACCACCATCGCACCGGCAACCTGGCGCGACGCCGAGGCGCGCAGCACCGCACCGATGCGAGCCGCGGCAAGACCGGTCGCCAGCACCGCCGGCACCGTACCGGCACCGAACCCGATCATCAGCGCGGCGCCGGAGGCCGCGCCGCCGGCGGTAGCCGCCAACGCGAGCGCGCTGTAGACCAGACCGCACGGCAGCCAGCCCCACAACATCCCCAACACGAACGCGCCGGGCATCGACGTGCGCGGGCGAAGTGCGCGCGTGATCGGCGCGATACGACGCCACAGCGCGGCGCCGGCCCGTTCGATCTCGGCCAATCCGCTCCACCATCCGCCGAGGTAGAGACCCAGTGCTACGATCAGCGCGGCCGCCAGCGCGCGCAGCGATGAAGTCCCCGCCGGTCCCAGCACCGCGGCCGCCGCCGATCCGAACGCGCCGGCGATGGCACCGGCCAACGCGTAGCTGCTGACGCGCCCGAAGCCGTACAGAAGGTGCCGCACGAGTTCGATCGTGGTCCTGCGCCGGGGTTGCGACCTGGCCGACATCGCCAGCGCGCTGGCGATGCCACCGCACATCGCCACGCAGTGCACGCTGCCGATCACCCCAACGGCCAGTCCGGCCGAGAATGCCCCGACTCCGGTCATCGTCGCTCATCCGAAGTCGCAGCCGGCTCGGCGGCCGGCGCAACTCGCTCACGCCGCGAAGAAGGGTGCAGCGCCTCGTCGTCGAACAGGATACGCGAGGCGGGACTGTCGAGGTCTTCGAACTGCCCGTTGCGCACCGCCCACACGAACACGTACGCGGCCAGCGCGAGCATGCCGATCGCCAGCGGGATCAGCAGGAAGATGCTGCTCACGCGGGCAGCTCCGCAACCGCGCCGCACGACGCGGAATCGGAACCGGCGCGCGCGCCGCGCCGGCGCCGGTCACGTCCGGACCCGAGGCGCAGCGCATTTCCGACCACCAGCAGCGAACTCGCCGACATCCCGATCGCCGCCCAGTACGGCGGCACCAGACCCGCCGCCGCCGCCGGCAACGCAGCCAGGTTGTACAGCACTGCCCACGCCAGGTTCTCCACGATCACGCGCCGGGTGCGGCGCGCCATCTCGAAAGCATCGACCAGCGCCCCCAGATCGTCGCGCAACAAGACCGCGTCCGAACGACTCATCGCCAGATCGGTTCCGCCTCCCATCGCGACCGAAACCTGCGCGCCCCCGAGGCTCGGCGCGTCGTTGACGCCGTCGCCGACCATCACCACGACGCCACCGTCGCGTTGCAGGCGGCGCACCAGGTCGAGCTTGGCAGCGGGGGTTACCCGTGCAGCGACGCTGGCGACGCCGAGCTTCGCGGCAAGCGCCTCGACCACCGCTTCGCCGTCGCCACTGGCGATATGAATGCGAACGCCGAGACCTTCGAGCGCGACGAGGCTGCGCTCCGCTTCCGCGCGCACGTCATCATCGAGTCCGAACCAGGCCAGCGCTCCGCGCCGGTCGCCCAGTGCTACCCAGCTGACACCGTCGTCGGACTCGTGCGGCGTCTGGTTGGTCGCCATGACCGGTGCCGAGACGGGCGGCTCCTGCGGCACTGCAATCGCTTGCTCTCCAGGCACGTCGATCGCCGCGTCGCCCGGCGCGGGCTCGCGCGCCAGTTGCATCACCCAGCTCGGCCGCCCGATGCGCAGGCGACGGCCGTCGATCGATCCTTCGACGCCGCAGCCGGCCTCGGCCACCACGTCGAGCGCCACGCCGGCGGCGCCATCGCCGTCCTCCACGAGCTCGAACGCGCGCGCGATCGGATGCTCCGAGCGCGCCTCGAGCATCGCGGCCAGGCGCTCGCAGGTGGCGAGGTCGAGATCGGCCACCGCGCGCTTGCGCAGAATCCGAAAGCGCCCGCGGGTGAGCGTGCCGGTCTTGTCGAACACCACGTCGGTGGCTTTGGCCAGGCTTTCGAGCACGTGGGCGCGGGTAACCAGGAAGCCTCGTTCGAGCAGCGCGCCGGTAGCGGCAGTCAGCGCTGCCGGTGTGGCCAGCGAGAGTGCGCACGGACACGTCACCACCAGCACCGACAGCGTCACCCACAGCGCGCGGCTCGGATCGACGGCGCACCACCACGCCGCAGTGGCGCCGGCCAGGACCAGCAGCCGCGGTACGAAGAGCGCCGCCGCGCGATCGGCCAGCTCTGCGATGCGCGGGCGCTCGCTGCCGGCGCGATCGAGCAGTCGCACGATCCCGGCCAGCGCAGTATCGGCGCCGGTATGCTCGACCACGACGACCAGCGGGCTGTCGCCGTTGCGCGAACCACCGACCACGCTGTCGCCAGGCCGCTTCAGACGCGGCCAGTGCTCGCCGGTCAGCATCGACTCGTCCACCGCGCCGCGGCCTTCGAGCACGCGACCGTCGGCCGGCACGCTCTGGCCCGGGCGCACCAGCACGCGGTCGCCGGCGACGAGTTCTTCGACCGCGACGATTTCCATCGACGCGCCGTCGATGCGGTTGGCGGTGGCCGGACTGCGTCGTAGCGTGGCCTCCACCGCAGCGGCGCCGCGGTGACGCGCGCGCATTTCGAGGTAACGGCCAAGCGTCAGGAAGAACGTGAACATGCACACCGACTCGAAGTAGACCTCGCCGATGTGCGCGACCGTGGCGACCAGACTGGCGCCGTAGGCGATCGCGATCGCCGCCGCCACCGGCACGTCCATGCCTACGCGCCGCGCTGCCAGATCACGCCGCGCCGCCGCGAAGAACGGGCGCGCCGCTACCAGCACCACCGGCGTGGCCACCACCACGCTGACCCAGCGCAGCAGGTCGCGATAGGCGCTCTCGATGCCCTGCAGCGCGCCGGCGTAGAGCCCCACCGCGAACATCATCACCTGCATCATGCCGAGTCCGGCGATGCCCAGTCGCACCAGCGCGGCTTGCTGCTCGGCGCACCGCGAAGCCTCCTGCTCATCGGGGCGATAGGGTCGCAGCCGGTAGCCGACACGCTCGGCGATCGCGAGCAGATCGGAAATCTTCGCGACCCGCGGATCCCACACCAGGTCGGCGCGCGCGCTGGATAGGTTGACGCTGATCGAGACGACTCCGCCGGCACCGGCGAGCACTCGCTCGAGCAGCCACGCGCACGCGGCGCAGCGCATTCCTTCAATCGAGAGCGTGGCGCCGAGCAGGCCGCCGGTTTCGCTTCTGGCAAAGCGCCGTTGCAGAGCGTCGCGATCGAAGCGCGTCAGGTCGTCATGGTCTCGCCACGACTCTTGCGACGGGCGCGCAGCGGGCACCTCGCGGTAGCGATAGTAGTCTCCGAGACCGCCGCCGATGATCATCTCGGCCGCGGCGCAGCATCCCGGGCAACACATCGGCCGCGCCTGCCCGTCGATCTCGACGCTGAAGGTCGAACCGGCCGGGATCGGCAGAGCGCAGTGATAACAAGCCGAAGTCGTCCCTGAGGCAGGCATCACGACCCTGCGCGCAGGTGGACGCCCTCGGCCGGCAACGATACCCGCGCATGAAGGCGCCAATCGCCGCCCAGTGGCTGCAACGATACATCCCAGGTTCCGCCGGCAACCACCGGCGCCGCGCCGCCCGGCGCGCTCTCGACTGCGCGGCGGATGCTTCCTGCGAAGCGCCCTCGCCCGTCGCTGCGCAGTTCGGTGCTCGAGTCGCGTTCTGGATCGGTGGGATGATGCAGTTCCAGCTTCAGAGCCGCGCCGGGCGCGCCGCCGCCGTCGACCTCGACCGTGACACTACCGTCGGGCCCGACGCTGAGCAGCGCCGAGATGTGCTCGCTGGCTGCGACGGCATCGCGCGCGAGTTCCTGGTTGATGCTCTGTCCGCGCCGGTACCAGTCCTCACTCACCACCGAGTCGGCGTTGTCGAGCGCGATCACCAGCGTGGCCACGCCGGCCACCACCGCGCTGGCCGGAAGCGCGATCACGAACCAGGGCCAGAACTGCCGGTACCACGGTTTCACGGCCGGGCTCCGTCAGTGCGACGCCGGCGCCAGGAAGCGGCTGTCTTCGGTCACCACCAGGCGCGGATCGTCCAGAGCCCGCACCCGAAAATCGACCGATGTGGAAGTCACGGCGGGCTCGGATGCCGGCGCCCGCAGACGCACCGAGAGTTGGCGCACGTCCCCAGCCGCGACTTTCACGCGATCGACTCCTTCCAGAACGATGCCGGCGCCGGGGCCGCCTGCTTCGGGCGTTCCGATCTCTACCGCGTAGACGTGCTCCTTCTGGTCCATGTTGAGGACCTTGAGCGTGTAGACGTTCTCGACCGAGCCGTCGCTGGTCACGCGGTAGAGGCGCGCGCGGTCGCGCAGCACGTCGAGCTGGAGCGGGACGCGACGTACCAGCTCGACGGCGAAGACCAGCGTCACGGCAACGAACAGCGCGCCGTAGGCCATCAGCCTCGGACGCAGCACGCGGGCCGATCGCCCCTGGATGATCGCCTCGGTGGCGTAGCGCACCAGACCACGCGGGTAGGACATCTTGTCCATCACCTCGTCGCAGGCGTCGATGCACGCAGCGCAGCCGATACATTCGATCTGGGTGCCTTCACGGATGTCGATGCCGGTGGGACAGACCTGCACGCACACCGCGCAGTCGATGCAGTGGCCGAGCCCCGCTTTGGCGGGTTCGACTTCGCGACCGCGATGCCCGCGCGGCTCTCCGCGCCCGGGATCGTAGAAGATCGTCCAGGTGTGACGGTCGAACATCGCGCCCTGGAAACGCGCGTAGGGACACGCGTACTTGCAGATCTGCTCGCGCATGAAGCCGGCATCGAAGTACAGGGCAAGCGACGCGATCGCCAGGAACACGGTCTCGGCGCCGGTCACGTTGGCGGCGGCGACGCGCGGGATCAGATCGCGGATCGGCTCGAAGTAGCCGACGAAGGTGAATCCCACCACCGCGCAGGTGACCAGCCAGCCGGCGTGCTTGGCGGCCTTGCGAGCGAGCTTGTCGAGCGACCAGGGCCGGCGATCGAGCAGGATGCGCTGGTTGCGATCCCCTTCGGTGAGCCACTCGATCCACATGAAGAACTTGGTCCACACCGTCTGCGGACAGCCGAACCCGCACCACAGGCGGCCCGCCAGGTTGGTGAAGAAGAACAACCCGAAGGCTCCGGAGATCATCAGTAACGCCAGCAGGGTGAAATCCTGGGGCCACAGCGTCAGCGCGAACAGGTGGAACTTGCGCGTGGGAAGATCGAACCACACCGCCTGGCGCTGCCCGTAGTTCACCCACGGCAGCACCAGGTACAGACCCGCCAGAACGAACAGCGCCGCAGCGCGCAGGCGTTGCCAGAACCCGTCGACCTCCGCCTGGTAGATGGTGGCTCGCTTTTCGTAGAACGAAACCTGCGAGGTCTGGGCGGCAGCGGTCGACATGGTACTGGCGTCGGGGCCTGCGCCGTTGCGAAGGCCTGCGTCGCTACTGGGAGTCTCGGTCCTTCTCGTGTTCGTCGTCTGCCTCCGCGCGCGGCGGCTTGCCGCCGGCGCGCCCGGCCTCCTCGGTGGGGGCGTGGGACAGACTATAGACGTAGGCTGCTACCAGATGAACCTTGCGCGCATCGAGCAGGTCGGCGTGGGCCGGCATCTGCGCAGTGCGACCGTTGCGCAGACCGAAGGCGATGTCGTCGGGCTTTCCGCCGAAAAGCCAGATGTCGTCGGTGAGGTTCGGCGCACCCAAGACCTTGTTGCCCTTGCCGTCCACGCCGTGGCACGCAAAGCACACGGCCTGGAACTTGGCCTTGCCCTGCTCGATGAGCTGAGCGTCGCCGCTCTGGCCGCTGAGGCTTCGCACGTAGGCCACCACTGCGGGGATCCCCGCTTCGCCGCCGATTGCCGGCGCGAACGGTGGCATCACCCCGATGCGCCCAGCCGCAATCGTCGCCTTGATGACATCGGGTTCGCCGCCGAAGAGCCAGTCGTCATCGGTCAGGTCGGGAAAGCCCACCCCGCCGCGCGCATCGGCGCCGTGACAACGTGCGCAGTTGTTGGCGAACACGCGCTCGCCGATTCGCAGCGCCTGCTCCTCGGCGAGCAGCGCGGGGATCGCCATCCCGGCGTATCGATCGTAGAGCGGACCGTACTTGGCTTCGACGTCTTTCATCTCGCCGTCGTACTGTCCGCGCGAGGACCAACCCAGAAGACCTTGATAGGCGCCCAGGCCCGGGTACAGCACCAGGTAGGCAGCCGCGAAAAGGATCGAACCGAGGAAGGTGCCGAGCCACCAGCGCGGCAACGGGTTGTTGAGCTCCTGGATGCCGTCGAAATCGTGTCCCATCGACTCGCCGAAGCCTACCCCTCCGGGGCTTCCCTTGCGCTGCCACCACACCAGCCAGCACGCGCCGATCATGAACGCCAAGGTGAACAGCGTGATGTACAGGCTCCATCCGCTAGTCATGACGCAATCCTCCGTCGCGATCGCCGGCCCCGGCGACATCATCGTTGTCGTTGTCGCGGAAGGGCAGCCACGCGGCCTCTTCGAAACGCGCCTTCTGGCCCGGACTCCACACCCAGGCCGCGAACGCGATGTACGCGACGAACAGGAACAGGGTTTCCACCGCTCGGATCATTCCCTCGTCCATGGCGTCACCGTTTGCCCTTCAGAATCGTCCCGAGCTGCTGCAGGTAGGCGACCAGCGCGTCGAGTTCGTTCTTGCCGGTCACCGTTGCCGCGGCCCCCGCGATGTCGTCGTCGGTGTAGGGTACCCCGACCATGCGCAGTGCCTTCATCTTGCCGCCGGTGCCGCTCGCGTCCAGGCTCGCACCTTCGAGCCAGGTGAAAGCCGGCATGTTGGACTCGGGCACAACGTCGCGCGGATTGCGCAGGTGGACCCGGTGCCAATCGTCGCTGTAGCGCGCGCCGACGCGGGCCAGGTCGGGACCGGTGCGCTTGGAGCCCCACAGGAAAGGATGCTCCCACACCGACTCTCCGCCGAGCGAATAGTGGCCGTAGCGTTCGGTCTCGGCGCGCAGCGGCCTGATCATCTGCGTGTGGCAGACGTTGCAGCCCTCTCGCATGTAGATGTCGCGTCCTTCGAGTTCGAGAGCGCCAAGAGGCTTCATGCCCTCGATCGGTGCCGTCACCTCCACCTGCGAAAACAAAGGGACGATCTCGGCCAGACCGCCGCCGCTGACGACCAGGATGATCAGCAGGCCCATCAGCCCGATGCGCTTTTCTACGATCTCGTGTGACATCGCTCGCCTCCCCCTCGCGCCGTCAGGCAGGCCGCGGCGACGCGGCCGGGTATGCAGACGCCGTGGCCGGCGCAGGCACCGATTCGCTGACCGGCTGGGCACCGGCGACCGTCTTCCACACGTTCCAGGCCATCAGCACGGCGCCCGCCAGGAAGATCACGCCGCCGAGCAGACGTCCGCCGTAGTAGGGATAGGTGGCCTTGAGTGCTTCGATGAAGGTGTAGGTCAACGTGCCGTCGTCGTTGACGGCGCGCCACATCAGCCCCTGCATCAGCCCGGCGATCCACATCGAGGCGATGTAGAAGACCACGCCGATGGTCGACAGCCAGAAGTGCACGTTGATCGCCGCCACGCTGTGCATCTGTTTCTTGCCGTACAGACGCGGGATGAGGTGGTAGAGGCAGCCGAAGGTGATCATCGCCACCCAGCCGAGCGCTCCGGAGTGGACGTGGCCGATCGTCCAGTCGGTATCGTGCGAAAGCGCGTTGACCGCCTTGATCGACATCATCGGGCCTTCGAACGTCGACATGCCGTAGAACGAAAGCGCCACGATCATGAAGCGGATGATCGGGTCGGTGCGCAACTTCTCCCACGCGCCCGACAGCGTCATGATGCCGTTGATCATGCCGCCCCATGACGGCGCCCAAAGAATGATCGAGAACACCATCCCCAGCGTCTGTGCCCAGTCGGGGACCACGGTGTAGTGCAGATGGTGGGGCCCGGCCCACATGTAGATGCCGATCAGCGCCCAGAAGTGCACCACCGACAGCCGGTACGAGTAGACCGGCCGCTCGGCCTGCTTGGGGACGAAGTAGTACATCATTCCCAGGAAGCCGGCCGTGAGGAAGAAGCCGACGGCGTTGTGTCCGTACCACCACTGCACCATCGCGTCGATGGCGCCGGGATAGATCGAGTAGGACTTGGTCAGCGAGACCGGGACTTCCAGCGAGTTGACCACGTGCAGCAGTGCGATGGTCAGGATGAAGGCGCCGTAGAACCAGTTGGCGACGTAGATGTGGCGCACCCGCCGCTGGCCGACGGTGCCGAAGAACACCACCGCGTAGGAGATCCACACCACCGCGATCAGCAGATCGATCGGCCACTCGAGCTCGGCGTATTCCTTGGCCGAGGTGATCCCGAGCGGCAGCGTGACCACCGCCAACACGATGATGAGCTGCCAGCCCCAGAACGTCAGCGCCGCCAGCCCGGGAAGAAAGAGCCTGGTCGCGCAGGTGCGCTGCACCACGTAGTAAGAGGTGCCGATCAGGGCCGAGCCGCCGAACGCGAAAATGACGGCGTTGGTGTGCAGCGGCCGCAGCCGCCCGTAGCTCAGCCATGGAACGCCGTAGGTGAGTTCGGGCCAGATGAGTTGGGCGGCCAGCAAGACGCCGACCAGCATCCCGATCACGGCCCACACGACCGCCATGATCGAGAACTGCCGCACGACCTTGTAGTCGTAATGGAGCGTGGGGACGGTACCTGGGCTCATCGCAAATCTCCTCGCACCCTCGCAAGCTCGGGACTTGGGTTTCGCCGATCGACCGTCGCCGGCGCCGCCCGACGTTGCCCAATAGCCAGCGACGCCCGGCGAGGAAACAGGCGACGGCACGGCTGCGCCACTTGCGGCCCGCTGGGGCGGGCGTGCGGATCGGAGACGGGAACTGCCTGCCCGGCCTCGGGGTCGGGCAGGCGCTGGAAATTCCGGGAAGGCTGCGTGCGCTGCCGCATGAGCGCGCCTGGAGAACCGTTCCTGGTCAAATCCTCTCTCGACACACCCCGGCTCGGCAGGCACGATTGCCGAGGCGGGAACTACCGACTCTCCACTGCATCAACACGACGGATCGCCGATCGTCGTCGACTGGAGGCCCCATGAACAAGATAGTTCTCTCGCTGTGTGCCATCGTGCTGGTAGCCGCCTGCGCGGGCTCGGCCGGTGCACAATGCGATTTCAACTCGCTGGCCAAGGCCAAGGGATTCAAGACGTCGATGGTTCGCGTCTTTCTGGGTTGCCCGTCGGCGACCGGGGGGCATACGTCGATCAACACCGCGACCGGTGGAGGCACGCCTGCGTGTGCGCCGGTGATGCCCAAACCGTACGAAGGAGACAGCACCGGCTACATGTTCGATCCGCAAACCGGCGGCTGCGACGTCCAGACCAAGGCCAAGCTCGAGAAGGACTGTTCTTTGCTCGCAGACGCCAACGGCGACCCGCTCGGCCTGCGGGCCGGCCCTTGCCACGTCACCTACGTGAAATCCAAGTGCACCGGCATCTGGCAAGATGCCGGCGGGACGCCGATCAACGCCACCGAAGACGCCGGCTGGTCGCTGAGCGTGCTGATGCGTATCAGCCTCAACGACGATAGCAACGGCGACATGACCGTCATCGACGTCCCGATCACGTTCGGGTACGGCAATCCGAACAACGGACAGATCAAGCTGAGCAGCAGCACCGCCGAGGCGATGGCCGGCATCCTGACCATCGTGAGCGACACGGGGCTGCCAACCTGCACCACGCTGCAGACGGTCACGATGTCGATCAAGGATCCGAACGGCCTTCCGTTCGCGACGATCGGCGGATCCACCAGGGCCAAGGACGAATAGAGGCTTTCGCTCAGCCACGCGGCGCGGCGGCCCTCGACCGCCGTAACATAGTGCTTCGGGACAGTCCCAAGCGCTCCAGGAAGGGACACAATGAATAAGGTAATTCTCTGGCTGCCAGCCATCGCTCTGGTAGCCGCCTTCGCGGGTGCGGCCAGTGCGCAATGTGAGTTCAACAGCCTGGCCAAGGCCAAGGGCATCAAGACATCAATGGTTCGCGTCTTTGCGGGCTGCCCGTCGACCGAGCACGCATCGATCAACAGCGAGACAGGGGGCGGTACGCCCGCGTGCGCGCCGGTAACGGTGAAACAGGTCGACGGCGAAGGCACCAGCTACGCGTTCGATCCGCAAACCGGCGGCTGCGACGTGCAGACCAGGGCCAAGCTCGAGAAAGACTGTTCGTTGCTGAAAGACAACAACGGCGACCAGATCGGCCTGCCGGCAGGGCCATGCCACGTCACCTACATCAAGGCCAAGTGCAAAGGCATCTTGCAGAGCGAGGGCGGAGCGCCGATCAACGCCACCCAAGACGCCGGCTGGTCGCTGGCCATACTGACGCGTGCAACGTTCGACGACGCCACCAACGGTGACCTGACCGTCATCGACTTCCCGCTGTCGTTCGCGTACGGCGATCCGAACAATGGACAGATCAAGATCGACACCAGCACCGTAGAGCCGATGGCCAGCATCTGGATCGACCCGCCGCCGCCAATGCCGACCTGCACCACGCTGCATACCATCAAGATCACCATCAAGGATCCGGACGGCCTTCCGTTCGCGACGATCGGCGGATCCACCAGGGCCAAGGACGAATAGCCCCTTCGCTCAGACCGATGCGACGCCCGCGCTTGGGTAAGAAGCGGGCCGGGTAAGCCACAGAGCCACCCCGCGCCGCACGAACGCGGCCGATGCGCGCCGACCCCGATGCGCCTCGGCCGCCGATCGCCTTGCTGTACGAAAGCGCACGCCGTATGAGACCGCACCCTCGCGGGATCTGGAGAACGCACACGCCGCGACCTCCGATTCGCGCGACGACTTCAGGCAGGATGAATGTTTCGGACAGGATGCTGCTGAGCGGCGACGAAGCCGTGGCAAGAGCCGCTCTGGATGCAGGCGTGGCACTCGGTACCGGTTATCCAGGTACTCCGGCCACTGAAATCCTCGAGCATTTCTCCGAGATCGGCGGGCGCGCCAAGTGGGCGCCGAACGAGAAGGTGGCCCTCGAGGTTGCGCTCGGAGTCGCATTCGCAGGCGCCCGGGCGATAGCCGTGATGAAACACGTCGGCCTGAACGTTGCTGCCGACCCTCTGTTTACCTCGACCTACACCGGAGTGACCGGCGCGCTGGTGGTGATGTCGGGCGACGATCCCGGCATCGCTTCGAGCCAGAACGAACAGGACAGCCGCCACTACGCGGTAGCCGCAGGCATTCCGATGCTGGAACCCGCGGATTCGCAGGAGGCTTACGACCTCACCCTGAGGGCGATAGAAATTTCCGAGCGGTGGAACATCCCGGTGCTGCTGCGCATGACCACGCGGGTCTGCCACAGTCGTACCGTCGTGCGCCGGCGCGCCGGCGTCACCGCGGCCCCGGCGCCGCATTTCGAGCGCGACATACGCGGGCGCGTGATGATCCCTGCCTATGCGCGAACGGCCCATCGCAAGCTGCGCCGCAAACTCGCCGAGATCCAGGCTTGGAACGAGAGCTGCTCGCTCAACCGCGTGGAGGCGGGAGAACCGGCCCTCGGGATCATCGCGTCGGGTGTTTCCTACATGCATGTGCGCGAAGTCGCACCCCGCGCCAGCGTGCTCAAGCTGGCGTTCACCTACCCGTTGCCGGTGGAGAAGATCCGCGCCTTCGCCTCCGGCGTGGAGCGCTGCCTGGTGGTCGAGGAAGGCGATCCGTACCTGGCCGAGGCGATCCGCGGCGCCGGCGTCGACGTCCAGAGCAAGGCGGAGATGTTCCGGTTCGGCGAACTCGATGCCGACCGCGTGGCGCGCATCATCGCCGGCGACACGTCGCCGGAACCGCCCGCCGTGCCGGGCAAACCCCCGCAGCTTTGCGCGGGCTGCTCGCATCGCTACGTGTTCGAAGCGTTTCGCAAACTCGACTGCATCGTGGCCGGCGACATCGGGTGTTACACGCTCGGAGTGCTGCCACCGCTGGAAGCGGTCGACGCCTGCGTCTGCATGGGAGCCAGCATCGGCGTGGGTCTGGGGCTGCGCCATGTGCTGCCGCCGCAACAGGCGCGCCGCGTGGTGAGCGTGATCGGCGACGGCACCTTCGTGCACAGCGGAATCACCGGCCTGGTGGAGATGACCTACAACCCACCGCCCACCGGCCACGTCGTCGTGATTCTCGACAACGCCACGACGGCGATGACCGGCCATCAGGAGAACCCGTCCACCGGTCGAACGCTGGAGCACGACCCGACCGGCAAGCTGTCGTTCGAGGAACTCGCGCGCGCACTCGGCATCGCCGACGTGGTGGTCTGCGATCCCGCGCTCGACAAGGCCGGGTTCGAGCGGGTGCTCGGCGAGTGCCTGGCCAACGGGAGGATCAATCTGATCATCGCCCGCCACCCTTGCCTGCTGATCGCCGGCACGCTCAGGGAATACGAGCGCGCCGCGATGCAGTGCTGCGAAGCGCTGGCCGAAGATCCGTGAACGATCGTGTGGTCAACGTGATCCTGGCCGGGCTCGGAGGCCAAGGCGTGCTGAAGGCATCGGAAATCGTTTCGACGGTGGCGTTTCGCGCCGGGCTGGACGTCAAGCAGAGCGAGTTGCACGGCATGAGCCAGCGCGGCGGCTCGGTCAGCAGCGACATCCGCTTCGGCCGCGAGATCTTCAGCCCGATGGTACCGCCCGGCGAGGCCGACTTCCTGGTGGTGGTCGCGCCCGACCAGGTGGAAGTGCACCGTCACCAACTACGACCCTGCGGAGTGCTGATCACACCCGACGCGGTGGACGCGACCAAGCTCGCGAGCAGGAGGAGCTCCAACGTCGCGCTGCTCGGTGTGCTCAGCCACCACCTCGATTTCCCCGAGGAGGCCTGGCTGGAGGCGATCCGCGCAGCGTTCGCCGAGAAACTGCACGCCGCCAACCTGCAGGCGTTCGCGCTGGGACGGGCAAGCCGGTGAGCGGCCAGTCGCGCCAGCGCCATCCAATCAGCGCCGCCGATTACCTGTCGCTCGACGCGCTGCACGCTACCCAACTGTCGCGGCTGCGCCGCACGGTGCAGCGGGCCTACGACAACGTACCGTTGCTGCGGCAACGCATGCAGCAACGGGGTCTGGCTCCGGCCGACGTGCGCTCGCTGGGCGACGTGACGGCCCTGCCGTTCACGGTCAAGGACGATCTGCGCGACACCTACCCGTTCGGGCTGCTGGCCAGCCCGATGAAGGAAATCGTGCGGCTGCACGCCTCGAGCGGAACCACCGGAAAACCGATCGTCGTCGCCTACACGCCTCGCGACATCGCGGTGTGGACCGAGACAATGATGCGCAGCTACGCGTCGTGCGGGATGCACGACGGCGACATCGTCCAGATCGCCTACGGCTACGGCCTGTTCACCGGCGGCCTCGGAGCGCACTACGGCGTGGAGGCGCTCGGCGCAACGGTGATTCCCGCTGCCGCCGGCCACACCGAGCGGCAGTTGATGCTGATGCAGGATTTCGGCGTGACGGCCGTGTGCTGTACGCCGAGCTATTTCCTGCACCTGATCGACCAGGCGCAGCAGATGGGGATCGACATCGAGGCGCTGCCGCTGCGGCTCGCGGTGATGGGCGCCGAGCCGTGGACCGAAGGCATGCGCCGGCGGATCGAAACCGAGGCCGGCATCGAGGCCTACGACATGTACGGGCTTTCGGAGATCATCGGCCCCGGGGTCGGCATCGAGTGTGCCTGCCGCAGCGGACTGCACGTCTTCGAAGACCACTTCCTGGCCGAGGTGATTGACCCCGAAACGCTAGAGCGCGTACCCGATGGAACCGAAGGCGAGCTGGTGCTGACGACGCTCAGCAAAGAAGCGATGCCGATGATCCGTTACCGCACCCGTGACATCACCGCGTTCGTCACCGGACCGTGCGACTGCGGGCGCAGCTTGCGCCGCATCCGCCGCATCGGCCGGCGCAGCGATGACATGCTGATCGTTCGCGGCGTCAACGTCTATCCGTCGCAGATCGAGGCGGCGCTGCTGAGGGTCGAAGGCACGCTGCCACACTACCAGATCGTGCTCACGCGCGATCAGGACCTGGACCGGATGGAAGTGCAGGTCGAGGTCGCGCCGGCGGCGATCTCCGATCCGGCGAGCGATTCACAGGAGTTGCAGACGAAGATCGCGCACTCGATCGAGTCGACCACCGGCATCCACGCAGTGGTGCGGCTGGTGGCGCCGCGTACGATCCAGCGCAGCGAGGGCAAAGCCCGGCGCGTTATCGACCAACGCGCCATGTGAGTCTACGGCCGCGAGTCCGCGGCCAGGGATGACCTCTGCGTTCAGCCCTTCGCCACCCACGGTAGCGTCTGGTCCTTGCGGTAGGTCAATCCCTGGAACACCGCGACCAACGTGCCACTGTCATCGGTGACGTTGACGGTGTAGCTGGCCAGCTTCGGATTGGCCGTCAGCTCTCGCGCTTCGGCGCGCAGCGTGCCCGAAGCAGCCGCGCTCATGTAAGTGATGCTGACGTTGATGGCGACCGCCGCCTTGCCATGGGCGTTGGACGCGGCAGCGAACGCAAGGTCTGCCAGCGTGAAGATCGCCCCGCCCTGCACGCGACCTACCGCGTTGAAGTGATACGGCTGGATCCGCATCTGCGCCACCGCGTGGCCCGGTGACACCGACACGAGTTCGATCCCCGAGTGCGCCGCGTAACGGTCCTGGGTGAAGAATCGCTTGATCTCTTCCATCGTTTGCGGAGTCGAAGCGGCCGGTCACGTCAGACAATGCTGGCGCGACCGGCCGCTCCCGAACGGTCAGAAGTCAGGACAGTTGAGTTCCTCGGGCAAGCCTACCGCATACCTGAGGTCGGCCAGCGCGTCGTCAGCCAAAACACTGCCGCTGTTGTCGAGATCGCAGATGCAAAGCAGACATTCTTCCAGCTCGACCGCGGTCCGCAGGATGTAGCCGGCATCGACCGCGGTGATGGTCGGATGCGCCACCGCCGGGTCGCCGCAGTCTTGCGGGCAACCGCCCGAAATCCATTCCTTGGAGACTGGCTGGGAGCAGGTCTGGCCCTCGCTCTGGTTCACGAAGCAGCCGCGGATGAGGTCGGTGCCGATGCCTCCACTGCCCGTGTAGGTGAAGCTCACTTCACCGTTGGCATCGGTGACGCAGTCGGCGTTGGCACTGCAAACGCCGGCGGCACCGATGTTCGGGCCCGAGACGACTTCGAACGTCACCTCCACGCCGGGCTGCGCGACCTGACTGCTGTCTTCGACCGTCGCGGTCACGGTGTGCGGGGTGTTGATCGGATTGGTCGCCTGCGCGGGGGTGAGGTCGATGGTCTGGCAGTTGTCGAGGTAGTCGATCGAATCGCTGAAGACGTTCGACTCGAGTCCTGTCGAATCCTTGAGCTTGACGTAGACCGTCTTGGTCCCGAAGCCGGCCGACAGCGCCCAGTTCTTGGTCGCCGCGAACGGCTCATAAGAAGCCCCCGTGAAGAAGGGGTCCTCGGAGATGATCATCTCGGTGATCGAGGAATTTCCGCCGTTGTCGAGCGCCAACGTCACGTCTTGCGACTCGGTACACGACGCGCCGTCATTGATCTCGACGACACCGCTCGACGGGCCGAGCAAGCCCTGGAACGCGTACAGGCCGCCGCCGTCGAGCATGCCGAACACCCAACCGTCGGATATCGCAGGCGAGCACAGGTCGAACCCCTGCGGGTCGGCGGAAAACGTCAGGTCCTCCTCGAGGACCACGCCTGCGTTGGCCGTTCCGGCCGCGCCCACGACCTTCAGTTTCTGGGTCGTACCGGCGCCGACGAAAACCTTGTCGCCCGCGACCGCCGGCGAGCCGTAGTTGCGGTCGAACGCCGTGTTCAGCGCTGCCGACGGGAAGCCCGTCTCGGGGACGCCCGTGGCGGCATCGAAGGCATACAGCAGGCCATCCCATCCGTACACGTAGACCGTCCCGTTGGAGACTGCCGGCGAGCCTGAGTAGTTACTGTAGCCGCCGGCCGCAGCGGACCACAGCAGAGTCCCGTCCGTCGCGCTGTACGCATACAGAACGTCGGCTTTGTAGTAGATCGCACCGTTCACCGTCGTCGGTGCGCTGACGCTGCCCGCGGTCGTGATCGGGAAGCCTCCGGTCGTGACCTCGACTCCGGTCGCCTTGTCGTACTTGCGTATCGCGCCGCTCTCGTTGTTCGCGTACAGGTGGCCGCCCATGATCGATGCCTGGGTGCCGCCCGCCAGAGTCCCGGCCGGCGACGATGTCCATTGCAACACTCCTGCCGCATCGAACTTCTTGATAGCGCCGCCCGCCACGACGTAGACGAATCCATCCTCTACGACCGGCCCCTCGGAATAGTTGCTGCCGGTGGCCCCGACCGCCGCGGTCCACGCCGCAGTACCGTCCAGGTTGCGCGCATGAAGCGTCGCGGCTGCAAGCACGTACACTTTCCCATTGGCCAGATCGACCGCCGGGGTACCGTACGAAGCCGCTGTAACCACCGGGAAACCCGCGACCTCGAAGCCGGTCGCGACCGAGAACGCGTGCAGAAACCCGTTCTCGGTCGACATGTATGCAACGCCGTTGGCCACGACGACGCCGTTTTCTTCGACGTCCGGCGCGGTCGAGTGCCAGCGAAGGGTCAGGGGAAGTACGATCGTCTCGGAGGAACTGCCGGAATTGCCGGCGTCGCCCCTCCACAGCGGCCAGTTCGCGCCCTCACTCACGCGCGGCAGCGCGATCATTCCGAGAAGGATCAGGGCGACGGTTGATAATCTCTGTGCGGTTCCACTCTTCGTTGCCATTGTTTCGCTCCTCCGCGGATCCTCTCGGATCGCGGTGATTTCCGTGAGAGCTGCGATGAGCCGTAATCTATGGTGTCTCCACGAACTTATCGAACGCGTTCGATCGCTCACGAGATCCCCCCCCCTGAGGGCTGAAGGCGAGTGTGTCGCGCGCTCCCGGCTATCTCAACCCTCCGGCCGTCGCGTCGACGCCGAATCGTCCCTCGCGCCCGGGACCGGCTTCGCATTTTCGGCCACGCGCCGGCGCGAGAACCCGACCGGCCGCGAGCGCCAAACGCTGGAGCGCCCCGGAACCTGCGGGTTTCAACGTGCAGGCAGCCGATCTCGCCTTGGGGGCTGCGGTTCACCCAGGCGGGCATGGCCTCAAGGACGAATCGGGGGGCCCCTCTTGCAGGACTACTCGGCCCGACGGACCTCGACCGCCGTCACCTTGTACTCGGGACAATCCGACAGCCGATCGACTACGTCGGAGGTGACAGAATTGGTACCAGTCTCCGGGAAATGAAAGCTCAGGAAAAGAGTTCCCGGCGGCACCGTGTCGGTCACCGCCGCAACCGCTGCGGCCTCGCCGAACTCGCTGGCGACCATCACCGCGTCGCCGTCGACCACGCCTCGCACCCGGGCGTCGTCGGGATGGATCTCGAGGAAGTCGGCGCAGGCCAGGCGCAGCGCTTCGCTGCGGCGGGTCATCGATCCGCTGTTGTAGTGCTCCAGCACGCGGCCGGTGGTCAGTCGCAGAGGCCGTCGCGCATCGCCGGCCAGCGCTGGCGATGGCGTGAACGCGACACAGTGGAGCGGAGCCTTCGCGCCGCTGCCGAAGCCGTCTCGATGCAACGTCGCAGTCCCCCGGGGATGAGCGGGCGTCACCGGCCATTGCAGTCCCTGTGCCTCGACGGCGTCGTAGTCGGCACCGGCCAGCATCGGCGCCAGCGCGCGAATCTCGTCGAAAATCTCGCGCGCACCCGCGTAGTCGGCCGCGAGTCCCGCCGCTCTCATCAGGTCGCACAGGATCTCCGAGTCCGCCCTGGCCTGGCCCGGAGGCGCAAGCACGCGGCGCACCCGCTGCACGCGGCGCTCAGCGTTGGTGAAAGTCCCGTCCTTCTCGAAAGCGCTCGCGCCGGGCAGCACGACGTGGGCCATGCGTGCGGTCTCGGTCAGGAAGATTTCCTGGACCACCAGCAACTCCAGGTTGGCCAGGCGCGCGCGAACGCGCTGCGCATCGGGGTCGGTCTGCACCACGTTCTCGCCGAGCAGGAACATCGCGCGAATGTCGCCGCAATCGATCGCCTCGTACATGCGCGGCAGCGTCAGTCCCGGCGATGACGGCACCGGGCGGTGCCAGAGCGCTTCGAAACGACTGCGCGCGGCTGCGTCGGCGACCGGCGCGTAGCCGGTCATCAGGTCGGGCTGGCAGCCCATGTCGGCGGCGCCCTGCACGTTGTTCTGTCCACGCAGCGGATTCACACCGACACCATCGCGACCCACCGCGCCGCACAGCAGAGCCAGATTACACAGCAGCATCACCGCCTCGGCGCCCTGTACGTGTTCTGTGACACCGAGACCGTGAAGCTGCATCGGCGAGCGCGCGCCGGCGTACATGCGCGCCGCCGTGCGCACCTCCCGCGCAGGCACCCCGGTGACACTCTCCACCGCTTCGGGACGGTAGTCCGAGACGAAGCGTGCGAATTCGTCGAAACCTCGCGTGCGCTCGGCAACGAATGAGTCATCGCACAGGCCTTCCTCGACGATCACCGCAGCCAGCGAGTTGAGCAGCGGAACGTTGGTGCCGAGACGCGGCGCCAGGTGCACGTCGGCCAGGGCCGCGAGTTCGGTACGGCGCGGATCCACCACCACCAGCCGCGCGCCGGCGAGTACCGCCTGCTTCACGCGCGCGCCGACCACGGGGTGACTCTCGGTGGTGTTGGAGCCGCACACGAAAAGCAGGTCCGACGCTTCGATGTCGGCCAGCGAGTTGGTCGCCGCGCCGGCGCCGAACGATCGACGCATCCCTGCGGCGCTCGGAGCGTGGCAGACGCGCGCGCAGCAGTCGACGTTGTTGGTGTGGAGACCGGCGCGCGCCCACTTCTGCAGCAGGTAATTTTCCTCGTTGGTGCAGCGCGACGACGCCAGAACCGCGGTGCGGTCGCGGTAACGCGCCAGCTCGGAGGCGACGTAGGCGATCGCCTCCTGCCACGACACCGCAACCAGTCGCTTGCCACGCCGCAGCAGCGGCGACGTCAGCCGCTCGGGGTGCCGCGCAAAAGAGTGCAAATAGCGACCTTTGACGCAAAGGTGTCGGTGGTTGACCGCAGATGCCGCCCCCTCGATGAATGCGATGTCGTCGCCGGCAACCGCAACGTCGAGCTGACACCCGACCCCGCAGTAGGCGCACGTCGTACGCACAACTCGATCGATCGTCTGCCGCGCGCCGCGCTGGCGAGTAGACGCAGGCATCGCAGCGCGTTCGACAGAGGAGCGATCGACGTCCGAGATCGCGCCGGTGGGACACGCCGACACGCAAGCGCCGCACGCGACGCAAGCGGTGTCGGAAAACGCGCCTGGGCCCCAACTCAGCCGCGCGCCCGCGCCGCGTCCCTCCACCGCGTAGACGAACTGCCCCTGAACCTCGGCGCAAACCCTCGCGCACAGGCGGCACAAGATGCACGCCGACATATCCAGACGCAGGAACGGGTGCTGTGTGTCGCGCAGCGGCGTGGCGTGCAGCGCATCGCGCCGGTAGCGCGAGCCTTGCACGCCCCACTCCTGCACGAGCGCAGCGACCCTCGCGCGCGGCTCGGACTCGGCCGCCATCAACTCGCCGAGGTCGCGCCGGTAGTCGCGAACGCGCGCGCTGTCGCTGTCGACCACCGCGCCGTCGGTTGCCGCAGTCGTGCACGCCGGCGCCAGTCGCCCATCCACTTCGACCATGCAGGCCCGGCAGTGCCCGCCCGGTTCCACTCGATCGTCGTGGCACAAGGCCGGCACCGCGACTCGCTCGCGACGGCAGACATCGAGGAGTGTCCCCCCGCCGGCCACGTCGCGACCATTGAGACGCAGTGTCATCGACCCGCTCCGCAGCGGCGCGCGCTGCGTCCGCGGCGCGCGCGCGTCATTTCAGCGCTCCGCAGCGGCGCGCGCGCGTCATTTCGCCGCTCCGCGCGCGCCGGTAACTTCGTCACCGTAGAGGCGCAGAAGATCACGCAGCGGCCGCGGCACGCCCTGGCCGAACCCGCACAGGCTGCCTGCTTCCATCGTCTCGAGTAGCCGCTCGAGTTCGCCGGTGCTGCGGCGCGACACGAGTTGCCAGGAGCCGATGCGACAAGGTGCACAGGTCCCGCACGATTCGCTGCGGGCAAAGCCGAACAGGTGCTCGGCCAGCGCGCGCGCCGAAACCGTTTGATCGAACACTACGACGCCGGCGTGGCCCATGCCCGGGAGGTTCGCGAACGACAGCGCGACGTCGAAATCCGCGGCGCCAACCACGCGCCCGAGCGGGCCGCCGATCAGAGCCATCTTCCAGACACAGCCGGCACCAGGACCGCCGCCGCCTTCCTCCAGAACCCGGCGCAGCGAAGTGCCGAGATCCACTTCGACCACGCCAGGGCGAGCGACTGCACCGGACAGACACACCGCCTTGGTATCGGCGCGGCGCCGATTGCCGACGACCCACGGAATCACCGAGAGGGTCTCGACGTTGTGGACGATCGTCGGCAGACCGTAAAGGCCGCTGCTGGCCGGATACGGAGGCTTAGGCCTCGGCTCGGCCCGAAGACCTTCGATCGATCGCAGCAGCGCGGTCTCCTCGCCGGCCACGTAGGAGCCGGCTCCGCTGACCACGCTCATCTGCATGCCGCCCAGCAGACCGCGCGCCTGCGCCTCGGCCACGGCCTGGCGTACCCGAGCGGCGGCACGCGGATATTCGGCGCGCACGTAGATCACGCCGCGTGCAGCACCGGTCGCGCGGCCGCACGCCACCATGCCGGCCAGCACCGAGTGCGGCGCTTCTTCGAGAAGGAGGCGGTCGATGTAGGCGCCGGGATCGCCCTCGTCGCCGTTGGCGACCACGTAGCGAACCGGCGCCGCAGTATCGCGCGCGACCTTCCATTTGGCGCCGGAGAGATAGGCGGCGCCGCCACGTCCGCGAAGCCCGCTGGCGGTGACCGCATCGAGGATCGCCGCGCCATCGGGGAGCTCGTAGTCGTTCCAGATGTCCGCGCCAGTATGGGCCTGGGAGCGTGCCGCTGGCCCGGCTGCGACCAGATGACGCAGTACGACCGGCTCGGCGCTGAGCGCAAGACGCGGGATCGGAGCCGGCTCGCTATCGCTCGAAGTGGGGGCTTCGTAGCAGCG
>JACRCR010000113.1 GCA_016218925.1 Deltaproteobacteria bacterium | reverse complement strand
GTGGGTGGACGCTTCCGGCGCCCGGTCCCCTCAATCTCGGCGCCGGCCGGTCGAGGGACATGTCGCAAGCCGCGACTTGACCCCCCTGACCCTGACTCCGGTATCTCGGCGCCGGCCGGTCGAGGGACATGTCGCAAGCCGCGACTTGACCCCTTACCGCCGAGGAGCCAAATCGCAAGCCGCGACTTGACCCCTTACCGGCGGGGGGTGAAGTGGCAGGGCATGCGCTTGATGCCGTGGATGAAGAAGGACAGCAGGCGCTCGGGCTCGGCGGTGATCTGCAGGTCGGGCAGGCGCCGCAGCAGTTCACGGAACATCACGGTGATCTCGCGCCGTGCCAGGTGCGCGCCCATGCAGAAGTGGGGGCCCGGGCCGCCGAAGCCGACGTGGTCGTTGGGGGTGCGGCGGATGTCGAAACGGTAGGGGTCGTCGAACACCGTCTCGTCGCGGTTGGCCGAGTTGTACCACATCACCACCTTGTCGCCCGCGCGGATCTTCTGAACGCGGCCTCCGGCGCCTGTGTGCGGCTGGCCGCGATCGCCGCCTCCGGCGCCTGTGTGCGGCTGGCCGCGATCGCCGCCGATCTCGGTGTCGCGGGTGGCGGTGCGGCGGAAGTGGATCACCGGGGAAGCCCAGCGCACGATCTCTTCCACCGCGCCCGGGGCCAGCCGTTCAAAGTCCGAAGCCCACAGGCGTCGCTGGTCAGGGTAGTCGCAGAGCGCCTTCATGCCGTGGCTGATCGCGTTGCGGGTGGTCTCGTTGCCGGCTGCCACCAGCAGCACGAAGAACGAGCCGATCTCGGCGTCGCTCAGGCGTTCGCCGTCGACCTCGGCGTGGAGCAGCGCGGAGGTGAGGTCGTCGGTCGGATGCTCGCGGCGGTGCGCAGCCAGGTCTTGCATCAGTTGCGAGAGTTCCTGGCCGGCGTGCAGCAGCGCGGGGACTATCGTGGCCGGATCGGCAACGTACTCGGGGTCGCCGGCGCCAAGGATGATGTTGGTGCGGTCGAAGACGAACTGGTAGTCGGCCGCCGCAATTCCCATCATGTCGCAGATGATCTTCAGAGGCAGCGCGGCGGCGATGTCGAACACAAAGTCGCAGCTACCCTTGTCGATCACCGCATCGATGATGCTGCGCGCGGCGATTTCGACGCTGGCGTCGACGCTCCTGAGCATTCCCGGCGTGAACCCGCGCGAGACGATGCGACGCAGGCGCGCGTGGCGCGGGTCGTCCATAACGATCATCGAACCGAAGAACTCGGTGAAGTCGGGCGGCATGTCGATGATGTTGACGCCCCCGCGCGCGGACGAAAAGATTTCGGGCTGGCGGCTGACTTCCAACACATCGGCGTAGCGGGTCAGCGCCCAGAAGCCGGGACCCTTGCCAAGCAGTGCGACTTCGGGCTCTTCGTGGAACGAGATCGGCCGCTCGCGGCGCAAGGTGGCGAAGGCGCCCTCGCGTTCCTCCGGCGGACGCTTCCAGAAACCGAGATCGGAAAGACGGATGTCATCTGGCGCAAGTACGCAGCGGGGTTCCACGAAAGAGGCCTCCTTTGCGGGTCAGTCGCGGGTCCTGGTCGAGGTTCCCCGCCGTTTGTCGCCGGAATCATGCTCGGCTTTTCGTGAAGGCGCGACCTGCGGTCGCAAAAATCAGCCGGGGCGTCCGGGCGTCGCGCACCCGAACGGCGCAAGGGCGCGGTCCAGTGCAGCGTCGAGTCGCGCCTCCGTGAAATGCTCGAGGGCATGACGGCGGCCCTCGGCCGCCAGGCTCGCGCGCAGCGCGGCGTCGCCGAGCAGCGCCACCAGCGCGCCCGCGAAATGCTCTTCGGTTCGTATCAGCGCGTGGCGCCCGTCCTCGATGTCGAGCCCGCGTGCGCCGATCGGTGTGGTCAGCACCGCGCGACCCGCGAGCATCGCCTCGAGCAGTTTGAAGTTGGTGCCGGATCCGAGCTGCAGCGGAGCCGCGAACACCGCCGCCTTGCGCAGCCACGGCTCGACGCTGTCGACCTCGCCGGTGACGACCACGTGCGCGAGCCCGGCAGCGGCCGCTTTCATCCGCGCGCTCGGCCGGCGGCCGACCAGGTAGAGCCGGTGGGTGTGCCCGCGTGCCGCCAGCGCACTTGATATCGAGATGAGCCGCAGCGCGGCGTCCTCGTTGGGCGGATATGCGTAGGTAGCGGTGAAGACGACGGCGTCGGGCTCGGTGGGCGCCGCCAGCGCGGCCGCGGTGGTTGCCATCACGTTGGGCACCACGTCGACCGCTTGCAGGCGCAGGGCGCGCCGGTACCACGCCGCGTCTTCCTCGCTGACTGCCCAGACCCGATCGGCTACCGGCAGCGTGCGCCGCTCCAGGGCTGCGGTGTTGGCCGCCAGCAGCGAGTAACCCCAGCGTGCCGAGAGTGTCGTGCTTGCGGCGGCGACGTCGCGCCAGAGCTGCGACTCGACGTTGAAGGTGTCGACGATTACGCGCAGCGCGAGCGCGCGCAGCGCCGCCGCCGGCTCGCCGAGGAACGTTTCGCCGAGAATCACGACGTCGGGCGCCAGCGCCTGCGCCTTCGCGAGCAGTTGCTCGACACGCGCGGGAGAGAACAGGCGTGCGGCCGGGATCGAGTGTCCTCGCGCCGTTGCCGACACGATGCGCCATAGCCGCGTCGCGGTCGTCTGTGGCGGCGTCGCCCACAACTCGGCGCCGCGAGCGGCGAGAAATCGCCGCGCTTCCTCACCGGGTTCGTCGGCTATTACGAGCAGATGGACGTCAGCGCGGCGCCCCAGTGCCGCCGCCAGCGCCGCCACTCGCATGCCGCCACCGAAATTGCCCGGGTGCGGAGAGGCCGGCGCGACGTACAGGATCCTCATCCCCGCCATCGCCCGCGCCACTGCGCTGCCGCGCCGAGCCAGGCGCCGCGCATTGCTTCCCAGCGCCGGTGTCGCGCCATCGCGGCGCTGTGGTGCAGCAGCCGCAGCGTGAAGGCGAGCGTTGGCAGAAAGGCGCGGCCGCGCAGGAAGTGCGGCAATCCGGTGAACAGGAAGTGCCATCGTGCGGCGCTCCAGCGCCCCAGCGTCGAGCCTTCGCGATGTTCGACGCGGCAGTCGTCGGCGACGGCGAGTGTCCAGCCGGCCTCGCGCGCACGAAACCCTAGATCGACGTCTTCCCAGTAGAAGAAGTAACGTTCGTCGAAGAGGCCTACCTCGCGCAGCATCGCCGCACGTAGCAGCAGACAGGCGCCGCTCAGATAGTGCGGCTGCTCGGTCTTCGACGTTAGGTGCCGCGACACGCCGGTCCACAAGTTGACGCGGCCGCCGCCCCAGGCCTGCACACTGCCGTCGGTCTCGACCAACACGGGCGCGATCATGCCGCAGCGCGGGTCGTCGCCGGCGCCTCGCGCCAGCGCCGACAGCACGTCGCTCGGGAGCGACAAGTCGGTGTTGAGCAGCCAGATCCAGTCGGCGCCTTCGCTCATCGCCAGTTCGATCCCGGCGTTGGCGCCGCCGGCGTAGCCGCGGTTCTCGGCCAGGCGCACTACCTGGCAGGTGCCGAACGCGGCGGCGATGCGGTCGGGAGATCCGTCGACCGATCCGTTGTCGACGACGATGACGCGATCGGGCCGCAGGTCGAGTTCGTGTAGCCGTTCCAGGAAAGCCAGTACGCGGTCGGCGTCGTTCCAACTCAGCACAACGGCGGCGATGCGCCCGTTCACGCGCGCTGCCATTCCCTGCGCATCCAGTCGACGGCGCTGCGCGTGCGGGTTCTGGCCAGCAGAGACAGCAGCGCCAGATACGCGAGTGCCGCCATCAGTGCGACAGCTACCAGCGCAACCGGCCCTTGCGGTTGCACCAGCGCCGCCAGAGCGCTGGTCACCACGCCCGAGAGCAGACTCGCCGCCCACACCGGCGCGACTACGTGGAGCGAGTTGGTACCGGCCGCGGTGTCGGCTTCGCGGATCAGGCGCTGTTTGATCGCGAGCAGCAAGATGGTCGCGATGCCGTATCCGGCCGGACCCAGCGCGAGCAGCAGCGGGACGCCGCCTACCCACAAGCCCACCGCCAGTGCCGCCAGGTATCCGAAGATCCGGCCAGCACGTCCGAGCGCGTTGAGCAGCGCCATCGCCACCACCAGTTGGGCTTCGAGCACGACGGCGATCCACACCAGACGATAGACCGGCAGCCACTCCAGCCACTGCGCGCCGAATACGATGCGCGTGATCGGTTCCTGTAGCGCCCACGCCGCGGTCTGCACCGGAATCACCAGCGCCGCGATCGCGAACACTGACGCTTCGCAGGCGCGCCGAAGCTCGCGCGGATTGCCCTGGAGGCGCGCGAACATCGGCAGCAGCAGACGCTGGAGCATCGCGACGACGATCAGCGGCGCGGTGGCGAACATGTGTGCCCAGAAAATTCCGCCGACGGCTGCCGCGCCGAGCACGGCTCCGACCATCACCGGCAGCAGCGACTCGCGCACCAGATTGACCAGAGCGGCGGCCTGGAATGGCAGGCCGAAGCGCAGGCGGCGCCTCACCAGCGGCCAGTCCAGTACCCAAGTCAGACGCCACGGCTCGACCATGGCGATCGTGACGGCGCCGGCGGCAGCCCTGGCTACCAGCGCAACCGACATGGCAGCGGCGCCGAGTCCGGCCAGCGCGCACGCCACTGCCACACCGTTGAACGCCAGTGCCTGAACCACTTCGACGACCGCGAGACGATCGAAACGCAGGTGCCGCTCCAAGCGCGCGGCGGGAAGTGTCTGGAACGACGTGATTGCCAGTGCCGCCAGCGCGGCCGGGATCAGCGGGCCCAGGTCGGTCTGCCGTCCCAGCGCGGCCTCGAGTGCGGGCGCCGCCACCACTCCGCACAGTACGACGACTGCGACCAGGATCTGCTGGGCCGTGAAGACCGCGTGGTAGTCGCGATCGCACGGCTCGTCGGGCTCGCGCACCAGGCTGGCCGCCAGGCCGGCGTCGCCGAACGCCACCAGGAAATGCATCACGAAGACGGTGACGGCGTAGACGCCGAACTGCGCGGGCGTGAGCAGGTTGGCGAGCGCGATGGCGCCGGCCACGCTCAGCAGTTGGACCAGAACCTGACGCACGCCGAGAGCAGCGGCGCCGTGGACTCCGCGGCGCAACACCGCGTCGCCCGCTTCACGGGATGGGGTTGGACGTCCTTCGCCTGCGGCGCCGGGCTGCGAAGAGGAATTCGACATCGCCATCGTTGCGGGCGGCGGCTATGCCACCGCCGCGTCGGTTCTCGGGTTGCACGGCCTGGGTACGCCGAGTCTGTCCATCAAGCGCAGCGGCGAGACGAACTCGATGTCGCGGCCGAGTCCGCCGCCTGCGAGCCAGCGCACATTGTCCGCGACGCGCTCGCAGGTCGCCCGGGAGTTGGCCTGGCTGCAGCGCAGCACGAAGTGCAGCGTGTTGGGCGCGTGCTGGCGCATCAGCAGCGCGCAGCCCCGGCGCACCACGTAACCGCGCTGGGCGAGACAGATGCGCACGTAGCGCTGCGAGATGTCGTCGCGGCTCGGCAGATCGCCGCGCGCGCGCCGCAGCACCTGGTCGATGCGCCGTCCAGGCTCGAAGTAGCGTGGAAATCGATAGGTCGCGACCGGCAGCAGCCACAGGTCGCGTCCCGCCAACGGATCGTGCCTGAGGAAGTCGCCGCGCGCCGGGCGCCACAGCTCACGCGGTGCGCGCGAGTAGTCCGGCAACTTCCCGACGAGCTTTTCGTCGGGGCGGTAGACGGACTTGCTCACGAGACCCGGTTCGGGCGTCAGGTCGACGCGGATTCCGGCCTCCTCGAGTACGTCGAGGCTGTCTTCGTACAGCGAGCGGTCGCCGAACGAGTGTACCAGGCACGGCTCACCGAAGATCCGGCGCCAGGTGTCGGTCGCTTCCAGCACGCACTGGCGCCGCCAGGCCGGATCGGCCGTGTCGGTGATCCAGGTGTGTCCGTCGGCGAGCTGGCGGTAGAGATGGGTGTGCAAGCCGAGTTCGTCGCCGGCCTCTCGCAGGCCGGCCAGCTCTTTGGCGAAGTTCTCGGCGATCCATCCGCCGTCGCCGTAGACGATCCGCATCTGCGGGTCCATGCGCAGCAGCCACGCGAACGATGGCGGCTGTTGTTGGAGGTCGCGCAGTTGCTGCCGCAGCCGCGCGACCAGCTCGAGCATCCGATGGAAGCCCTGCCAGTGGCTAACCTCGGGTCGGTCGAACAGGCGCGGGTCTGGTTCCACGTCGATGATGAGCGCGACCGGAAGCGGCATCGAGGAAACCTATCACGTGTGCGGGCCGCGACGCCACGCAGCAGCGCATCGCAAGGCTCATCGGCGCTGGCGACTTGCAGGCTTCGGCGGGCGGTCGTCTGGTAGAATCGTCGGGCAGCAGTGCCCGGGCTTCGTTCGCTGGCGATCCACGCATCACGGCCAGCGGGTACGCTTGCGGGGATGAACCGAAGCGAGTCGCTCAGAGTCCGAGCGGCGCGCGCACCTTCGCGGCCACTTCTTCGAGTGCGTTGGGTGTGGCTCTTGCGGCAAGCTCGGCTCCGCGCCGGCGCCAGTCGAGGCTGCGCACTTGGTCGGCGAGTATGACGCCTCGTAGTTCGGCTTCGCCGCCGAGGCCTACTTCGAAGGGATAGCCTTTGGCGCGGCTGGTGATCGGGCACACCACCGCCAGTCCCGAGCGGCGGTTGTAGATCGCCGGAGACAGTACCAGCGCGGGCCGTCGACCAGCCTGTTCGCGTCCGCTCTGCGGGCTGAACGACAGCCAGATGATGTCACCTCTTTCTGGCGTATAGCGGCGGCCTACCAGGTCTCGTCTCCCTCGGCGGCGCCCCAATCGGTCTCGGCGTGCGCATTGGCTTTGCGCATCTTGCGAACGAGTTCCTCGAGCTTGAACTCGCAGCGCGACGTACGGATGAGGACGTTTCCGCCTTCGACCAGCAAGTCGACGACGCTTCCGTCGCGCAGCCCTGCCTGCTCGGCGATGGTTTTGGGTAGTCGGAGCGCGAGGCTGTTGCCCCAGCGGGCGATGCGTACCGGCATTGCTTCCTCCCGGCGTGAGCCGGGATCTACATTAGCGATACATCGCGGGTGGGCAAGTCCGGATGCGGTCTCTGCCGACGGGCGCATGCCGACGTTCTCGTCGAGAGTCGCCGGCTGGTCAATGCCATCGATGGAAAGAGAACGCACGTCGTCGCGTACCGACGCTCCGCGGCGCGTGCGAAACGCAACGGCCGCCCCGTCTGATCGGCGAGGCGGCCGTTGATGGACCGACGCTGGTTGCAGCGCGTGCGCGGCGTCGTCAGGCCACCTTGGGGCAGCCCAGCACTGCTTTGACTTCGAGGAACTCTTCGAAGCCGAACTCGCCCCACTCACGCCCGTTGCCCGACTGCTTGTAGCCGCCGAACGGAGCGTTGAAGTCGGGACCGGCGCCGTTGATGTGGACGTTGCCGGTGCGCAGGCGCGACGCGACGCGGATGGCGTGCTCGGGATCGCCCGACTGCACGTAGCCCGACAGGCCGTAGACCGTGTCGTTGGCCATGCGGATCGCGTCCTCTTCGGTCTTGTAGGGAAGGATCGCCAGTACCGGCCCGAACACTTCTTCGCGCGCGATCGTCATGTCGTTGCGGACTCCGGCAAACACGGTCGGCTTCACGAAGTAACCGCGCGTCATGCCGTCGGGAAGGCCGGGGCCGCCGCTGACGAGTTGTGCGCCTTCTGCGATGCCCTTCTCGATCAGGCCCTGGATCTTGTTCCACTGCTGCTTGCTCACCACCGGTCCGATCGCGCCCGGCGCGGCGGTGGCGGGGTCGGCCACCTGCACAGACTCGGCGACGGCCTTGGCGATCGCGATCGCGGCGGTGTGTTTGGACTCGGGCACGAACATGCGCGTTGGTGCGTTGCACGACTGACCGCTGTTGGTGAAACAGCCGCGCACGCCGCCGGTCACAGCCGCCTCCAGGTCCACGTCGTCGAGTATGATGTTCGCCGACTTGCCGCCGAGTTCCTGCGACACGCGCTTGACGGTTTCGGCGGCGTTCTTGGCGACCAGAATACCGGCGCGGGTGGAGCCGGTGAACGACATCATGTCGATGCCCGGGTGCGACGACAGCGCAGTGCCGACGGTGGGGCCGTCACCGTTTACGAGGTTGAAGACACCGGCCGGTACGCCGGCCTCGTGCAGGATGTTGGCGACGACGATGGCATTGAGCGGCGCGATCTCGCTCGGCTTGAGCACCATCGTGCAGCCGGCCGCCAGCGCCGGCGCGACCTTGCACATGATCTGGTTCACCGGCCAGTTCCACGGCGTGATCAGGCCGCACACCCCGACCGGCTCGCGCACGATGCGGGTCTTGCCCTTCTGCTCGCTGAACTCGTAGTTCTTCAGCAACTCCAGCGTGGATGCCAAGTGTGCCATGCCTGAAGGGGCCTGCGCCGCCTGGGCCAGCCACATCGGCGCGCCCATCTCCGACGAGATCGTCTGCGCGAGTTCGTCCAGATGGGCCTTGTAGACGTCGAGGATGCGCTCGAGCAGCGCCACACGTTCCTGCCGCGTCGTCTGCGAAAAGGTCTCGAAGGCCGCTTCGGCGGCGGCAACCGCCTTGTCGACGTCGGCTTTGGAACCGAGGCTGATGCGGCCGATCACTTCCTCGGTGGCCGGGCTCAGGACGTCGAAGGGGTTGGGCGTGGTCGGGGCCACCCACTGGCCGTTGATGTAGAAGTTCAGACATTCCTTCATGGTGTTGGCTTGCTCCGCTGGGGTTGGTT